>JAZSHN010000068.1:0-19848 GCA_045533315.1 Eubacteriales bacterium | reverse complement strand
TGCCGTGTATAAAAAAACCGCTTCCTATACGGAAACGGAAAAATTCAACCACCTATTTCACATATCTATCAATATGCGCCCCTTTACGCAGGACATACGTCGCACCCTACTTGCATTCTTTCGGGCTTGCGGCTCGGAAGTGATTTTCACGGTAGGTAATCTGCATCGGCTCGCACCAACCCCGACTCTCTGTGCCATTTTCCTATCGCTACTCTCTTCGTCACAGCCTTTGTCATTTTGCGAATACATTATATATTATTATTTTCAAAATGTCAATAGGGCGGCGGATTTTTATTTTCAGCGAAAATCAAGCCCGTCGCACCGTTAAGCCTTCTCCCCCAAGAATGGCGCAAGGGTTGAGATGCAACTTGACGGCTCAAAACGCCTCCCCCTTTTTGAACAAACAATAAATTTTAAATTTCGCGCGTTTGATTTATTGACAAACCGAAATCGGGTGTGCTATGATATATTTGTATAAATATAAACGTCCGTGTGGGTGCGCCCGCACATAACATATTTGGAGAAGCAATGGAATTTTTTAAAAAACTGTTTGATGGGTTAAAAAAGGGAATAACCGAGCTTTTCGAGCCGAGCCTTTCCAACGAGCCCGAGGAGGTAGACGCGGAGATTATCGACGACCTTGACGAGATAAAGAGAGAGGCAGAGGCGGACGAGGTCAAAATCGAGATTCCCGAGGGGCTTGGCCTTACAAGCGAGGAGGTTGACATTCAAATCGACCTCGGCAACGTTAACGTCGCAAGGGACAGGGCGGGCAAAACCTACCTTAAAATAATAACCGACAATCTTTGCACCTTTTTCAACCTTGTATGGGCGATAATCACGGTGGTGCTTGTCAGCTTTGGAGCATTTACAAACCTTACATATCTTTTTATCGTTATACCGAATATTGCGATTGCCACCTTTCAGCAGCTTCGTGCAAAGCACACGGTTGAAAAGCTTTCGATGACCACCGACCCAAAGGCAACGGTTGTGCGCGACGGCGAGCTTTGGGACATTGACGGCTCGGAGATAGTTATCGGCGAGGTAATGCGCCTTGAGCTTGGACGGCAGGTGCTTGCCGACTGTATCGTTATTTCGGGCAGCTGCGAGGCTAACGAGAGTATGATTACGGGAGAGTCTGTGCCCATTAAAAAAAGCAAGGGCGACAGACTTCTTGCAGGCTCCTTCCTCGTCAGCGGAAGCGTGTTTGCAGAGGTTGACAGAGTTGGAAAGGATAACTACGTCCACTCGCTTGAAAAGGAGGCAAAGAATTTCAAGGCACCCTCCTCCAACCTTTTCCGCGACCTTAACAAGCTTATAAAGTTTATCGGCATCTTTATCGTTCCGATGGCGGCGCTTATGGTGCTTTCAAACCTCGGATTTTACAAGAACGACGGGCTTTCGGGCTGGGAGCTTTGGGAAAACGTCGTGCTTCAAACCTGCGGCTCTATAATCGGTATGATACCTTCGGGAATTTATCTTCTCGTAACGCTTACCCTCTCGGTAAGCCAGATAACCCTCGCAAGAAAGCAGGCACTTGTGCAGGATATGTATTCCATTGAAATGCTTGCAAGCGCCGACGTGCTTTGCCTTGACAAAACGGGCACAATAACCGACGGCACGATGGAGGTCTCGCTCGTTATCCCCGTGGCAGAGGACGTGTCGGACGACCGCATCGGCGAGATTATGGCATACCTCGAGGGAGAGGAAAACGCAACCAACGCAACCTCCCGCGCGCTTATTTCAAAATTCGGAAAGCGCGAGGGTAACATCATAGACTCCGTACCCTTTTCCTCGGCGAGAAAGTATACGGCAATGAATATCGAAAGGGTCGGCTGCTACGCACTCGGAGCTCCGCACTTTACCCCGTGTGAAATTTCGCCCGAGCTTGACAAAAAAATCAACGAGCGCGCCCTGCTCGGCGAGCGTGTGCTTGTCCTTGCGGAGCTTCCCTCTCTAAAAAGAAAGGGACGTCCAATCGCCCTCATTTGCATAGCCGACAGAATTCGCCCCTCCGCGGTAGAAACAATCAAAAGCTTTCAAAATCAGGGTGTAACCGTAAAGGTTATTTCGGGCGACCACGCCGCAACCGTTTCCTCCATAGCGAGAAAGGTCGGTATAAAGGACGCGGACAAATACCTCTCCTGTGAGGAGCTGACAAACGAGGAGCTTGCGGCAATTGCCGACGAATATTCCATCTTCGGTAGGGTCACTCCCGAGCAAAAGGTTCTTATTATCAAAACCCTGAAGGCAAAGGGTCACACCGTCGCAATGACGGGTGACGGCGTAAACGACACGCTCGCTCTTAAGGAGGCGAACTGTGCGATTTCGGTTGCCGACGGCAGCGAGGTCGCAAAAAAGGTATCGCAGATTGTTCTTATGAACTCGGATTTCTCAAGCCTGCCGAATATTGTTCTTGAGGGCCGCCGCTGTATCAACAACGTAAGGCAATCGGCAATGCTCTATCTTATGAAAACGATATTCACTATCTTTCTTTCGCTCTTTACGATTGTTACGGTTTCGGGCTATCCGTTCAGACCGAACAACTTCCTGTTCCTTGAATTCTTCATTATCGGCGTCGGCTCGTTTGCCCTCGCCTTTGAGCCGAACGACAAGCGTATCGAGGGCTCCTTCCTCGACAGGGTTTTGGTAAAATCCTTCCCCTGTGCGGTGGCGATGTTCATACCGACGCTTGTAATTCTTCTTATCGGTATGTTTGCCCCCGACAACATAACGGTTGACTGCCGTAACGCGGTGGCAATGTGCGTTGTAACGCTCGTTGGCTTTACCAACCTTATCTATGCCTGCCGCCCGTTTACTCTTTGGCGGTTTGCCGTGGTGGGGCTTGTCGGTGTATCAATGTCCGCGGGCATCGCGGTCAGCGCGCTTATGGAGGCAACTCTTGCCGAATTTAACATATTCGGCTTTACCCACGTTATGGATAACAAGCCCTTCTTCATATTTATGCTCGCGCTCGGTATTATTCTTTCGGTGCTTCTTAACTTCTTCCGCGACCGTCTTGAGCAATGGTTTGACAAGGCTATTATAAACAGCAAAAACAGAAAAGAAAAGAAAAAGGCGGAAAAGACCGATGCGTAAGGAAAAATATCTTTCGCTTTACACCGCCGTTTATTCGCGGCGCGGCACTATAAAATTTCTTTCCGTCCTCTCGGAGGTAATAACCTATCTCACCGTGGCGGCTTACGGATTGTTTATCGGCTTTTGTGCGGTGGATAACCTCCCCCTTTGCCTTTCGTTTTTGGCTGTCACGGCTACCCCGTTTGTGGCGATAACTCTGATGCGACGTGCGATAAATGCGCCCCGCCCCTACGAGGTATTTGAGTGCGATGCGCTTTCCTCCCTTAAGGAAAAGGGCAAAAGCGGAAGCTCCTTTCCCTCCCGTCACGCGGCATCCTCGTTTATTATCGGCTCCGCACTTTGCTTTACCGCGCCCGCGGCGGGAGTGGTAATTCTCGCGCTCGGTGTGCTGCTTTGTGTGTGCCGCGTCCTGCTTGGCAGGCATTTTATCCGCGACGTTGTCGTGGGTGCTGTAATCGGGGGGATTTCGGGCACGCTCGGAATGCTGATTGTCGGTATATTTTTACGCTAACACGGCTACCGTGTTAAATTAAACGGTAAATTTTTAATCAAAGTCGCCCACGCGCTGCAAAAATCACGGCTCGCAATTGGGCAAAAATCACGGCTCGCAATCGGGCAAAAATCACGGCTCGCCGACAGGCGGCGGAATGGAGAAATACAAATGAAGGTAACATGGTTAACACAGGCAGGGCTCCTTTTCGAGGGGGAGAAAATCAGGGTGCTTATCGACCCGTATCTTTCCGACTCGCTCGGTGACTCCGACCCCGCAAAGCACAGAAAAATCGCAGTGCCGGAGGAATACAGGACTCCCGTTGCCGACCTGCTTATACTCACGAATACAGAGCCCGACAGGCTTGACGATGCGACCCTCACCCGCATTCTCGGGACGGAGAGAAAAATGACCGTCCTTGCCTCCGAGGGGGCGTATAACCGCATCCGTCATTTTGGCGGAGGGCATAACTACGTGCTTCTCTCTCCGCATTCGGTTTGGTCGGAGGGCGGCATCACCTTTTATTCGGTAAAGGCGGAGCACAGCGACCGCACCGCAATCGGAGTCATACTTGACGACGGGGACAAAACCTACTACGTTTCGGGCGACACGCTTTACAATTACGACGTGCTTGACGACTGTCTTGACCTCGTTGAAAACGGAGTAGACTATGCCTTTCTTCCCATCAACGGCTACGGAAACAATATGAATGCAAAGGATGCCGCCGACTTCGCCTACGAGCTTGGCGCGGAAAAAGCCATTCCCGTCCATTACGGACTTTTCGACGACGTCGACCCCCGCGACTTTGACTTCGAGGACGCAATGGTTATCACACCGTTTGTTGAAACGGAGCTGGACTAACAAAATAAGCAACAATTTACAGCCCCGAGTTTTCTCGGGGCTGTTTTGTTAAAATTCGCAAAAATGCGAGGAGCTGCGTAACAAAATATAGGTTTTGTTAAGTTTATTCGGTAAAAGATGTATTGACCCGCGCCCCCCTTTCGGGTTATAATAAAAGAAAACGGCTTTGGAGGATTTATGTCAAGCTACGTAAGAAGAAAAACCGCGGGCGACACCGAATGGTTCGTAAACGACAGGTTTGGTATGTTTATCCATTTCGGACTTTACGCGATGCCCGCAAGACACGAGTGGATAAAAAGCTATGAAAAAATATCCGAGGAAAAGTACGACAAGTATTTCGAGCATTTTAACCCCGACCTTTTCGACGCAAAGGAATGGGCGAAAAAGGCAAAGGCGGCGGGTATGAAATACGCCGTTCTTACTACAAAGCACCACGAGGGCTTTTGCCTTTTCGACACGAAATATACCGATTACAAAATCACCAATACGCCGTTTGGCCGCGACCTTGTAAAGGAGTATGCGGATGCCTTTCGCGCGGAGGGGTTAAAGGTCGGCTTTTACTACTCGCTTATCGACTGGCATCACCCCGATTTTACGCTTGACGTCACCCACCCGCGCCGTGACGACTGCGACCCCGAAAAATTCAACAGGGGCAGAGATATGCACCGCTATGCCGAGTATATGAGAAATCAGGTTACCGAGCTTCTTTCGGGCTACGGCAGGATTGACGTTTTGTGGTTTGACTTTTCCTACGAGGAGCAAACCTATCGCGGTATGCCCGGCAAGGGTAAAAAGGATTGGGAGGCTGAGGAGCTTATCGCCCTTGCCCGCTCGCTTCAGCCGCATATAATTATCGACAACCGCACGGGGGTTGAGGGCGACATCCGCACACCCGAGCAGTATCAGGTCACCGAATGGCCGCGCCATCCCGAAACGGGAGAGCTTGTCACCTGGGAGGCGTGTCAGACCTTTTCGGGCTCGTGGGGCTATCACCGCGACGAGAGCACCTGGAAATCCCCCGATATGCTCATCCGTATGCTTATTACCACGGTATCCTGTGGCGGCAATCTTCTTATGAACGTAGGGCCGACCTCCCGCGGATATTTCGACAAGAGAGCCGATGCCGCTTTAGAGGTGTACGGCGAGTGGATGAAATACAACGGCAAATCCATCTACGGCTGTACAATGGCGGAGCCTGACCTTCTCGCAACCGCACCCTTTGGCACAAGGTACACACAGTCACAGAATGGAAAGAGGCTTTATATCCACCTTTTCGACTACCCGTATCAATATCTTGAAATCAAGGGGCTCGCGGGTCGCGTCGACTATGCACAGTTCCTTCACGACGGCTCGGAGGTCCTCTTTACCGAGGGTAAAACCGACCACTTCAGCGAAGGGCAAACCACAGCGGAGAACATCCTTTTCTTCAAGCTCCCGTTTGTAAAGCCCGACGTTGTGGTTCCCGTTATCGAGGTTATTCTTAAATAATACGCACAGGAAACAAAATGCACCGTTTGCGTGCAAATGTAAACAAAAGTGGACATCATAGGGCGACCTGCATTATCGCAGGTCGCCCTAACTAAATTTGCCAATACGGGCAAGTGAAGCTTACTTCGTAAGTGAAGTTATCCTTTGGATAGTGAAGTTTTGCCTTCCTGCAAAGTGGGCAAATTTAACTTCACTTGTGGGGAACACAAACTTCACTGCAAAGAGTTGCTTTGCAACTCACGCAACTTCACTTTCGCGATAGCGAAAACTTCACCTATTATCGCCTGAAAAAAAGGTGCCTTTTTTTGCGGGGTGTTCCCAATGAAAAATTGCCCAAAATTTGACACGCCCCCTCGTATTTTATTTAAACACGCTCCCGAATTTTCTTTAATACACCCCAACGTTTTCGGGGTTAAGGTTAATCAATCCTCACCCTCGGTGTCCAGGTCCTCCGCCCAGCTGTCCTTTACCTTTCCGACACGTCGGCAATAGGAAACCGCGGAGGAAACTGTGCTGAACATTGCGCCTGTATCGGCACAGTCGTATTTTGCGGCGCGCTCGCGACGGATGCCTATTTTATCCGCCGCCGAAAAGGCATCTATATTCGCACCGAGAAAAAGAAACTCCCAGCCGAGGCTTTCTTCGCAGACCTTGATTTTTCGCTTTACGTCCGCCGCACGGTAGCGCCTGCTTGAATTTTCCTCTCCGTCGGTGGTTATAACGAATATTGTTTTTTCTGGCACGTCCTCGCGGCGGATATACCTGTGCACCGTGGTGATATGCTCTATCGTGTCGCCGAGTGCATCGTAAAGTGCCGTGCCGCCACCTACTCGGTAGTCCGCGCGGGTCAAGGGCGCAATTTCCAAAAGGTCAACCCTGTCGTGCATTTTTTCGTAGTCCGTGGAGAAAAGCACAGTGGTGACGTATGCTCTGCCCGCCTCGCCCTTCTGCTTTTCGATAAAGGAGTTAAAGCCGCCGATTGTGTCCTCCTCAAGCCCCGCCATAGAGCCGCTTTTGTCAAGAATAAACACGATTTCGGTGATGCCGTTTCCCTCCGCGCAAGCTATCGTTTTGTCGTCCGTCTTTTTCATTTTTCCCTCCGTAAAATAAAATGTGATTACAGCCGTTTCGGTGTTGGAATTTTTGCTTTCCACCCGACTGCAATCACATTATAGCAGCGCTATTTTTACTTTTGGTCAATTGACGGTTGACTACGCACCAAGGCACTCCTGGTCATAGGAATAAAGCATTTGGTTAATTTCAAACACGTCGAAAATCTGCTCCGAAATGCAATAGGAAATGATTTTGTCAAACAGGATACTGCCCGAAAGGGTAAATCCCGCCGTCGCAAGCAATGCCTGCGTTTCCTCTAAATCAAGGCGGAGCGAAGTCGCAAATGAAATCACCGTGGTTTTCGACGGACGATAGTCCTTTTCATTCATAATTTTATACCACGTCTGACGGGATACGTTTGCCGATTTGTATGCTTTCACCTCGTCCATTCCTTTTATATCAATCAGCTTTAAAAGCCTCACCGCAAAGGTATCGTCCATATCGCGTATAAGGTCGGCAAGCGAAGGAGTATGTATTCTCTCGGCGGATGCCTCCGCCATGCTGTAACGCGCGTTTGCGGCAATCGGCATTGCCGCTTTCCCGATTTGCGGGCGTCTTACACTACCGGAAAAGGGTGCGGACGGGTTCCTTCGCGAATACATCGTTGGATAAACGACGTCCTCGATGCCAAGGATTTCGCGGATAATTAGCTTTTCCCTTTCGCCGACAAGGATATAGACGTCAACATCAAAGGGGTCAACAATCCGCATCAAATTAACCTTTAAAAGATAGGTGTAAAGAATGCGGGAGGTAAGCGTCGGAAAGCGCACCGCAACCGCGGTATATCCGCGCCGTGAGGCCTCCGAAAGCGCGTGCGAGAAAAATTCGGCAACCGCCCCCGTAATCGAAAAGCGGTCGACACGGTCAAAGCCTATGGGCGGTGCGGTTATATATTCGCCACAGGGCGGCTCTGCCCCCTCCACGACAATAAGGGCATCAACCCGCGGCATTTTTTCTTCATTTGTGAATAGTACGGACATAGATGCTCCTTTCCTTTTATAGGCTTAATATGAAACTGCCCTTTATACCTTTGGTGTGTCCCGCCGTCCCATTCTTCGCATGGGATAGGAAAGCGGAAAGGCGTTACCTTTTTGAAAGGCATCGATAACCGCGCAGATTTCACCCGCAGTTTCGGTGGTAAAAATAAAGTGATGCGACACCGCACTGCGGATTTCGTTTTGCCTGTCACCCATATAGGTAACGGCGGAATTTAAAATCAGGTTTCGGTGACTGTATTCGCGGATTATCGGAAATTTCGCGCCCTTTCGGTCGACAAGCGAGAAGGAGGAGCAGGATTTACATCCGAAATTATCCCGAATAAAGCACCTTTCGGTGAGCATAAGCGGTATGCGACCGTAAACCACCGATGCGCCGCCGACGCTCCTTGCCTGCGGGGCGGTCAGCTCGGGTGAAAGTAAAGTATTGTTTACACCAAGCTCGGAAACAACCCTACCCGTGTCACGGTTTGTAATGTTAAAGCGAAAATCGGATACGGGTATAAGTCCCGCCGCCCTGCAAATTTCAAGATGCCCGAGATTACCGACAAGAGCATATTTTGCGCCCGAGGAAGCCGCGTCATTAAGAAGGCTGCCAACCTCGTCAAGCTCGGACTCCATAACCACGGGCGGAAGTGCGACACCGTTTGTTTTTAGGCGGGAGTCGGCATATTTCACAAGCGGAACAAATATAATATCAAAACAATCAACCGCATCACCGAGCGAAGCAAGCACATCGGTGTCATAGAAAATTGCCGTACGCCTTACACCGTCAAGCGTTTTACCGTTTTCGTATGTTTGGGTATGGAAATTCTCTCTTTTGTTTGCGGGGTTTTCACCGCGCATTTTTGCGATTTTGTTTTCAAGCTCTGCCACCGCATTGCGGCGAAGCGCATTAATCGCCGCGGGAGAAAGGTTAAGACCTTCATCAAGCGAAAGGGATATATCCCCACAGTCAAGCAGGAAAAAGGTTCCGCCCATTTTACAAAGTCTGGATTTCACTCCGTCCTCCGTCAGTGGCTGTGACCTTGCGGCATCGGGGACCTCACCCGTCACTGTGGCGAAAAGCTGCTCCCCTTTTCTCGTTTTGTAAACTAATGTTAACGCCAACGGAGTGTTGGCTTTTATCTCGCACACGGCGGATATCTTAACACGGGTGGGGGTTATAGCCTCTTTTTCTATCTGCTCTCGGTCGGCGCGTGATGCCGCCTTGTCGTCCTGTGAACGAACACCGAGCATAGACCTTGACTCTACTTTTTCGGTATAGTACCCGTCGGTAAAGCCGCCGCGGCTGAACGCACGAAGAAGGCGAGTAAGCTCGTTTTTGGTCGGGGTGCGGCACTCGTCAATAAGGCTTCGGTAGATTGAGGTGACGGTATAAACGTAGTCGGGGGATTTCATTCGTCCCTCGATTTTAAGCGAGGCGGCTCCCGATTTTATAAGCGAGGGGATATGCTCCGCGAGCGAAAGGTCGGTAAGCGAAAGCGGATAGCCGCCCGAATACGGAAGGCGACAGGGCTGTGCACATTCGCCGCGGTTGCCGCTTCTTCCCCCGACAAGCGAGGAGAAAAGGCATTGCCCCGAGTGGCAAACGCAAAGCGCACCGTGTAAAAAGACCTCCGTTTCGGGAAGGCAGCTTTCGGTAATTTTTGCAATATCCCGTCCGTTTACCTCACGGGCAAGAACAACTCTGCTACACCCAAGCTTGTAGGCTTCGTCCGCGCCAAAGGTATTGTGCACCGACATTTGTGTGGATGCGTGAAGCTCCATTTCGGGAAGCTCCAGCCGAAGCCTTCGCACAAGTCCGAGGTCGGCAACTATAAGTGCATCAACGCCGATTTCGTAAAGCCTCTTTGCAAGAGCAACAGCCTCCGAAAGCTCCCCGTCGGTAAGCAGGGTGTTCATAGTAACGTATATTTTTACCCCGTGTGCATGGGCATAAATCACCGCGCGGGCAAGCTCGTCAATTTCAAAATTTTTGGCATACGCCCTCGCGCCAAAGCTCCGCGCACCGAGATAGACCGCATCCGCACCGCCGCGCACCGCCGCGATAAGGCAATCCATATCCCCCGCAGGGGCAAGAAGCTCCGGCAATTTACTTTTTCGTATCATATATTTAACCTGATTTTTCCTTTATTTTCCTGCCGCCGCAATTTCAAACGCGGCGCATATTTCGACGTTTTATTTTACCACATAAGCGCGGTGGTTGTCAACGAGGGGAAAAATAAAAAGAAACGGTGCACAATCTCGTGCGGTGGTACATATCCTCTTTCGAGGCAGACCTGCCGTTTCTTGCCATTATTATACCACACATTCTGCAAAAGTCAACCTTTTACCTTAATTTTTGCCGCCTTTTTTGCCGCAACTCTTGCATCCGTTATTTTTTGCCACAATCCTTGCAGAGCCGCAAAAAAGCAGCCGCCCAAACGGACGGCTGATTAAAATCATATTTCGCTCAAACGAAAATCGGTCGCATTTGTTTGCCCGCGAGGGCAAGCTCGATACACTCCTCTATTTTTTCAAACTCGGCAACGAGCGAATGCGGCTTCGCCGCGGGGTCATCCTGTCGCATTGGGACAAAATAAACCGATTTTCGGTTTAAAAGCCGCGAAATGCTTTCAAGATTTTGTGAAAGCGCATCGTTACTTGCAAGCGCGATAAGCAGGGGTCGGTCAGAGCGCAAATGAGCCTTCATTGCCATTGTCGCGGCGGTGTCGGTTATTCCGCGCGAAAGCTTTGCAAGGGTGTTGCCCGTACAGGGCGCGGCTATCATAAAATCAAGCGGATTTTTCGGGCCGAGTGGCTCGGCATCGCGAACCGTGTGTATTACCGCGTTGCCCGTAAGCTCCTCCACACGGCGGGAAAACTCCTCCGCAAGGGCAAAGCGCGTATCGGTGTAATATGCGTTTTCGCTCATAATCGGGAAAACCGTGTGCCCCGCCCGACAAAGCCGCGAGAGGACGAGAAACGATCGCTCCAGCGTGCAAAACGAGCCCGTAAAGCAATATCCGATTTTCATTCACACCCCCAGCGCGCGAAGCAAGGACTCCGCATAAAGCCGACCCGCGGTTACGGGATAGTAGCGCGAGGGCAGGGAGGGCAGGCGGGTCACCCGCGCCTCGCCGAAATAGTTGCCGCCCGCAAGCTCCAAAATATCCATATCTCCCGACACGGCAGAGTTTTCGTCAAAGATTTTTGCAGGCGCGGTATTCACAAGAATATCCACCGCGGGTATCGGGTCGCCCACCTCGGCAAGTGTTGCATCCACCCCCGAGGACGAAAGGCAAAGCACGGTTTCCCGCCTCGTCGAATAGACGCGTACGAGAGCCCCCGCACTCAAAAGCAGTCGCACAAGCTCCCGCCCAATCCGTCCGTAGCCAACCACCCCGACCGAAAGATTATCAACCGATACGTCACCGCGCGAAAGTATATATGCAAGTGTCGCAAGCGCGGTAAGGCGCGCGTTTTCACGCAAAAACTCCTCGTCAAGCATAGCATCGACAACCACCGCGCCGACGCATCGCAGGGAGGTTGAAAGAAAGTCGGGAATACCGTAGCCGAGATATATTTCACCCGGCTCCGCCTCGGTCGCGAGCGAAGCGAGCGTTACCTCGCTCCCCGTGAGGTGTATCCCGTCACGGGTTGTCGGAATGGGAAGTATAGTTAGCATTTTGTATTTGCCCATTCTTCCCGACGACAAGAGAAAATCTTGACACGCCCCCGCCCTTTTGCTGTCGTCATAAGTAAAAACAGTCATAATTTCTCCTACTGTCATAGCTTTCGGCGGGCGACACCGTCATAAAAGCCGAAAGGGGCTTAAAGCCGCCCGCCAATCGGGAGCGAATGCTCCGCCCCCTCCTTATAATATGAATTATATCCTATACTCGCCACCCCAGCCTTGGGAATTAAGCACCGCTTGCCTAAAATTATTAATACCGCACTCGCCTCTTACAAAACAGGGATTAACGGCGTCCCCGTAAATCACAAAGTAAAGAAGCACCCCTTATCACAAAGCAGTTTTAGCATCGCCACCTATTACAAAGCAGGTTTAAGCACTACCCCGTTACAAAGCAGGTTTAAGCACTCCCCCGTTACAAAGCAGGTTTAAGCACCGTCACGCCACTCAAAAAGCGAAGATTAAGCACCGTCCTCCTCGCTCGCGGCACGAAGCAGCCCGCGCACACGCTCGCCAGTATTCCTTACGATCCTTTTTGCACCGCGCACAATGCTCACAGCACCCACTGCCGCAAGCGCTCCGACCGTCATAATCAGCGTAGGATTTCTCTTTTTTCTTTCATTTTTCATCAGCATATTTTCACCTCTCCTTTTCGGTAGTTTAACCGTCCCGAGAAATTTTATTACATATGTATTGACAAAAAAATATGTCTGTTGTAAAATGAAGGCGACTTTACATCGCGTAAGCGTGTGCGTGCATAGCGCGAGGAGAAATTTTGAAAAACACATTTGACAATTCACCGATTTCGGAGGCAGAGCTTCAAGCTGCGCTCCGCGAGGTCGGTATTAACGAAGGACAGCCGAAAATCCTCGTTTTCGGTTCGACAGGTTCGACAAACACCGTGGCAAAGGAGCTTGCGGGCGAGGGTATTCCCGCCCTTGTCGTTGCAAACGGTCAGACGGGCGGCAGGGGCAGGCTCGGGCGGAGCTTTTCCTGTCCCGACGGCGCGGGTGTTTATATGAGCCTTCTTTTTTACCCGAAAATCAAGGCAAGCGAGGCTTCGCGCCTTACCTGTCTTGCGGCAGTAGCCGCCGCGCGTGCGGTGGAAAGGCTTTCGGGGGTGTGTCCGTTTATAAAATGGGTCAACGACCTTTACATCGGGGATAAAAAGGTTTGCGGAATACTTACAGAGGGGAGCGCCGACCAAAGCGGAAGCCTCCGTTATGCAGTTATCGGCATCGGCATAAACGTTCACCCCGCCGACCTCGGAGAGCTTTCCGCCATTGCAACGAGCATAGAGGCGGAGGGCGGTCGCCCAACGAAAAGAAGCGAGCTTATCGCGCATATTCTTTCCGAGCTTTTACCGATGCTCACGGCGGAGGATGCCACCCCATATTTTGACGAATACGCCCTTCGCGCAAGACCGCTTGTAGGCAAAAGGGTGACGGTTAGACGCGGCGAGGATTCCTACCTCGCCACGGTTTTGGGTATCGAAGGCGACGGCAGCCTTTTGATAAGGCGGGAAGGCGGAGAGATAGCCCGTCTCGCCTCGGGAGAGGTATCGCTGTCCTTTAAAGCTTAACCGCAAGGCTAAAGTGCTTTTCAGCCACAATTTAAAACGTAAATAAAAGTTTATATATGAGAGGTAAACAAAATGCCACTTGGAATTCAGGATTACCACAAAATACTTGACACGGGTCGGGTGGGAGTGGAAAAGGAGCATGCCTACTACATCCCCTTTGGCAATGCGGATGCGCTACGTCTTCCGCGCGAGTATTCCGACCGCCTTACCCTTCTTTCGGGCGAATGGGATTTCCGCTTTTTCAACAGCGTGACAGAGCTTCCCGCCTCTGTTTTGGAGCTTCCCGACTTTACAGAAACGCTCGCCGTACCGATGAGCTGGCAATACAAGCTTGGGCGCGGCTATGACACCCCGCAATACACAAACATTATCTATCCATTTCCCGTCGACCCACCAAACGTGCCGGAGGAAAATCCCTGCGGCATTTACCGTAGAAGCTTTACTCTACCGCACACGGACGGCGAATATCTTTTGAATTTCGAGGGTGTTGACTCCTGCTTTTACCTTTTCGTAAACGATAAATTCGTCGGATACAGCCGTGTCAGCCACATGACGAGCGAGTTCAATATCACCCCGTTTGTCAAGGAGGGCGAAAACGACCTCAAGGTGCTTGTAATCAAGTGGTGCGCCACCTCCTACCTTGAGGACCAGGACAAATACCGTTGCTCGGGAATTTTCCGCGACGTGTATATTCTTTCCCGCCCGAAGGCAAGGCTTGACGACATTTTCATAAAGCCAACCCTTGTCGGAAACGACGGACGGCTTACCGTCGAAATGACCTCGCGCGGTGAGGTTGACGCTACCCTTTCGCTGCTTGATGCAAGCGGAAGGCTCCTTCTTTCGGGAGAGTGCCGCGTTGAGGGTGACGGAGTGGGCATCGACCTTGGCAGTGTTAAGCGCGTACGCAAATGGAGCGACGAGGACCCCTACCTTTACACGCTCATCGTTTTTGCGGGCGGAGAGTATATGTCCTTTTCGGTCGGCTTCCGCAAAATTGAGGTAAGGGGAAAGGTCGTTTATATCAACGGCAAAAAGGTAAAGGTAAAGGGCGTAAACCGCCACGACAGCCACCCCACCCTCGGAAGTGCTGTTCCCTTTGCACATTTTGAGCGCGACGTAAGGATAATGAAGGCATTCAACGTAAACACGGTGAGAACAAGCCATTATCCGAATGACCCGCGCTTTTACGAGCTTTGCAACAGGTATGGAATTTACGTTATTGACGAGGCAGACCTTGAATGTCACGGAATGGGCGTTATTGCCGAAAATCCGCTTACAAGCTCGCCCGAATGGACCGCGCATTACGTAGAGCGCGCAAGGCTTATGCTCGAGCGCGACAAAAACCACCCCTCCATCATAATGTGGTCGGTCGGTAACGAAAGCGGCGCGGGCATCAACCACGCAATAATGGCGGATTTCTACCGTACACGCGACGGCTCGCGCCTCGTTCACGCGGAGGACGAAAGCCGAATTGCACAGTGGCTTGACTACAAGCGCAAGGGCAAGGATATAGACGCATATGTTTCGGATTGCACGAGAGTGGCAGACACTCCCGAAAAGGCAGACGAGCTTTTTGGGCGATATCACGCAACCTACGACGTAGAGAGCCGAATGTACCCCGACGACGAAATGCTCAAATACCATCTTTCCGATGCCACCGACAAGCCCTTCTTTATGTGCGAATACTCTCACGCGATGGGTAACGGTCCCGGTGACCTCGGTCACTATTGGGACATTGCTTATAAAAACGATTGCTTCTTTGGCGGCTGTGTCTGGGAGTTTACCGACCACACCGCTGCGGTCGGAGATATTTACACCGACCCGAAATTCACCTACGGAGGCTATTTCGGCAACAAAATCAACGACAAAAACTTCTGTGTCGACGGTCTTGTCTACCCCGACAGGACACCGCACGTCGGACTTTACGAATTAAAGGAGGCGTACAAGCCGTTCAAGCTTTCCTTTGATAAAGAAAGCGGTATGCTTACCGTCAAATCGCGCAGGTATTTCAAAAGCCTTGACGATATTGATTTCGGCTATACGGTAGAGCAAAACGGCAGAGTTATCCGCACAGGAAGGTTTTACCTTCGCGTAAAGCCGGAGGGCGAGGCACAGACGCTTATCCCTGTTCCGAGCACAGAGGGCTTTATCACCCTTAACGTTGTGGCGCGCACCCGCTTTGCAACCCCGTGGGCACAGGCAGGTCACGAAATCGGCAGAGAGCAGTTTATTATACGCGACGAGATGGAGCCGAAATTTGATTACGGCGCATATACGCTTTCCGAAAGCGAGGACGGCATTCTCGCGGTGGCAGGCAGCCTTTCGGTCAGGGTTGACAGGGCAAGCGGCTTTGTCACCGAAATCACCGAATCAAAAAAACGCCTTATCACCTCGCCCCTCCGTCCGACGGTTTGGCGCGCCCCCACCGACAACGATATGCACGTGCGCCGTGAATGGGAAAAGGCGGGGCTTGACAAAATGGAAACCGAGCTTACCGAGCTTGTCGCAAATAACAGCGAGGTCGGTGCGAAAATCAACACGGTGCATCGGCTTATAACGGCGGGCGAGCCGTTTGGCACGCTTCACACCACCTACACGGTGGCGGAGGGCGCGGGGCTTGTCGTCACGGCACATCTTGAGCTTTTGGACAGGGTGGAATTTATCCCGCGCTTTGGCTTCAGAACCACGGTTGCGGACGAAAACGAGCATATCCGCTATTTCGGCTACGGCCCTCGCGAGGCGTATGAGGACAAGAGGCTTTCCTCCTATATCGCGCTTCACGAAACCACCGTCACCGAAAACCACGAGCCGTATATTAAGCCGCAGGAAAACGGCGCGCATTTCGGCTGTAAATGGGCGGAGCTTAAAAACGACGGCGGCGTGGGAATTGCCGTATTCTCTGTTTACGACGGAGATTTTTCGCTTTCAGCATCGCACTATTCGCCCGAAAAGCTTACCGCGGCGGCATACAATTGGGAGCTTACGCCCGACAAGGACATTACCCTCATTATCGATTACCGCAATTCGGCGGTTGGCTCTAACTCCTGCGGACCAAGGCTTCGCAAGCACCTGCAAATCGACGAAAGGGAGATTTCCTTCTCCTTCCGCATAAAGCCCGTTACCTTTGACGGCTTCGACCCGTTTATCGAGTATTAAGCCGATTGACAGATTAAAAAGCAAAACGCCATACCCTCTAGTATGGCGTTTTTTACACTTCAATTATATTTTCATTTAAAATGGGGCGTATCACCCACATATAATATTGTTTTTCGCGGTTTTACGGATTTTTTATCCACTTTTCCGCGATTATACTCTGTTTTGGCGTTATAAAATCCCCACAGTGGCACAAGTTTTGACTTTAGCGGTGCTTTCAGCTTTGATTTTGCGGGTTTTCAACATTTCCAAATGTTGAAATGTTGATTTACGTCAAGGCTTGCGCTTTTCGCCAAATCTACACTTATCCATATATTTTGCAATATTTCCGTATATTAATCCCCACTTTGCACCCATTTATGCGTATATATAGGATATTATTCCACACATTTTTGGTTTTTACGGCTTTTTTGTAATTTTTATCACCGCAACGGTCATATCGTCGGTCGGCGGAGTACGCTTTTTTGCCTCCTTTAAAAGCAAATCGGCATACGCGGAGAGCTTTTCGGGCGGCTCCTTTGCAAGAAGCTCGTAAATCCACGGGCAATCCTCCCCACTCGGAAAGCCGTCGGAGGTCATAATGACAATATCCCCGTCCTCAATCTCCACGCGAATTTTTTCGCACTCCGCACGCTTCACCGTACCGAGGGGCGCGGTGTGGCTTTTTATACGGAAAATGGAAGCTCCGCGCTTTACGTAGGAGGTCGACGCGCCCGATTTTAAAAAGAACGCCTCTCCCGTATACAAATCAAGGTTAAAAAGGTCGACGGCGGTGGCAAAATCCTCTCCCCTGTGGCGGAGAATATGGTTGACGAGGGTGAGGGCGCTGTGGCTTGGCAAAACGGTAGAGATAAAATCCGCCACAAACCTCGATGCTCGCTCCGCACAGTCGCCGCTTCCCGCACCGTCGGAGATAAGCGCGGAAAAGTACCCGCCCTCCCCTTCGTAAAGCCTTACCGTATCGCCGCTTACGCTCTCTCCCGTTCGCGGCTCGCCCGAAAACGCGGCAGCAGCCGAATACCTCTGTACCGCCGTACATTCCATAAGAGCCATAACCCCGCGGCGGTAATATTCCGCCGCACCAAGGCGAAGCTCTGTTCTCTCCTCAAGCTCTCTTTTAAATTCGGGGGAGGCTATTTTCTTTCCGCTTTCGTCCTCCGCCGCTATGATAAAATGCGGTCTTCGGTAGCCGAACACCTTTGCCGAGCCGAGCGTCAGACCCACCGCAGAAAGAGCCTCCGAGGCGGCAAGCGACAACGGCTCGTTTGCCGATTTTTCTCTTTCGTCGCGCCCCCTTGCCTCTGCAAGCATACGCGAAAGCGCATCGAGATAGTCGGCATACCCCTCCTCGCGCGAGAGGCGAAATTTTTCCTCGCAAAGCATTGATACCGCGCGGCTTACCGTATCCGAAATCCCCTCTGCAAACGGGGAAAGAGATGGATAGTCGTCAAAGATTTTCGGGTCGATTTTCCCATTTTTGTAAACACTTGTTGTCATTTTCTCTATAATTTCTTCGGGAAGAAGGTTTTTTACCGAGCCCGTCGCGGTTGGATTTTTTTCAATAATATACCTGTATGCGACGTCCGAAACAAGCGAGCGCACCTCTCTTTTATCGGGTATGCGAGAGCCGTTGACACTTCCCGACACGACCGCGGAAAGCGAGGAAAGGGACATAGAAAGCGCATCGAGCGCACCCGTGTATTTACTCTTGTAGGAGAGTGCAACCGTGCCTATCATATCCGAGATTTCACGCTCCGCGCTGACACCCTCCGCCTCGGTTTTTTCTGGGTCAAGCCTTTTCACAAGGGGAAGCGAGGAAAGGGCGGCAATCATATATTCGGGCAGGGTGGATAAAAGTCCGACAACCCCTCCCGAATAAAAGGACCAAAGCGCAAGCGCCACCCCGCCGCCGATAAGCGCGTATGCAAGACCGATTTTAAACAAAAATCCCGATGCAAGTCCCAAAATTGCAAAGCCCGCGGTAAGCGATGGCGAAAGCGGCAGCGCAGTTGCAAAGCCGACAGCCATTCCGCGCACCGAGCCGAAGCGGCGGCTTGCCAAAACGGTAACGAGCGCAGCGAAAAGATAGCCGAGAGAAATCCCGATAAAGGAATACTCCCGCAAGGAAAAGGAAACGGCAAAAAGAGCAAAGAGTGCCGAGCATTGATAGAAGATTATCGCGTATCTTTCCTCGGTTTTTTCCTTTTTAACCGAAAGCACACGCGCATCGGCGGTAAAGAGAGTTAAAAGTGACGGCCCTCCGTCAAAAAGACCGGAGGCGGCAAAGACGGCAATCGGAGGAATAAGCACCATTGAAACGCCGAAAAGCACGGTTGTAAGGCTGAAGCCCGAGAGCAAAACCTCGTAAACCGAGGCAACGAAGCCGCCGATAACGGCAGAGGACATTCGCAGAATAAGCCCCTCGCCAAAGCCGCCCCTCGACCCGTCGGACGTGCCCGAAATTATTATTCGCAGAAACACCACGATGACCGAAATCATGGCGTAAATCACGCCGCTTTTTCCGAGGGTAAGTGCGCCGAGTGCCGCACCGAGGGTGGCAAGCCAGACCCTCCCGCGAAGCAGAGAAACGTAGGCGATGCCAAGCGGATGCGCCCCGAAAACCACGTGTGTGCGTGAAAACAAAAAGCCGAGAATTATAACGGCAAGGTCGTATAACGCCTCTACCCTGCTTCTTTTTCGCAGGTCAACCGCCGCGCGGATTTTGGCAAATAATCCATCGCCCCTCTCCCGTTTTTCAGTATCAAGCTTGTCCATTTTATCCTCCTGTCGGCGGCACAATGCACGACCAAAGCCACACCGCGCAAAGCACAGCAAAGACCAAAGCCACACCGCGCAAAGCGCAGCGAATTGCAAAGCCACACCGCGCGAAAAGCACGAAAAAGGGCAAGGCCGTTCGTTTAAGCACCGCATTCGTTTTGCTTTTATTTTACAGGAGTAGCCACGGCGAAATACCTCGCATTTTACCGTCGCAAAACCGATTTTTGGCTCAAAGCAGAGCAAAAACGCACAAAACACCCCACCCCGTGTCGGGTTTTACACAGCTTTGCGAAAGCTTGACGGAATAAAACAAAAAAGCCGCCCCGAAGGACGGCTTGTAAAACCACAGCCTAAAACGAGCTGTACAGAGTTATCCGTAATTATAGAGTTATCCGTAATCATAGAGTTATCCGTAATTATAGAGTTATAAGTCGGAGGCCAAAGCGGTCTTAGGAAGACAAAGCAAGTTGTTCAACTCCTTGGCACACAGAACGACATGGCTACGATCCGACTTGACGGCTTGTAAAAACACAGCCTAAAACGAGCTGTACAGAGTTATCCGTAATTATAGAGTTATCCGTAATCATAGAGTTATCCGTAATTATAGAGTTAT
>JAZSHN010000042.1:0-22360 GCA_045533315.1 Eubacteriales bacterium | reverse complement strand
GATAAGTACAACGTGCGCTAGATTTAGCATTGCATCTGCAGCCTCGATTGCTGCTACGAGACCTCTGGTCTCTACCATTCCAAGTGCTTCCATCATTTTGATTTCTCCTTATATAAATTTAATTTTATCTTAATTTGTCTTTTCCGAGGGCAGAGAGCCGTGCAAACCACTCTATATCCTCGCTTTGCCTTGCGATTACCTTGTGGGTAATGTAAAGCTCTCTTTTTTCTGCCTCTGCCTTTCCCGCCTCGATAGCCGCGGTAACAGCCGCCGCATCGCCGTGGATTTTGATTGCCATAACAAGCGGTACCTTTGCGGCATCTCCCGCAGCGGGCTTGTTTTTATCAATTGCGACAACCTTTACGTCCGCCGCCTTTGCCATTGCATCGGCAACAACTATCGCGGTTGAAAAGCCAAAGACCTCTATCATTCCGAGTGCCGTCATACGCTATCCCCCTTGGGATCAGTCCGCAACGTAGCAGATCTTAATTCCCTGTTGAGATACGTTGACCTCCATTGCCTCGTTGAGCTTGTCAAGCGGGAAGGAGTGAGTGATAAGCTCCTTAATCGGAATATTCATCTCTCTTGCCTGGCGAAGGAATGCCATAGTCGTGGGATAGTCGTCAGCCGAGTAATCCCAAGAGCCGACGATGGTAATTTCCTTGTTACACATAGCAAAGTGGGGGTTAACCGTGTATTCTCCGTTGTTTACGAAGAAGCCCATCTCGCACATACCGCCGCCGCGACGGATGTATTCGTAAATGTCCTTTGCCGCTGCGGGTGCGCCTGTGCACTGGAATGCAAAATCAACGCCAACGCCGTTGCAAACGCTCTTTACGAGAGAAACTCTCTGCTCGAGGGTGGTGATTTCCTTAAAGCTTACGACGGTCTTTGCGCCGAGCTTCTTTGCCATTTCAAGTCTTTTCGGTGCGCCGTCGATTGCAACGATGTGGTTTACACCTGCCGCGCGAAGCACGGAAATCATTACAAGACCAACGGGGCCAAGACCCTGAACAAGTACCTTTGAATTAAAGTTGATAAGACCCGTGGACTGTGCTCTCTTAAGCGCGTGTACGCAAACGCAAGCAAGCTCGAGAAGCATTCTCTCCTGAAGGTCGAGGTCGTTAACAACGAAGTAGGTCGAGCCCTTTCCTCTTATAAGGAGGTGGGTTGCAAACCAACCCGTAAGGGGGTTTGCGTCGTTATGGGGGATAAGACCGAACACGCCCTGCTTGTCACAGAGGTTGGTGTTGGCGGGCTTGTTGCGGCAGATAAAGCACTCGCCGCAGCTGATAACGCTGGTAACAATCTTGTCGCCAACCTTTATGGGGTTGCCCGCGGTATCCATCTTTACGTTTTTACCGAGCGCGATAATCTCGCCCGTTCCCTCGTGTCCGAGAGTTACGGGGATAATGCCGAATGGGTCAGCCTTCCACTCGTGAACGTCGGTGCCGCAAACGCCACAGCCCTCTACTCTTACGAGAATGTCGTCGTCCTGAAGCGCGGGAATGGGATATTCCTTTACCTCAATCTTTTTCTGGGCGGTAAGCATTGCAACCTTTGCGGTTT
Organism: Eubacteriales bacterium; assembly: GCA_045533315.1. Taxonomy (GTDB): domain Bacteria; phylum Bacillota; class Clostridia; order Oscillospirales; family CAG-272; genus UBA1740. The sequence continues at coordinate 20,791 of JAZSHN010000042.1, read as the reverse complement.
TGGGGATTTCGCGGCTAGCGGCTGCGGAGGGCGAAACCTCGCCGAGAATACGGCGAACAATTGCTTCCACCTGGCTTTGTGAAATATTCATTTTCTTTCCTTTCTACCTCTGTCAGATAATTCTGAAGCTCTCGGAGAGAACGCAGCGGCGGTATCTTGTAAAGCTTCTCGCGCTGGTAAGTCCCTCTCCCGTCGGGCCTGCAATGGTAAAGGTGGTGTGTCCCTCTCCGCCAAAGCCGATACCCGCGTAGGAGGGTGCGTTTTTAACGAAGATTGTGGTTTCAACCGCCCTTGCAAAGCGAGTGAGGTTGTCAATATTCTTGGAGTGCATATGTGCGGTGTGACGGTTTCCGTGCTCCGCCTTTACCGCGAGGTCGATTGCCTCGTCGATGTCGCGCACTCTCACAATGGGGAGTATCGGCATCATAAGCTCGTGCTGTACGAAGGGATGCTCGAATTCGGTTTCACAGATGATGCATCTGACCTCATCACCCACGTGAATGCCAACCTTTTCAAGAAGGACCTTTGCATCTCTGCCGACGCAGTCACGGCTTACGGTTTTTGAAACGACACCCGTCTTTTTGTTCTTCACGTCAACGAGGACAATGTCGGCAAGCTTTGCCGCGGTTGCCTTGTCAATCTTGTACGCACCTGCCGCAAGCATAGAGGAAATAAGCTCGTCCGCGATATTTGCGAAGGCGAATACCTCCTTTTCAGCGATACAGGGGAGGTTGTTGTCAAAGCAGCAGCCGTCGATAATATCCTTTCCCGCCTTTCTTACGTCAGCGGTATCGTCAACAATTACAGGAGGGTTACCTGCACCCGCACCGATAGCCTTCTTTCCGCTGGAAAGCACGCTTCTTACAACACCGGGTCCACCCGTACAAACGAGAAGCCTGATATCCTTGTGCTGGTACATAGTGTTTGCGGTATCAAGCGTGGGCTTTACCACCGAAGCAACAAGCACCTCGGGTCCGCCCGCCATTTTGGAGGCGCGGTTTACAAGGTCTATTGCATAGTTGGAGGTGGCAATTGCACCCGGGTGGGGGTTGAAAACAACACCGTTGCCCGCAGCAATCATACCGATGGAATTACAAATTACGGTTTCGGAGGGGTTGGTCGAGGGGGTAATGCTTCCCACCACGCCAAAGGGAGCCATCTCCGTAAGGGTAAGACCGTAGTCGCCCGTCTTTGCCTGTGCTACTATATCCGCCGTACCGGGGGTTTTGTCGGCAACAAGCATATGCTTTGCGGTTTTGTGGTCAACCCTTCCCATTTTAGTCTCGGCAACGCCGAGTGCGGCCATAACGGGTGCCTCCTTGCGGCACAAATCTCTTATAACGTCGATGATTTTCTCTCGCTCCGCGAGGGACATTGCACGTACAGCCTTGTAACCGCGAGTAGCGGCGGCAATGGCATCGTTCATATCCTCATAAACGCCGATAAGCTTTCGTCCGTGATAGGTGGAGGCGTTCCATTCGTCGTTTGCGACGGTGGCCTTGGGAGTAGAGGCGATGTTATTGATAACCGCCTTTACTACCTTTTCTATATCTGCCTCTGTCCAATTTATAGCCATTATACTTTTCTCTTTTCTTTGAGATTTAAAGCCGTTAATTACTTACCGAGAGCCTCAAGCACCTTCTTGGTAATGAGAGCAACAAGGTCGGCATCAGCTGCGGGAGCAGCAGGCTCGTCATACTCGATACCGGGGTGACGGCCGGGAAGGTTCATCTTCTTACGAAGCTCCATAAGCTTCTTAAGCTGGTCGTTGGGGATTTCGTGAACCGCACCAAGCTCCATTGCGTTCTTGCAAATCTTTGCATTGAACTCTACCTCCTCCATAATGAAGAGCGCCTTCATAAGGTCGCAGCCAACGGTAAGAGCACCGTGGTTCTGAAGAAGGAATGCGTCGTGGTTCTGGATGTAAGGCTCAAGAGAGTCGGGAATTTCCATAGTAGAGGGAGTACCGTATGCACAGGTGGGAACCTCTCCGATGGTGAGAACCGCCTCGGGAAGAATGTACTGGTCGAGGTCAACGCCCGCGATGGTGAATGCGGTAGCTACGGGAGGATGAGCGTGAACAACGGCGTTAACGTCGGGACGCTCCTGGTAAACTCTCATATGCATTTTGATTTCGGAGGAGGGGTTCATCTTGCCCTCGAGCTTGTTACCGTTTCTGTCAACCTTGATAATCATATCGGGAGTAAGAACTCTCTTCGATACGCCGGTGGGAGTGCAGTAATACTCGTTGTCGCTGATTTTTACGGAGATGTTACCGTCGTTTGCCGCTACAAAGCCAAGCTGATAAAGAACGTGACCAACCTCGCAGATTTCCTTTTTGATTTCGTAAGGGGATTTCATTTTTTCTGTTTCCTTTCTGAAATGAATATATTTTATAATTTACTATCAAGTTAATTATCTATCTAAAGAAAGACTGTCTATCTTACTTTGAAAGATTAAGAGTATCAAGAGCAATCATATACTCCTCGTTGGTGGGAAGAACAAATGTCCTTACCGAAGCGCCCTTTGCGGTAAGCTCCACGTCCTCGCCACGGGGGCAGCTCTCGTTAAGCTCCTCGTCGATTGCGATGCCAAGGTATGCCATCTCGCGGCAAACCTCCGCGCGGAGCGCTCTGTCGTTCTCACCGATTCCCGCGGTAAATACAAGCGCATCTACACCGTTCATTTCCGCAACGTAGGAGCCGATAATCTTTTTAATGTTGTGAACGAGTATCTTCATTGCAAGCTCCGCGCGGTGATTTCCGCTTGCCGCCGCAGCCCTGATATCTCTGCAGTCGGAGGAAACTCCCGAAACACCGAGAAGTCCCGATTTGGAGTTAAGGAGCTTTTCAACCTCGTCCGCGGTAAGTCCTTCCTTTCTCATTATATAGGAAGGAACGGTAGGGTCAAGCGCGCCGCTTCGTGTACCCATCGGTACACCGTCCTGCGGAGTAAAGCCCATAGAGGTGTCGATTGCCTTTCCGTTGACGGTTGCCGTGATGGAGGAGCCGTTTCCGAGGTGGCAGGTAATGATTTTCGCGTTTTTGTTTCCGAGAAGCTCCTGTGCCTTTGCCGCTACAAAGCGGTGGGAGGTGCCGTGGAAGCCGTAACGGCGAATCTGGTATTTTTCATAAAGCTCGTAGGGAATGGGGTAAACGTATGCGTGCTCCTCCATATCGGAATAGTAGGAGGTGTCGAATACACCTACGTGGGGTATATTCGGCATAACCGCCTTGCATCCCTTAAAGCCGCTGATTGCGGGCGGTCCGTGGAGGGGGTTAATCTCGATAATGCTTTCAAGATAAGCAATTTCATCCTCTCCGAGAATGGCGGACTTCTTCATTTTTCCGCCGTGTGCAAATCTGTGTCCCACTGCGCCTATTTCGTCTGCGGAGGCAATAACGCCAAGCTCCGCATCGGTAAGAAGCGAGAGAACAAGCTCAATTGCCGCCTTGTGGTCCTTGAGGTCGGCGGTCTGCGCGTAGTCCTCTTTACCCGGGCGCTTGTGTGTAATAGCGCCGTCGATACCGATTCTTTCACAAAGTCCCTTTGCAAGAACCTCGCCCGAATCCATATCGAAAAGCTGGTACTTAAGAGAGGAGCTACCCGCATTAACAACGAGTATCTTCATTGTTTTCTCCTTTTCGAATTTTCTTCGATTTTTATTTAATTTTTATTTTTGATTTTATTTGCCTTTAAGCTCGCTTTTTAAAAATACTTTCGTTTAGATTAAAGGGGGAGCGCTTTATCGGGCATTTGCCCGCAATTCCCTACTCTATAATTCGCTTGGATTTAAGTCCCTCTTCACCCTCTCCGATGCCCTCGGCACGGGCGGAATTCTGATAGACTATCCGATAGCATAGCGCGTCGATTACGACAAGACGCGCAAGATGGGAGGAAAGTCCGAGAGTAGAGTGCCTCGTTTCCTCTGTATCTGTGAGAAGCAAAATGTCGCTGAGTCTGGCTACAGGCGACCTTTCTCTCGAGGTAATGGCAATCGTCGTCGCGCCGTGGGCGCGTGCGGTCTTCATAGCCTCGGCAATATCCTTTGACGAGCCCGACTGTGAAATTCCGATGACCGTATCTCCTGCTCTCAGCTGGGAGACCGCGATTGTCTGCATATGTGTGTCTGCATACGCGCTGGAGTTACATCCCGCACGAAGCAGCTTGTTTGACGCCTCCTGTGCAACGGATGCGGATGCGCCAAGTCCTATCAGCACGACACGGTCAGACGCCGCAATGGCATCCGCCGCCCTCGTCATTGCCTCGGGTGACAGGGTTTTCTTCGTCCTTTCAAGGGTCATATAAGCATCGTTACATACCTTTTCAAAGATTTCGTAGCACCCGTCATCCTCGGTTATAGTGGGGGCAATAACCTTTTTATCGTGCTCTCTGGCAAGCGTGAGCTTCAGGACGTGGAATCAATAGCAGCCGAGTCGTTTGGAGAAACGGACTATCGTAGCCTCCGAGGAATCGCACATGGAGGCCAAATCGGATATCGAATACGGAAGCATCTCGCCGGAGTGAGAAAATAACCAGTCAGCAACCCTGCGCTCGGATTTACCCATCTCATTGTACATAAGCTGGGCCTGCAATAGGGTCCTGTTCAATATTCGGCCTCCTTTCCTGTTTTGTCGGCGCGAGCAGCCATACCCACACCGCGTTAAATCGAAAGCATAAATTCAAAATCCGCGTACAAGGGCTTTTGCCGCCAATCTCCTGCAAATTTGCGTCGGGTCGGGGTTATTACCCCCGCCGTACCTTTTGCTTTTCGGATGAAAATTTCTTTCATTTTGAAAATTATTTTCATTTTTTGCCATTTTTGATTGGCAAATTGCGATAATTTTGAAAATTGTTTTCATTTTTGGTGAAAATTCCTTTCACAGTTCCGATTTTAGCACAAAAATACACCCTTGTCAACAGTTTTTGGGCATTTTTTTGATTTTTTTATGCAAATTAGCACGCATTTAAATATTTAAAATATTTTATGTAATTTTCGACACCCCCACCTTTAAAGTGAAAATTTTTTTCATTTTTTCGCATTTTTTCGTTTTTTTCCAAAATTTTTGAAAATTTCTTTCATTTACAGTTTGTTCATAATTTGGAGTGAAAAATAAAAACGGGCGGGTGTTTTGCGCCTCCCTTTGACGTATATCGGGGTGTTTTTTGAATCAATCGGGCAAAATTCGTATTTTTGAAAATTCGGCAAAAATCGAAAAAATCAAAATTTCCAAAATCCCATAAAACGCAAAATCATAAATTTTCAAATCCGCCAAAAACGAAAAATAGGTGCTTTTTTTAATTCAGTGAAAGCAGAAAAATAGGTGCTTTTTTAATTCGGTGAAAACGAAAAATCGTGATTTTTACAGAAATATCACCTATTCGGAACACGCTTTTCTTCTCTTTGTTCCCCTTTTCTTTGTTTTCATTCTCTTTACCCCCTTCTCTTTGACGGTTTCTAAAAGAAAAACGCCCCATTTTCATGAGGCGTTTGATTTGAATACGTAAAGGTTTCATCGAATTTGAATACGTGAAGCTTTAAACGTGAAACAAATTTTCAAAATTAATTCCAAAGCGCGAGCTATCTGCCGAGGAGCTTTTTGAATTCCATATACGCGCCATACGTCCAGCCGAGCATTGTCGGGGTTTCGTATTCGGCGGTGGCGTTGGCATTGCCCTCCACGACGTTGTATTTTTCCCAAACGTGTCCGGTTTCGTCAAAGGCACGTTCGATAGTCCTTACAAATCCGTCCGCAATCGCAAGTGCCTCCTCCCTATATCCATAGCGGAGAAGTCCGTTTACCGCGATTATCTGAAGTGGCGGCCAGCCGTTGGGATACCCCCACTGAAAGCTTCCGCGCTCGTCGGATCTTTCACAGGTAAGAATTCCCCATTCTGTCATAATATTGGGCAAAAGCCTTTGTACTACGTCCTCTGCCTCCTCGCTCGTTGCCATACCGAAATAAAGCGGATAAAGAGAAGCCGCGTGGTAAAGACGCTTGATTTTTCCCTCTCCCTTGTCATAATCGTAGAACAGTCCGTCATCGGCAAGAAGAAGCCCACGGCATCTTTCGGCGCGAAGCGCCGCGCGTTGTTCCCAAGCATCGGCATCAGAGGAAAGTCCGAGGATATTTGCAAAGTACGCCATATTTTTCTCCATCGAGAAAATAAGCGAATTAAGATCAATTCCGATAAAATCATACGTACGATAGGTAAAGCGCGGGGTTATATCCCACCCGCTCTCTCCAACCGAGAAAAGTCCGCGCGCGATGGCCTCGCGGTCGCGTTCGGGAGTGTATCCGAGCCTTTCGATAAGCATATTTGCTCCGCGCTCTATCTGCCATTCGGGGAGCGGGAAAATAGCATCATAATGGGCAAGACCGGTTTCATCCGTCCTGTTGTCAATCCAGAATTTGTACTCCGTCTCGATTGCTTCGTACGCATCGCGAAGCCATTCGGTATCACCGGTAACGGCATACACCTCTCGCACCGCGTCGGACAAAAACGGCGGCTGTGAATTGTTCAAAAATTCCATTCTGCTCGCATTGGGTACAAAGCCAAACCGCTTTACAAGATGGATAAGATTATCGACGTTGTTTTTCGCCTGCTCGATATTACCGACCGCAAAATGTCCACGGTTGGTAAAATAGGTGTCCCAATAAAACATTTCACGGAACATTCCCTCTGCACACGGGACGTTGAACGGATGCGGAAGTCCGAAAAGCGGTCCATCGTCCTCCTTTTGTTCGCAAAGTGTCATTGGCATTTTGGTATCTATGTATTCTTTTATAGTCATAATGCACCTCCGAAAATATTTTAACATTTTGCGCAAGGAGTGTCAAGAGCCTTTCTGCCTTCTTCGGTTAAATCTTTACACAAAAGCAAAGCCTCCGCCCCGCGCGCACATTACGCGTGAAATATTGACAAATTGTTAATAATGTGTTAAAATGATTCCATCAAGGCAAAACGCCGGATATTTTGGGCGGAAAGGTAACCTTTTATGAAAATAAAGTATGTAAAAACAGATTACAACGGACTTTTAAAAATTGCAGAAGAGAGCAAAAAGCCACACCGAAAGCCGATTCGCCCGAATGTTTTTTGGCGCACGCTGATGCGGCTTGTTGCTATGCCCGACCTTATTGCCACCAAATTCAAATACGAAAGCGTCGGAATGGAGAAAATCGGCAAAAAAGAGCCTGCGTTTTATCTTATGAACCATTCGAGCTTTATCGACCTTGAAATCGCGGCAACCGTCCTTTTTCCAAAGCCGTTTAACATCGTCGCAACCACCGACGGCTTTATCGGAAAGGATTGGCTGATGCACAAAATCGGCTGCATTCCCGCGCGAAAGTTTGTGAGCGACCCTGCCCTTGTAAAGGATATGCTTTACGCATCGCGAAAGCTCAAAAACAATATACTTATGTACCCCGAGGTAGGCTACAGCCTTGACGGCACGGCAACCACCATTCCCGACACAATCGGAAAATGCGTAAAAATGCTCGGTATGCCGCTTGTAATGCTTCGCACCTACGGTGCGTTTTTGCGCGACCCTCTTTACAACTACCTCCAAAGACGAAGGGTAAGGGTATCCGCAAGGGTGGAATGCCTTCTTTCAAAGGAGGAGGTCGCCGAAAAAAGCGCGGAGGAAATTACCGCAATCGTAATGAAGGAATTTTCCTTTGACTACTTTCGCGAGCAAAGGCTTAACCGTATCAGCGTCAGCGAGGATTTTCGCGCCGACGGGCTTGGCAGAGTTTGCTACAAATGCCCAAGCTGTGAAGCAGAGGGCAAAATGCTCGGCAAGGGTGTACACCTTACCTGCGAAGCCTGTGGCGAAAAGCATATTTTAACCGAGCTTGGCGAGCTGAAATGCCTTACCGACAAGGAAACCGTCCTTCCCTCCGTACCCGCGTGGTATGCGTGGGAGCGCGACTGTGCAAAGCGCGAGCTTGAAAAAGGCGAATATTCTATGGAATTTCCCGTCGATATTTTTGCCGCGATAGACACCAAACGGCTTTATAACATCGGCGCAGGATATATCAGGCATAATTCCGAGGGCTTTCACCTTACAACCGACGACGGACAGCTTGATTATCACCAAAAGCCAACCGCACAGTATTCCGTCAATGCCGACCTCAATTGGTACGAGCTTGGCGATATTATTTCGGTCGGCGACCTCAAATGTCTTTTCTACTGTGTACCGAAGGCAGATGGCATTTCCGTGGCGAAAATGCGCCTTGCGGCAGAAGAAGCCTACAAAATCGATTGGGCAAAAAAGAACGCGAAAAACGGTTAACGGCAAAGCATACGATTGTCGCACCGCTATATAAAAAACGGCAGATTTCTCTGCCGTTTTTTTGCTTTTTGTTTTAAGTCGAGCTTTACGCCCGCTGCAAAAATTATTTCATTGTAACCTCAAAGACCTTAACGCCCGCGGGCAAGGTAAAGTCAATAAGGTAAACCTCTTTGTTTTGGTTTGCGCTTCCCTCTGCAACAGATACGTTTACAGTATACGCGGGGTCAAAGGTAAGCGTTGCGGAATGAAGCCTTATAATTCCCTCTCCAACCTCGGGCTTTACAAGCGAAACAAGTCTTTCAACAACGCTGACGTCACCCTTAATTTCATCGCGCAGGATAACGCTTTCGTCGCTTGCGATAAAGCTGCGAACGAGGCTTTCTACTTCGGCAAGGGGATACGCCTTTGCAATATCCATAGAGAGCACTCCGTTTTCAAAGCTTACGTCGCGCGCGGTAAAGCCTACGCCCGCACCCTGTGCCATTCCGTTCAAAATCGGCACGCTGTGTCCCATAGAGGAGCATTCGAGAATTCCGTATCTCGTAGCACCTTCAAAGTACTGACGGGTATATTTACCCGAGCCAAGGTCGCAAAGAAGCTGCTTGCTGTCCTTTGCAAAGATGAAGGAGCCAACGTCGTTGTGGTTGTGCATTTCCGCATTGTGTCCCGCCTTTGCGGCAAAGCCGTAATTTTCGTTACGCTTTACGTACCACTGCGAGCTTGCAAACCAATTTTCAAAGCTGACAGAGGACTCGTCGGGGTTGTTGTAAAAATCCTCAACGAGCCAAGACGCGGAGTAGAGGCGAATCGGAAGCCTTCCACAATTCATAAAGTTCGTAGAATATTTTGGCGAGTATACGAGAACGTCGTCGGGATACTCGGTTTTAAGTCTGTGCGTAATTGCTGTGGTGTAGCCAAAGCCTCTGCCACTGTCTGCGAAGGAAACACCTCTGTTGCCCGAGAGACACATCTTCTGCTGAAAGGTGGCAACCGTCTTTACCTTCGGGTTTTTAAAGTGGTCCACCCTTCCCTCGGTAAACGTGCGAATCATATCCGCATAGAAAAGATAATAGCCAAAGCCGTAAGCCCAATAGCCGCAGCCCTCAAGGCAGACGCCGTCGTCCTTAAATCCGCCGAGGTAGCCGTCCATTGCCTTGTCAAACCTTGCGATAATCTTATCGGTAACGAGGTCTGGGCGCATAAGCATCATACAGCAGGCAACCGAGCCCATGCACACGGAGGTCCAATTGGAATGCCCAACCTCCCACCAACCGTAGTTGTCAACGGAAAGGAACGGCTTTATTACTCTGAAATTGGTTTCATATTTTATTCTCTCGTTGATGAGGGGGTCAAGCCTGTCGGAAAGGAGAGTATAAACGATTGCGAGGTAAAACGCGCACTCCGATGCAAAAAGGTCGATGCGGGTTTTGTCGTGCACCTCAAGCTTTCCCTGATGGGCGGGCAAACACCAAGTGTACTCATCACAAATCGAATACACAAGGTCCATAAGGGTATTTATGTATTTATCCTCCTCGGGATAAATGAGTGCAAGGGGAACGATAACCTCGAGCGCCTCTCTTCTTGAAAAGTAGGCGCGCTGATATATATCACGGTCGCCCGTGGTAAAGAAAAGCTTGAAATCCGAGTAGCGAAGCGCCTCGAAGCGTTTGTGCTCAAGGTCGTTCTTTGTCCAATATTCGTGAAGCTCGTTGCGATAACGCTCAAACTCCTTTTTGTTTCTTACGTCCTCCGTCCAAAAGGAGGGATTTTGTGTTTTTCCGAGAAGCTGCATAGAAAAATCCTCTTTCATAGAAATATTGCGTGCCCTGCCTTGCACTCCGCCTTGTGTAGAGGTCGGTCACACCAAGCAAAGGCATCGGGCGTATGTGCATACAAATATTTTTCGCGCTCGCGCCCACGCTACGTAGATTTTACCACACGCGCGAATTTTTTTCAATAAGAAAATCATAAATTTTATCGTGGGAGCGCGTCAATATGCCCGTATGGGTAATCGCTTTTCTCATACCCCGTTGACAAGTCCGCCGAATATGTAATATAATTACAGCAAGCACACAAATTGTATACAAGAATACACAGCAAAGGAGAAGGCTATGATAAGAAAAAACCAACATTCCAACCTGCTTGAGCAGCATCAGTATAAATACTCTCTTCAGGACGTAAAGGACCCAAACCTTTACCGCGAGATATATCCGTACACCGAAATACCGAAGGTTGCGTTTAACCACCGCCGCGTACCGCTTTCGATGCCCGACGAAATATGGATTACCGACACGACCTTCCGCGACGGACAGCAGTCGCGCGCGCCCTACACGGCAAATCAGATTGTTGACCTTTATAAAATGCTTCACCGTCTTGGCGGTCCGGGCGGAATAATCCGCCAGTCCGAGTTCTTCGTATATACGAAAAAGGACAAGGAGGCGGCGCTCCGCTGTATGGAGCTTGGCTACGAGTTTCCCGAGGTAACCACCTGGATTCGCGCAAAAAGGGAGGACTTTCAGCTCGTTCACGACATCGGAATAAAGGAAACGGGCATTCTCGTGTCCTGCTCCGACTATCACATTTTTAAAAAGCTCGGTATGACCCGTTCACAGGCAATGGACCACTATCTCGGCGTTGTAAAGGAGGCGTTTGCCGCGGGAATAAGACCGCGTTGCCACCTCGAGGATATAACTCGTGCGGATTTTTACGGCTTTGTCGTTCCGTTTGTAAACGCTCTTACAGAGCTTTCGGCGGAGGCAAAAATCCCCGTCAAAATACGAATGTGCGACACGATGGGATACGGAGTATCCTACCCGGGTGTTGCCCTGCCGCGAAGCGTTCCGGGCATTGTCTACGGTCTTCGCCACTATGCCGACGTTCCGAGCGAGCTTCTCGAATGGCACGGGCATAACGATTTTTACAAGGGAGTAGATAACGCGGTCAACGCCTGGCTTTACGGGGCGTCGGCGGTCAACTGCTCGCTGCTCGGCATCGGCGAGCGCACGGGTAACATTCCGCTTGAGGCTATGGTTATAGAGTATGCCTCCATGCGCGGTGATTTCGGAGGAATGGACCCGACGGTTATTACCGAGATTGCATACTACTTTGCAAACGAAATCGGATACAATATTCCGCCGATGACACCCTTTGTGGGAGAAAACTTTAACGTCACGCGCGCAGGGGTACACGCTGACGGGCTTATGAAGGATGCCGAGATTTACAACATTTTCGACACCGAGACAATACTTAACCGTCCTCCCGAGGTCGCAATCTCCAACACCTCGGGGCTTGCGGGAATTGCATATTGGATTAACAAGCACTACAAGCTTCCCGAGTTCCGCGCGGTAACGAAAAACGACGAAATCGTTATCCGTACAAAGGAGGCAATAGATGCACTTTACGCCGACGGGCGCACCACCCTTATGGGCGAGGATGAGCTTGTCGCAATAATAGAAAGCGTTTCGCCCGGGGCGGAAGGCTACGGAGAGGACTGAAATGAAGGGAAACAAAAGCGACGCTCCGATTTCGCTTGAGGAGCAGGTATTCAGACAGCTTGAGGAGGATATTATCTCCGGCTTTTATCAAAAGGGCGACAGCCTTACCGAGCTTGGCATATGCGAAAGGCTCGGCGTATCGAGAACACCCGTAAGAAGTGCGCTTCACCGCCTTGCGGAGGAGGGGCTTGTAAGCATTACGCCCAACCGCGGCGCGGTTGTTGTCGGGGTGACGGAGGACGACCTTTCCGACACCTACAAAATCCGAATGAGGCTCGAGGGGCTCGCCTCCCGAATGGCAACCGAAAGGCTTACGGAGGATATTAAGGAGGAGCTTATCCACGCGGTGGAGCTTTCCGAGTTTTACGTTATGAAAAACGATGCCGAGAGATTTAAGGAGCTTGACACCTCCTTTCACGCCTTGATTTACAAGGCATCGGGAAACCGTATGCTCTCCAAAATTCTTGGAGAGCTGCACCGCAACGTGCGTGCCTACCGCAAAAAATCGCTCTCCGTTCCCGGCAGGCTCGAAAGCTCGGTAAGGGAGCACAGAGAAATCCTTTCGGCTATGCTTGCGGGCAATGCCGACGAGGCGGACAGGCTTACCTCCCTTCACGTTCAAAGAGCGATGGAAAACCTCGCTATGCTAAAGGACGAATAATTCAATTTTGCAAAGGAAATGTAAACTATGGGTTACACAATTGCCGAGAAAATATTAAAAAGCCATCTCGTCGACGGCGAGCTTTTGCGCGGGTCGGAGATTGGCATAAAAATAGACCAGACCCTGACGCAGGACGCCACGGGCACGGCGGTATACCTCCAGCTTGAGGCAATGGAGATTGACAGAGTAAAAACCGAGCTTTCGGTGGCGTATATCGACCACAACACACTCCAGGCGGGGTTTGAAAATGCGGACGACCACCGCTACATCGCCTCGGTTGCAAAAAAATACGGCGTGCGGTTTTCCCGTCCGGGAAACGGCATTTGCCACCAAATTCACCTTGAACGCTTTGGCGTGCCGGGCAAAACGCTTATCGGCTCGGACAGTCATACCCCGACCGCGGGCGGTATAGGAATGCTCGGCATCGGTGCGGGCGGACTTGACGTTGCGGTGGCAATGGGCGGCGGCGCGTATTATATAACGATGCCGAAAATGATACGGATTAATCTTTCGGGCGCGCTTCCCGACCTTGTCGCGGCAAAGGACGTTATCCTCGCGGTGCTTTCGCTCCTCGGAGTAAAGGGGGGTGTCGGTGCGATAATAGAATACGGCGGAGAGGGCGTAAAAACGCTTTCTGTGCCCGAGCGCGCGACTATCACGAATATGGGTGCGGAGCTTGGCGCAACCACCTCCCTTTTCCCGTCCGACGAGGTTACGAGGCAATTTCTCGCGGCACAGGGCAGAGAGCGTGACTTTTCACCGATTTTTGCCGACCCCGACGCAAGCTACGATGCGGTTTACGACATCGACCTTTCGACTCTTTCGCCGCTTGCCGCCTGCCCGCACAGTCCCGATAACGTCAGACCCGTTTCCGAGCTTTCGGGTATGAAAATCAATCAGGTTTGCATCGGCTCTTGCACCAACTCGTCGCTTCGCGACCTTCTTACCGTGGCGGCGATTTTAAAGGGCAAGACCGTCCACCCCGACGTTTCGCTCTCGGTTTCGCCCGGCTCGAAGCAGGTTTACACGATGCTTGCAGAGTGCGGTGCGCTTGCCGACCTTATCGATGCGGGAGCGCGTATTCTTGAATGTGCGTGCGGTCCGTGTATCGGTATGGGCTTTTCGCCGAATTCGGGAGGTGTAAGCCTTCGCACCTTTAACCGCAATTTCGAGGCGCGAAGTGGCACAAAGGACGCAAGCGTTTACCTCGTTTCGCCCGAAACGGCGGCGGCTTCGACAATTTACGGAGCTTTTACCGACCCGCGGGTGCTTGGTACAGCACCGAAAATTTTGCTTCCCGAAAGCTTCAAAATCAACGACAATATGATAGATATGCCCGCGCCGCCCGAAAAATCGGACGAGGTTGAAATCCTGCGCGGACCGAATATAAAGCCTATTCCAAGGGGCAAAGCACCCGAGGAAACCCTCGCCTGCGAGGTAATCCTGAAGGTCGGCGACAACGTCACAACCGACCACATTATGCCCGCGGGCGCGAAAATTTTACCGTTCAGGTCAAACGTGCCAAGGCTTTCGGAGTTTTGCTTTACCGTGTGTGACAAGGACTTCCCCGCAAGGGCAAGGGCAAAGGGCGGCGGCATAATCGTCGGCGGTCACAACTATGGGCAGGGCTCCTCTCGCGAGCACGCGGCGCTTGTCCCCCTATATCTCGGTGTGCGGGCGGTAGTGGCAAAGAGCTTTGCGAGGATACACCGCGCAAACCTAATCAATTTCGGCATTGTTCCGCTTGAATTCAAAAACGAGAGCGATTACGACGCCCTATCTCTCGGTGACGGGGTGAAAATCGACGGACTGCTTTCGGCTGTTTCGGAGGGCGTAGAGCTTTCGATAACGACAAAGGACGGCGGGGTAATTCCGCTTTCGCTCGACCTGTCGAAAAGACAGCGCAAAATTCTCGCCGCAGGCGGACTTCTCAATTACACAAAGGGGATTTAATCCCGAAAGGATAACAAAATGTCAACAAATATTTACACTGCACAGCTTGATGCCGCGTGCGAGAAATTCAGAGCAATTTTGGAAAAACAGCTGACCCGTGTCGAGAATATGAAGGCACAGGGGGATTTTACAGACTACGCTTCCCTGCCGAAAATTATAATCGGCGTGTGTGGCGGCGACGGCATTGGCCCGACCATTACAAAGGAGGCGGAAAGAGTTCTTTCCTTTATGTTAAGGGAGGAGCTTGCCGCGGGAAAAATAGAATTTCAACGAATTGACGGTCTTACGATTGAGAACAGAATTGCCGCAGGCAAGGCAATCCCCGACAAGGTTATGTCCGAGCTTCTTTCCTGTCACGTTATCCTTAAAGGACCGACGACGACTCCGCAAAAGGGTGACGGTATGCCAAACATAGAGTCGGCAAACGTCGCAATGCGAAAGGCGCTCGACCTTTTTGCAAACATTCGCCCCGTAAAGGTGCCCGAGGAGGGTATCGCGTGGACAATCTTCCGCGAGAATACCGAGGGCGGATATGCGGTAGGCTCGGACGGCTTTAACGTAACCGAGGACCTTGCCGTGGATTTCACCGTAACGACAAAGCAGGGCTCGGAGAGAATTGCCCGCCTTGCCTACGAGTATGCCCGCAAAAACGGGCTTGACCGTGTTTCGCTCGTTACAAAGGCGAATATCATCAAGACCACCGACGGCAATTTCCTTGAGGACTGTCACAGGGTTGCCGACGAATATCCCGAAATCACCACCGACGAGTGGTATGCCGATATTATGACTGCAAAGCTTATAGACAAAAAGCGTCGCCGCGACTTCAAGGTTTTGCTTCTTCCCAACCTTTACGGTGATATTATCTCCGACGAGGCGGCAGAGTTCCAGGGCGGTGTCGGCACGGCGGGCTGTGCCAATATCGGTAAAAAATACGCAATGTTCGAGGCTATCCACGGCTCCGCGCCCCGTATGGTAAGGGAGGGGCGCGCACAATACGCCGACCCCTGCTCTATGCTTCGCGCGGCGGTAATGCTTCTCTCGCACATCGGTATGCAGGACAAGGCGGATAGGCTCGAACGCGCGCTCGACATCTGCTCCTTTGAGGAAAAGCGGCTTGTTATTACAGGGCGCGACACGGGCGCAACCTGCTCCGAATTTGGCGATTACGTAATGGAAACGCTCGCAAAAATTTAACACGCCCCAAAGCTTTGCTGCAAAATTCAACGCGCAGCGCGTCGTTGTGCTTTGAGCCTTCCTTACCGTGCTTTAACGCAAATTTTAACACGCCGCAGGGTGTATTGCCTTCTCCCCGGGAGAAAATATCACCGTAGGTGACGGATGGGGTTTTGCCTTCCGCAGGACAAAAATCTTGCGACGAAGGAATTGTAACCTCATCCACCGCTTCGCGGTCCCCCTTCTCCCTCGGAGAAGGCTGTTTTACGCCCCGCCGTGTCGGCGGGGCGTTTCCGTTTCCCACCGCGCAGTAAAAAATCCACAGCGGGGCGTTTTCTTTTTTCGCTGCGGGCAAAAGCCGTCCGCCTTCTTGACAAGTATAATGACGTCTGCTATAATCGGTATATGATAAATCCACATTCGGAGGCGTTATGTTTGTTCAACACAGCAATTTCGGAAATCAATCGGTTTTGCGCTGCGGCTTTACAAACGGCATACACAACAGCGGCGACCATATTCACGAGTTTTGCGAGATGGAAATGATACTCGAGGGCGAAATTGAAATCACGGTTGACGGAAAATGCCACATCGCAAGACCGGGTGATATTGCCATTATCCCACCGTTCAAGCTTCATTCCTTTTACACGCCAAAGCACGTAAGACAAACGATTTTCGTTATTTCAAACAACCTTTTGCCGTCCTCCGTGTCCTTTGACGAGCTTTGCCGTCCGAGAGAGGTGGCGGTCTTTCACGCACCCGAAAGGCTTTGGAATTACCTGATAGAAAGCGGCTTTCACCGCGATTACGCCAAAAACTTTGACCCCAAAAGCGATGCGGAGGTGATGCACTGGGTGCGCTCTGTAATCTACCTCATACTCTCCGAGTATTTCAGAAACGTACCGATTGCAGAGGGTGTCCCGACCGAAAGGGCGCTGCAGCGCGTGCTTGTATATATGTCACAGCATTTCAGAGAGCCGCTGACACAGGCATCAATCGGAAACGCCCTCGGATATTCGGCAAAGTACGTTTCAAATTGCTTTCGCAGTCTGAAGGGCTTGAGCTTTCGCGACGTGCTTAACTCAATGAGGGTCGGAGAGGCAAAAAGGCTTCTTGCCGCCACCGATTTCACCAACGTGGAAATTGCGATGGAGTGCGGATTTTCGTCGGTAAGCACCTTTCACCAGGTGTTTTTGGCGGCGGAGGGCTGTTCCCCGAAGCAATACCGCGAAAAAATCAAAAAATAACCTACTGTGGGAGGGCTTTGTCGGTCCCTCCCCTTTCTTTTATGAATAAAATCCCTCTCGAAAGGGTCAAAATGTGGTTTTTTCATACTACTTTTTAACGTATTTATCATTAATCCCTCGCGCATATAGGATATAATGGAATTGGCTAAACAAACTCTATTATATAGGAGGTAAAAATGAAAAAGAAATTATGCTATCTGCTTCTTCTTTCGCTTTTGATTACCTGTCTTTCTGCACTTGTAATCACGGCGGGAGCAGAGGACACCACCACCCCCACAAACACAAAGGGTACGTACGGTCTGACCTTTGATGCGACCACCCCCCTTACCGTTTCGGGAACTGTTACCGAACAGCCCAACACCCTTTCCGCTACGGTTTACGTGCCGAAAAGCACGGGAGACAAGGAGCGCCCCGGTGTGGTTATATCGAACTACGTTGGTGGCGGAACCTATTCGTACAGTCTTGAAATACATCAATACGGCAGACCGCGTCTTTTCCTCCAAACGGGCGCATCGGGTGTCAATATTATTTTCGATGAGCTCGACGTAAGAGGTAACGCGCCCGTGCGCGTTTCAATCGTTACGGGGGACAGATCGGCAACCATTGCAGAGGCAACCTGCTACCTTTCCGACCTTGACGGAAACCTTATCGGAAAGCAGACGAAATCTTGTGCCAACAGCAAGCCTTACCCGAGCGATACGGCATATAATACAAGCAAGCAATATATGCTCTGTGGCGATTACAGAAGCGGCAACGGACAGTATTTCAAGGGTGAAATCCTTGAGGCGGCTATTTATTCCGACGTGCGTACAGAGGCGGAATGCCTCGCGGGTACTATAAACTCCGAGGATGCAGATATGATTTTTGCACACGACCTTACAAAGCCTTTTCCGCTTTACACAAACGACCTTTCGGGCAATGGACACAACATTGCAGGTGCAAACGAAGTCGGTATGGCGTTTGACGCAAGCGTCAGACAGCTTTCAAAGAAGCTCTCCACCCTTCCGAAAACAATTGAAACGTGGGTTAACGTACCCGACGTTGACCGACCCGGTGTATTCTTCGGACAGTACAAGGACTCAAACTGCTTTAATTTTGAAATCGGTGCAAAGGGAGCAATAAAGCTTTACTTCAAAGACGCAAGCGGAAGCGTCCAAAACCTCATTTTCAAGGATGCAGACGGAAACAACCTTGTTATAAAGGACACGGGTTGGGTGCATTTCGCGGTGGTTATAGAGGAGAGCAAAATCCTTCTTTACCAAAACGGAGAGATTATATCCACAATGCCCTATACGGGCGGCTTTAGCCTTGCTCCGCTTGAATACAATTTCGTGCTCGGCGGCGACCTTCGCGCAAACAACGTGCAATATTTTAAGGGTAGAATGTTGAGCCTTGCCGCATTTTCGGATGCAAGAACAGCCGAGGAAATCAAGGCGGATATGGCAAGCTTTGACACAAAGGCATCGGATCTTATGCTTTACTACGACCTTTCAAGCGTTAAGACCGAGGACACGGTAATCTCCGACCTCGGACCTAATGGATACAATATAACCCCGCCCGAGGCGGTTTGGCTTGACAAGAGCCCGAACGCGCTCGGTGACTACGCCTACTCTATGGCGGTTGTCGGAGATACCCAGCAGCTCGCCGAGTATGACGTGGCAAACGGCACAACCTATATCTCCGCAATTTACGATTGGCTTGTCGCAAATGCAGAGTCAAAGAACATTCAGCTCGTAATGGGTCTGGGTGACATCACACAGACGGACGCAGATGCGGAATGGGCGCTTGCAAAGGAGCATATCGAAAAGCTTAACGGAGTTATTCCCTACACCCTTAACCGCGGTAATCCCCCGCACGACAGAACTCCCAACTTTAACAAGTATTTCGGCGAGGGCAGCTATTATGCAAGTCAGGTTGACGGCATACTTACAGAGGGTGCATACGAAAATGCGTACAAGACGCTTACCGTCGGGGAAACCGACTATCTTATCATAATGCTCGACTGGGGTCCGACGGACGCGGCACTTCAGTGGGCGGGCAACATCATTTCACAGCACCCCAACCACAAGGTAATCGTAACAACACACGGCTATCTTTACAAGGACGGTCAGCCTTATGACGAATACGATTCCGCGGTTGCTCACGGTCCCGGAGTTGTAAACGGAAAGAACAACGGTGACGAAATCTGGGACGAGCTTATAAAGCTTTATCCCAACATCATTATGGTGCTTTGCGGTCACGACCCCTCGGATAACATCATAACCGCGCAGGTGGCAGGCATTCACGGCAACACGGTAACCCAGATGCTCATCGATCCGCAGGGTATGGACCCGACCTACGACTACGCAACAGGTATGGTGGCTATGTTCTATTTCTCCGAGGACGGAAGGAATATCTCGGTTGAATATATCTCCACCGTAAGAGCGCGCGAGGGCGAGGCGGCGTACTTTAAGGCAGACAACCAGTTTAATGTCGACCTTTACGCGAAGGCAGAGACACCCGCAGAGCCAAACCCCGACGATTTCAACACGGTTTACGGTGTAATTCCCGACAGCTTTGATATCGCAACCTACCCCTTTGCGGTATTTGTTCCCGACGCGACAAGCGAAACAGGCTATAAGTTCTCAAAGGCGACAATGTCGCTTCTCACCGACGACGCTCTCGGTGTCGGAACAACCGCCTCGGCAATGAATATGCTTCGCCCCGACCAGAACAGCGCGGCGGTAAGCGGTGCGGTAATCCTGATGCGCCGCAACTTTGAATATAATCACACGAGTACATGCTATTCAAATATAAATTTTAACGTTGCCGAATTTACACTCGACCTCGGCGGCTTTACCTTCTATGATAACCATACCGCCAGCCGTGGACTTTTTGATTGGGTGCCAAAGGCAAAGGCAACAACCAACGACTTCACCTTTACTATCAAAAACGGCAACTTCGTCCTCGGTGCACAGCCGCTTGTTACCCACAGTTTTAGCGGTGATAACCAGCTTAACAACACTATGACCACGGTGCTGAAAAACGTGGACATAAGCTTTAAGGAGGGCGCAACCGCCACCTCCGTATTCGGACCTATGTTTACGCAAGCGAAATACGTTAATGGCTCGGGTACGTACAAAAACTTCCACAACTTTAATATTGCGATGGTTGACTGTACGGTTGACTACGCCAACGCGCCCGACGGCACCGACCTTCTCGCCGACGGCTCCAGCGTACGCTCCACATTTACCACCAGCGGCTGCGAGTTTAAGAACAGAAAGAACGTTCTTCCCAAAATGAACCTTACGATGGCGGGCGAGCTTGTTCTCAATCTCTATATCCCCGTCGTTACCACCGAGGTAAATGATACCGTTACCGCAATCAAGCTTGGCGACGTTGCTTACTCGGTGGACGGTGCGCCTATCATTGACGTGGAGGGCGTAAAATACCGCAGGATTTCGTTGGCACTCGCGCCCGACTGCTTGGCTGAGCTTCTTTCGCTCTCGGTTGACGTTAATCACGTTTATACCTACTACGGTAACACAACCGCCTCCAAAACCATTAACAGCACCATTCCCGTTGATATTATCAACTATCTTGCAGCCCTCGCAGGTGATAGCGACGCAGCGGTTGCAGCTCTCGGAAAAGATATTCTTTCCTACGTGCGTGCGGCATACGACTATGCAGAGGGTAATGCCGAGATAATCGAAAAAATTGACGGCATAATCGGCGCGGACTACGCGGAAAATAACAAGCCCACCGACACCGCGGCAAAGGAAATAACCGACGGTATGGCTTCCGCAAGACTTGAGCTTGGCGAAAAGCCCGCGTTTATCTTCTACCCCGAGCTTGACGGCGAGGGCAATCCCGTTTACGCGCTTGACAGATATCAGTTTGCGCTTTACGGACAGTATAAGCTTAATGCCGAAATCCGCGAGGACGAAAGCGGCAAAAAGTATTTCTACATTTCCACATACGCATACGCAAT
>JAZSHN010000094.1:0-13678 GCA_045533315.1 Eubacteriales bacterium | reverse complement strand
TGTAAAATCGTCGTATTTTTCCATATCAACTCCAATAAAATTCCTAACCTACACCCGCCGAAACGCATAAAGCACCGCGTGGGTATATTCCTCGCCCGCGCCGTAAATATCACGTCCGCTGTTAACTCCGTTCGGCTCGGTCTGTGTTTCGAGGCAGAGCGCACCGTGCCTTACCTGCCTTACGCCGCCCTTGAAATCAGGCCCGTTACCGAGGAAATTGCCCGTGTAAAGCTGCACTCCGTCGCGGTCGGTGTAAACCTCCATACGGATTTTACCGTTATCCACGGTTGCCGCGCGGCGCAGCCCAACCCCAAAGGGGTTGAAATCACACTCACCCGAAAGAACAAAGTTATGGTCAACTCCGCCAAGTGCCGAAATAGCACCGCCTATGGGTGAAATCTCGCGCAGGTCAAACGGTGTTCCCGCAACAAGCGGACGCCTTCCCGTCGGGATAAGCCCTTCGTCCACCTCGGTATAATTATCCGCATAAACCGCAACGTTGTGTCCGCAAATATCCCCGCCAAGACCGTCAAGGTTAAAATAGGTATGGTTGGTAAGCGAGATGGGCGTTTTACCGTCCGCCACCGCCGAATAGGTTATGTAAAGCCCCAAATCGGTCAGTCTATACTCCACAAAAACGGTAAGCCGCGAGGGAAAGCCCTCCTCCCCGTCCTCGGAAATATATTTGAATTTGATGCTGTCCTCGGTGTGGGTGACAAGCTCCCACATACGTCGGTCAAAGCCGACCCCGCCGTGAAGGCAATTTTCGCCGTTGTTTTTCGGCAACGAATATTCCACTCCGTCAAGCACAAAGCGCGCACCTGCAATACGGTTTGCCACTCTGCCGACCGTGCCTCCCTGATGCGAGTCGTCGACAAGGTAATCGCCGATTTTATCAAATCCGCCGCAAACGTCCACCCCGAAAACCGAAAGAGTGCGAAGCGTCGCACCGAAATCAAGCACAGAGGCGGTAAATTCCCCCCGTCTTATACTGTATTCAAAAACCGATTTTCCCGTGGGGAGAGTGCCAAAGCTGTGTTTTTCCATTTTTTATCCTTTCCTTTGACCTGCCTTAAAGTTCCTCTAAACAAAAATAAAGTCTTACGCTAAAAGTCTACCACACAAAAATAAAAAAGTAAAGAGAAAAGCCGATACTTCGTTGACTTTTTATTTTAAATATGCTACACTAAATGCGAATAAAACTCTTTTGGAGAAGATATGAAAAAGCTTACCTTTGTAATTAACGGCGCGGGCGGAGTAGGAAAGGATACGCTCTGCGACCTTGCCGCAAAGCATTTCAGGGTGTATAACATTTCCACCATTATGCCGATAAAGGACATCGCGCGTATGTGCGGCTGGGCGGGCGAAAAGACCGACAAGGCACGCCGCTTTCTCTCCGACCTAAAGGCGCTTACCGTTGAATACAACGACTATCCCACCGTGTGGGCAACCGAAAAATACCGCGGATTTTTAGAGTCGGAGGACGATATAATGTTCCTTCACATTCGCGAGCCAGAGGAAATCGCAAAATTCGTAAAAGCAACGGGCGGCGCGGCAAAAACCCTTCTTATTCGCGGCGGCGAAAGAATGAAAAAGGCGGTCTACGGCAACGTCTCCGACGACAGGGTGGAGGAGTACGACTACGACTATTATTTTAACAACGACAAATCGCTTGCGGAGGCGGAAAAGGATTTCTGCGCCTTTTTAAAAGCGGTAACGGAGGAATAAAATGGCACGCTATTTCAAGGAATTTAACGACGAAAAATGGGAGCAGGTGCGAACCCACCCGTATTATGCAAAGCTGCGCGAGAACAACCACGCCCTTGCCGAAAAATACATAGTCACAACGCCGAGGGAGCGTAAATTCTCCGAATTGCACCTTTACGTAACGACGGGAAACCGCGAGATTTACCAAAGCGTGCAGAATGAATACGAGTCGCGTATGATGACCTTTTTCCTTGAATATATGATTACGCTTGACGAGAAATATCTCGTCCACCTTGCCGATGCCATCTGGTCGGTTTGCGATATGGAAAGCTGGTCAATCCCCGCCCACGTGCGCGAGGATTTGTCAATAGCCGAAAGACGCCG
This sequence comes from Eubacteriales bacterium, assembly GCA_045533315.1. Lineage (GTDB taxonomy): Bacteria > Bacillota > Clostridia > Oscillospirales > CAG-272 > UBA1740. Next base: position 11,587 of record JAZSHN010000094.1, on the reverse strand, counting down.
CAACCTTGACCTTTGCTCCACCATCATCGGCTTCCGTATGTCGGAAATCCTCTATTTTTTGGGGGATAAGCTTCCCGAGCTTGTCGTAAGACGTGCAAGGGCGGAAATAAGATACCGAATAATCGACTCCTACAAGGATGCAACCACGAAAAGATATTGGTGGCTAAAGGTTGAAAACAACTGGTCTGCGGTATGCATTGCCTCGGTGCTTTGTACCTATATGTACGCGGCGGAAAAGTGGGAGCTTGATACACAGCTGCCCCGTATGATTGACTCGGCGGAGGCATATCTTTCGGGCTTTGCGGAGGATGCCTGCTGCGTGGAGGGCTACGGCTATTGGAATTACGGCTTCTCCTTCTTCTGCGTTTTCGCCTCTATGCTTAACGAGTATACCGAGGGAAAAATCAACTACTTTGAAAACGAAAAGGTAAAGAAAATCGCAAGATTTCAGGAGAAAATCACGCTTAACGAGCATCAATGCGTGTCCTTCTCGGACGGCGGCTTGGCTTTCCGCCCGTATGCGTGGCTCTCTCATTTCTTAAAGGGCGTTTACCCCGACCTTCGCATTCCCGCCATTCCCGCCTCGTCGGGCGGCGGTATTCCGATGCGCTACGTGCTTTGGCAAAACCCCGATATGTCCGAGTCCTCGCTCGACGCCACCGAGCCTGTAAGTATGGCGTTTGAGGATACGCAATGGTTTATCTACCGCTGTAACGAATACGCCTTCGCCTGCAAGGGCGGGCATAACAGCGAGTCGCACAACCACAACGACATCGGCTCGTTTATCATATCAAGGTGCGGAGAGGTCACCTTCGTCGACCCCTGCGGCGGCGAATATACACAGCAATATTTCGGGGCTGGAAGATACGATTATATGGTTACCTCCTCGCGCGGACACTCGGTGCCGATTATCAACGGAAAGCTTCAGGTGACGGGAAGGGAAAAGGCAAAAATCACCGCCCACACCGACACGCGCTACGCCTTTGATATGGAATGTGGGTATAAGCTTCCCGAGCTTAAACGCCTTAACCGCGATTTTGTGATGGGTGAAAACGAGGTAACCCTTACCGATAGCTACGAATTTTCCGAAACGCCCGAGAGCGTTACCGAGCGATTTGTTTCGCTCCGCCCGATAACGGTAGAGGAGGGAAGAATACTCTGCGGGGACTCTGTGCTTTTGTACGATGACGATGCCTTTACTCCCACCCTCGGAAGCGAGGAGGTTTCTCGCTCGGGCGGAAGGCGTGAAACCGTCTATTACGTCGACCTTGCGGTCAAAAATCCCGCGAAAAATATGACGCTTACCTTTGTGTTTAAATAATCAAACCCCCGATAATTTAACACGGGTCGGCACTAATACAAAAAACACCACAAGCTTGTGGTGTTTTTTGCTTTATATACCGCTTGCTCGGTGTACAAAAAACAAAATGTAAATAATAATTTACACTAAAATGCAAATAAGACCGTTTGCACCCTCGTTTATAATACGCTCCAGCGTTTCGCCGAGCCTTCCGCGCGCTTCCTCGGGAATGTGGTCGAGCTTCGCATTCATACCGTCGGAAACAAGGTCGTAAAGCGACCGCCCGAGAATATTGGCATCCCAGATTGCCCCGTCCTTTGACTCGTAATCCTCGGTAAGCCGTGCCACAACGTCGTCCGCCTGCTCCTCGGTAGAAACTACGGGACAAACCTCGGCAACTATGCCCGTCTTTATCATTTGTATTGCCTCCGCATGGGCGGTCACCTTAACGCCAAAGCCGCTTGCCTGCTTAACCGTCCGCGGCTCCTCCAGCGTCATTTCCTCCCTCGTCGGCATCACAACGCCCCAGCCGTCGCGCTCCACTGCATCGAGCGCGGTCCGCACTCTCTCGTATTTCTTACCCACCTCGGCAAGCTCTGCAACCGCGCGGAACATATCCGCCTCCGATGAAAGCGAAAGCCCCGTCATCTCCGAAAGCGTCGCAAAATAAATATCGCGCGAAAGCGGTATGCTTATCTCGCCCGTTCCGTCACCCGCGTCAAGTCTGATAACCTCCATGCTGTCAAAATCCTTTACCGAGCGCGAAACGTCGCCAAGCCTTTCGCACCCGTCGGTAAGCGAAACAATCTCGGAAAGAATATTTTCCATAACCCCGTGATTGCGAGGGAGTGCCGCCGTCCATTCGGGAAGCCTGAAATCCAATCTTGTAATCGGAAATTCTCCAAGCACAAGCGCCAAAATCTCGCGTATATCCTCGCCGTTAAGCTCGGTACAGCTTACAAGAGCGACGGGCGCACCGTATTTTTCCTCAAGCTCCGCCGCAAGTGCCTTTGCCCCCTCGCTTTCGGGGTGCGCGGAGTTAAGGACTATCGCAAACGGCTTTCCAAGCTCGGTAAGCTCGCGCGCAACGCGCTCCTCCGCCGAAACGTACGCCTCGCGCGAAAGGTCGGTGATGCTTCCGTCGGTGGTGACGAGAATGCCGATTGTGGAATGCTCCTTTATAACCTTTTCCGTCCCGATTTCCGCCGCGCGGTCAAAGGGAAGCGGCTCCTCCGACCACGGTGTGTTTATCAATCGCGGAGCGCCTTCCTCAAGCGCACCGAGCGCGCCGTCAACCATATACCCCACACAGTCGATAAGCTTTACGTTAAGCTCGGTCTCGTCCTCAAGCCGTATGCGTATCGCCTCCTCGGGAATGAACTTCGGCTCGGTTGTCATAACCGTCCGTCCGCCCGCGCTTTGCGGAATTTCGTCGATAATTCGCTCCTTTTGATAATCGTCGGTCGCCAAAAGTGTCAAAACGGTATCACAGAACCTGTGAATAAATGTTGATTTTCCCGTCCTTACAGGGCCTACAACTCCTATATATATACGACCCCCCGTTCTCTTGGCAATTTCCTCGTAAATTTTTTCCGTTTTCTGTGCCATAAAAACCTCCCCAAAAGTATCATCAAAACACTATATGCGAAAGCTTTTTTGAATATTCCTAACGCCCAATTTGTGCAACACCGACAATAAAATCACCGAAAAGGTCGGAAATTTTTGGAATGCTCTGACACTTACAAGCGCCAAGCTTTGTGCTATACTCGGCGTGCAAGAAAAAACGCGCCCCTCCACCGCGCGAGATGACAAGCCTGCGCAACAAAAGCGTGCAGACGGTAACAAAGAAAAGGAGTAGTTTAATCTAAATGGCAAAAAGGGGATACATAAAAATCTATTCATATATGATAGAAATTTTGGGGCTTTCGGGCAATACGCTTACCGTTTTTGCCTTGATTAACAGCTTTACCGAGTCAAACGGAAGCTATAACGGCTCTATGCAATATATTGCCGATTGGCTTGGAATATCGCGTAAATCGGTAGAGCGCGCGACAAAGGATTTGCGCGAAAGGGGGCTTGTGCGGTTGACCGACGGAAAATATATTGCAAGGAGCTGCGCCGAAATCGAGGCGGAGCTTACCGACGGGCGCGAGGATACCGATAGCAGCATTTCGCCCGATTGCAACCACCCCGTAATGGGCGGGGAGGACAAAATGTCGCAACCGACAAAAGCTCCCACCCAACCGACAAAATGTCCCGACACAACCGACAAAATGTCCCACAATAATAATATCAATAACAATACTTTAACTAAATCTCTTCCTCTTCTTAACGCTTCGCGATGGAGAGAGGGTGTATTGCCGAAATATATTACGGTAAGAGTAGGGCACAGCGAATTGGTAAAAATGACACCCGAACAGCACGAAAGCCTTAAAAAGCTCGTTAACCAAACCACCCTTGAAGATTATATCCTACGAATGCATAAGCTGCTTGAGCTTCCCGCCAAAAACGGAACGGTTTACGTGCACAGTGCCTACCACACCATTAAAAAGTGGATAGAGGAGGATATGAGCCTGTAACCTTGCTTCGTTTTATGCGATTTAATGCAGTACCACTGTTGACAATTTAGTACTTTGTTGGTATAATAATCTTAACAAATATTCTTTTTTGCTCTTATATCGCAAGTAAAAGGAAGCACGAGGAAAAGGGGCTATATGAAAAAAATATCAATTATTTTGGTTTTTACAGTGTTATTGAACCTTCTCGTCGCGTGCGGGAAAAAGCCCGACGGAAACGACGAAAATAGCACTAATGATACGCCGCCCTATATTTCCTGCGAGCTTGACAGCGTAGAAACGTTAAACAATTGGTTGCTTGAAAATTTTAAAAACGCGGAAAATCTTTATACCCTTTATTTTAACGAAAATTCGTTTTTTGAAGAATTATGCAACGATAAAAGCGGATATGATGCAAAATATTATGCGTATACCGAGGCTCAACAAATTGCTTGCAACAAATATGAAAATTACAGCTATTATGAGAGATTGAAAATAGAGCTGCCATGGGATTTGAAGTATAAATACGAGGATCAATTTAATTCGACTTTGAAGTTCAAAGATGTTTTCTTTGAATTGTTGGACGAATATTATGCGAATTATCCGGATTTTGAAGAATTGAGCGAGTCTTTAACATTTGATGTTTGGAGCGTTAATTTGGAGGTGAAATATAACGTTACGCCCACCTCGGTTTTTCGTGGTGACAAAATAGATTTAACCGGGCTTGAATGTGAAAAAAGCCATTATTGTATGTTTGATGGCATGATTGAAATGACGGAAAGATATTTTAATGACGTAATAAACATTTCGTTACGGGTGGTTGGAAGCTATAATTTTCCCTATACCTCAAAACCTGACGTTTGGGGTGCGGAAATTGAAAATACATACTTTTTAACCGACGGTATTTTACGTGATTTTGTTAATCACTTAACCGTTTTGAATGTTGTGGAGGACTAATAATGCGAAAAAACATTTTTTACGATTTCTGTGCCATAAAAACCTCCCCAAAAGTATCTATTTTGCTACAATGTTTATATAAAGCATTTTTTCACGTTTGAGTTTTGTGCTAATTGCGCAACGGTTATAGAATATCGAGAAAGGAGAACCGTATGAAAAAAATATCAATTATTTTGCTTCTTGCGTTGCTTATTAATCTCTTTACGGCGTGTAGACAAAGTACGGATAATACTAACGAAGGAACCGAGGATATATTTCCCTCGGTTAAAGAGGAGCCCGAAACTGTAAAGCGCAGACATATATTCCGTACATCTGCGGAAATTAAGGATGCGATAGAAAAGGAATGGTCGGTCGAAAATAATTTTGGCATTATTTGCTTTGACGAGGAGATTCTGCAGCAAAAATGGGGAGAATATCTGCCACCTGATTATGATCCGTATGGATATTATGAAGTGTACGGAGGTGCCCGTTATCAGTGCGACGTATTGTTAGGCTATTATGGGGAAGAAACAGCAGAATGGGGATTTTCTTTCGGTCAGCCTTCTGCGTTTAGTTGTGAGAGCTTTAATTTATTCAATATAAGCGAACGGCTGAATCATCAAGTAGAAATTTGTCATATCAATGTTCAATTTTACTATTTTTACAGTCAATTTGATTCTCAACTAATTGAACCTAACAAGATGACTGCTTCGGAATTTGAAAGAACAAACCGTACGAATTTATCTTTTTTCGAAACCGAAGAATACGCCGCAATTGCGCAAACACAGGACCGCTTACATGTAGATGTCTCCTATGATTATGACGATCCTGCATTTGCGTATGATAAATACGGTCTTCATTTTGAATTACAAATAGGCATTAAAACTACGTACATTACCGAGGAACTGCTTATGAGCATTACCGATATAGTTTTTGATGAGCTGCTCTCTGCAATGATACTGGTCAAAACGGGCGAATAAAAGAAATTAAAATTTCTTAAAGTTACCTCTTTATTTTTGATACTATCTTTATTAGTTGCGTTTATTCCTTTCGGAGAGTTTGACAATGCACCCTCAAAAATGGATCATAATCTTAAAGTAAGCGGCAATGAAGTGGAAGATTGTTTTTGTAATTCTTTTATGGCATATTATTTCACTCGCTTGTTGGATAATAATATGCGCGACGAATTTTTAGAGCCACCCTTGCTTGAATAGACATTCTAATCTTGCCCCGCAATTTGCGGGGCTTTTATAAAATTTTTCCAAACCCTGTAACTTGAGGCAGTATTTTCCCGTCATATAGGATGAAGGGCAAAAAAGGCGAAAGGAGAAAAGCCAATGACCGACGAAAAAATTATAGCGCTGTATTTTTCTCGCGACGAGTCTGCAATAGCCGAAACGGCTGACAAATACGGGCGGATGCTTACCTCGGTGTCCTACGGGATACTGTCGAGCATTCCCGATGCGGAGGAGTGCGTAAACGACACTTATCTGCGTACGTGGAATACCGTTCCGCCGACACGGCCGCGCTCGCTTTCCTCCTTTTTAACTAAAATCGTGCGTAATCTCTCGATTGACCGCTACCGCAAAAACCGTGGGATTGCCGAAATGAACGCCTCGGTGCTTATAGACGAGCTTTCCGATGCCGTTCCCGACGGTGACGGCGACCCAACCGAGGAGCTTGCGCTTTCGCTTGCAATCAACGACTTCATTGCCCGGCTTGCGAAAAGGGAGCGAATAATCTTTGTAAAAAGATACTTTTTTGCAAAGGAAACCGAGGATATAGCGCGCGAGGAGGGGCTATCCCTCTCGAACGTAAAAATTATTCTTTACCGCACCCGCCTCGCCCTGAAGGAAAAGCTTGAAAAGGAGGGTATCACCCTATGAAAAAGGAAAAGTCAGAGCGCCTTTTCGGTGCTATCGGTAATATTTCCGACCGCTACGTTGACGAGGCGGCGGGAAGGAAAAGCAAAAAATCTCAAATCCGCCGTTGGGTTGCGCTTGCCGCCTGTCTTGCGATTGTAGTAAGCCTCTCGCTCTATCTGTTTATCCCGATAAACGACGCGCCGAATATTTCCGCGTACCAAAGCGACGAATATTATCCGATTATCGCGGGTATCGCGAATTTTTACTACCGTCCGCATAACAATAAAAATAATTTCGAAAGGTTGCTTGCCTCGCTTGAAAAAATGATGCCTACGAAAAACGATATGGCGGGCGGGGCACCCGAGTTTGCACCGGGAGATACGGGAGTCTCGTCGGATGGGGCAAGCGGCTACTTTGAGGTAACCGACAACCAGGTTGCGGGAGTTATAGAGGCTGACCTTATAAAGGCATCCGACACACACCTTTTCCGCGTGTCGTACGAAAATAATCTCTTGCTCCGCATCTACGGAATAGCAGACGGCACCGAAAGCACCGAGCCAATCTCCTCCCTTGAAATTTCAAAGCCGGAGGGGGCACACGCTCTGCGCGTTGATACTGCCGAAATGTATCTTTCCGCCGACCTTAAAACCGTGACCGTGATTTGCACCTATTACGACGTGCACGACCGTCAAAGCACCGCGGTTTATACCGTAAACGTTGAAAATCCCGCCGCACCCACCGTGTTGGGAGTCGTAACCCTTTCGGGCGGGTATAATACCTCTCGCAAAATCGGAAGCCAAATTCTCGTTGTTACCGATTATTATTTGAACAAGTCGGAAATTCAATACGCAAGCCCCGAAACCTATATCCCCGCGGTTAATTCGGGCAAGGGCAACGAGCTTATCCCGATGGAGGATATAGTGATGCCCGATATAATGACAGAGGTAAAGTACAGCGTGCTTATGCTTATTGACGAGGGGGCATCCGAGCCAAAGGATACCGTTGCGCTCTTTAACTACACGAATTCGCTCTACGTTACCGAAAACGGAGCCTTTGCCGCGCACAGCTATTCCGAAAGCCGCGAGGAATACGGCTATATAAGCCGTAATATGACCGAAATCGCGCACGTCACCTTTGAGGACGGACTTACCCTGAAGGGTAAAATCACCGTAGAGGGCAGGGTAAAGGACCAATACAGCCTTGACGAAAAGGATGGCTACCTCCGCCTTGTGACAAGCACAAACCTCGTTATGCGTAACGGAAGCTATAAATTTACGGATAACGCCTCGCTCTACATTTTCAATCTCGCCGACTATACCGAAAGAAGGGCGGTTAAATACTTTGCCCCCGACGGAGAGGAGGCAAGAAGCGTGAGATTTGACGGAGATAAGCTCTACGTCTGCACCGCCGAGGTTATAAAGCTTACCGACCCCGTATACTTCTTTGACCTTTCGGATTACGATAAAATTTCCTCTACCGATACGGGCACGATTGACGGATATTCTGATAACCTTATTCAGCTGGGGGACGGCTATCTTCTCGGCATCGGAGTTGATGTCAACAGAAACGGAAAGCTCGAGGTCTATCGCGAGGAAGGCTCCGAAGTTATCTCAACCGACAGCTTTGTATTCGGCGGCAGCTATTCCACCGTATATAAATCCTATCTCGTAAACCGAGAGCTTGGCATCTTCGGAATGCAGGTTGAAAACCTATACTACGAGGACGAAGAGGGAAGAACCGTCTACGTCGGTGATGCCTACCTTATCTATTCTGTTGAAAACGGAAAAATCACAGTCCTCGCCACCGTGGATTGCGACGGAAGGGCAGAACGCACCCGCGCATTCGTCAAAAACGGCTTCGTCTATATCTCCACCGATTTTGAGCTTTTAAAATGGGCGGTTGAATAAAAAAGCACCCCCGCAAAGAGCCTTGTATATTCAGCCTTCTCCTTGGAGAAGGGGGACCGCTTGCGGTGGATGAGGTTCTTTGCCTTCTCTTGCACCATTCCCTCACCGGGGAAGGCTTACTATACGCACAAAGCCTTGTAGCGTTTAGCCTTCTCTTGTGAGAGAAGGGGGACCGCTTGCGGTGGATGAGTAGTCCCCGCTTCGCCCCGCACAAAGCCTCCACTTCCTTGAAGGGGAGGGGGACCGTGAGAGCCACGCAGTGGCTCACGGTGGAAGGGTTGGCAAAACCCAAATCCCTCGCACAAAACCCCCCGCACAACTTTACGTACCAAAGGCTCCCTCTCATAGGGAGGCTTAAAGTACGCACAAACTCTTACCCTGCGCGAAAAAGACAACAAAAAAAGCACCGCCGTGGCGGTGCTTTTTTCTATATACGGGCGAAAATCTTACGCCTTGTTAGCCGAGCCGAAAAGCTCAATCTTTTCTCTGACTGTTGCCTTAATAGCCTCTACGCCCGGAGCCAAAAGCTTTCTCGGGTCAAAGCCCTTGCCCTGGAGGTCCTTGCCCGCCTCGATGTAGCCACGGGTAGCGGCTGCGAAGGAGAGCTGGCACTCCGTATTGACGTTAATCTTGGAAACGCCGAGTGAGATAGCCTTTTTAATCATATCCGCGGGGATACCCGTACCGCCGTGAAGAACGAGGGGCATATCGCCGCACTCCTCGGAAATCTTTGCAAGAACGTCAAAGTTAAGACCCTTCCAATTTTCGGGGTACTTACCGTGAATGTTACCGATACCTGCCGCAAGCATTGTTACGCCAAGACCCGCAATCATAGCGCACTCCTTGGGGTCTGCAACCTCACCGCCGCCGATAACTCCGTCCTCCTCGCCGCCGATTGAGCCAACCTCCGCCTCAATGGAAAGACCCTTTTCGTTACAAACGGCAACAAGCTCCTTTGTCTTTGCGATGTTTTCGTCAATCGGGTAGTGCGAGCCGTCGAACATTACAGAGGAGAAGCCCGCCTCAATGCACTTGTACGCATGCTCGTATGAGCCGTGGTCAAGGTGAAGCGCAACGGGAACGGTGATACCGAGCCCCTCAATCATACCCTCTACCATACCGACAATGGTCTTGTAGCCGCACATATACTTGCCCGCGCCCTCGGATACGCCGAGAATGACGGGGGACTTCATTTCCTCCGCGGTAAGAAGGATAGCCTTCGCCCACTCAAGGTTGTTGATGTTGAACTGACCTACGGCATAGTGGCCTTCCTTTGCCTTGGTCAGCATTTCCTTTGCAGAAACTAACATAATATTTCTCCTTAAAATTAAATTTTCAATGTATCACACTTAATAATTATACATTACGCAAGCGTAAAAATCAATAGACATTGTAAACAAATCGTGCGTGCTTTCCGAATTTTTATCGGTTAAAAAGGTGTCCCGCCCTTGCTTACTTCAAAAAATCCTCCCTCGCGGGGGCAAAAACGTCAACGAGAGTTCCCGCCGAAAGGCATACCACCCCGTGTGGAAGATTTGGCTCAACAACGTAGCTGTCGCCCGCCGAAATTACTTTTACCTCGCCGCCGATATCCGCCCTGAAGCTGCCCGAAACGCAGTAGCTTATCTGCGAGTGCGGATGCGTATGCACCGCACCTACCGCACCCGTGTCAAATGAAACCTCCACCGTCATTATGCTCTCGTCGTGGGCGAGTACCTTGCGCCTTACACCGCCGCCAAGGTCGGTTTCCTTTACGTCTTTTCCAAAAACAATCATATAAAAAACCTCCGTTTTTTCTATTTTACCACGCTTTTCGCCAAGTGGCAATAAAAAAATTAAAAAAAAGCGAAAAGGACTTGAAAAATTCCGCGGGATAATATATAATATACCCAAAGCTGTGACGAAAGAAAATTCCTTCCTACGGGTACAGAGAGATGGCGGCAGCTGCGAGCCATTCCCACGGGTCCGATTTCCGCTTTCCGAGCTTCCCGCGACGAGTGGGGGTATCCCTTTCCGAAAGGGGTGAAAGTGACGGGATTTTTTCCCGTAATATGGGTGGCACCGCGGTTTTCCGTCCCATAGCTATGGACGGTAGGACTGCGCTTTTTCTTTTTTGATACGAAACAAACGGCTTCTACAAAGCCCGCCCATATGCAAGGGAGGCTAAAGATACCATTCGTTTTGCAGAGGGTAGTCTCCCCTCATTCACCCGCCGTACAAAATTACTGCGTTAAAAAAAAACTACCATATACAAGGAGAAACAAAATGATTGACATCAAATTTCTGCGTGAAAATCCCGACGTGGTAAAGCAGAACATCAAAAACAAATTCCAGGACGCAAAGCTCCCCCTCGTTGACGAGGTAATCGCGCTTGACGAGGAGCTTCGCGCAAATAAAAAGCGTGCGGACGACCTTCGCGCCAACCGTAACAAGGTTTCAAAGTCCATCGGCGCGCTTATGGGTCAGAAGAAATTTGCCGAGGCAGAGGAGGCAAAAAAGCTCGTAGCAGAGCAGGCGGAGGAGCTTAAGGCTTGCGAGGCAAAGGAGGCGGAGCTTGAGGAAAAGGTAAAGGGAATAATGATGGTAATTCCCAACATTATCGACCCCAGCGTTCCGATTGGAAGGGACGACAGCGAAAACGTGGAGGTACAGCGTTACGGCGAGCCTGTCGTTCCCGATTTTGAAATCCCCTATCACACCGAGATTATGGAGCGCTTTGCGGGCATCGACCTTGACTCCGCGAGAAAGGTTGCGGGCAACGGCTTCTACTACCTTATGGGAGATATTGCAAGACTTCATTCCGCGGTTATCTCCTATGCGCGCGACTTTATGATTGACCGCGGCTTCACCTACGTAATCCCTCCCTATATGATTCGCTCGGGAGTTGTAACGGGCGTTATGTCCTTTGCCGAAATGGATGCAATGATGTATAAAATAGAGGGAGAGGACCTTTTCCTTATCGGTACGTCCGAGCATTCGAAGTCGGATCGTAGCCATGTCGTTCTGTGAGCCAAGGAGTTGAAC
>JAZSHN010000050.1:0-23227 GCA_045533315.1 Eubacteriales bacterium | reverse complement strand
AAGCAAGTTGTTCAACTCCTTGGCTCACAGAACGACATGGCTACGATCCGACTTATTTTTTATATTGTTATCCTTACCACTTTAAATTATATTGACTTTCGGGGAATAATCGGTTAAAATAGTTAGGTGGCGGCGGTTGCGCGTTTTGCGCGGCTATGTCAACGGAGCTTTCGGGAGGTGATGCGGATGCAGCGCGGCTTTTTGATAAATGACGGCGTTTTGGAAAAATACCTTGGCGAGGATGAGGTCGTAATCATTCCCGACGGGGTTAGCGAGATTGGCGAGGATGCCTTTTCGGAGAATTGGAAAATAAAAAGCGTTATAATCGGCGAAGGTGTACGCTGTATCGACAGTCTTGCGTTTTACGGCTGCAAGAGCCTTTCGCATTTGGAAATCGGTAACAGTGTTGATTGGATTTGCGAAAGCGCGTTTTACGGCTGTGACAGTCTTTGCTATAACGAATTCGATAATGCGCTTTACCTCGGTAACAAAGCAAATCCATACACGGTTTTGGCAAGGGCGAGGGATAAGGAAATCCCACTTTGCAAAATACACAAGGACACGAAAATTATACACGGGTCCGCCTTTTTTGGGTGTAAAGCCATAAAAACGATAGATATTCCGACAGGGGTCATCGCCATCGGCGGCTCGGCTTTTTTCGACTGCGACAGTCTTTGTGAGGTTAGTATTCCGCCGACGGCGCGGTATATTGGCAGGGAGGCGTTTTGCTGCTGCAAAAATCTTTCAAGCATTACAATCACCGCGTCCGTAAGGGTCATTGAGGACAAGACGTTTGAATTTTGCAAGGCACTTTCCACCGTGACGCTTTGTGAGGGGATTGAGGTTATTGGCGAGGGAGCGTTTAGCCGTTGCGAGAGCCTTTCCCACGTAGAGATACCAAGGAGCGTTGCCGTGATTATGGAGGACGCGTTTTACGGCTGTGCCTCTCTTTTAAGTGTTGTAATTCCGAGGACGGTTACAGAAATCGGCGACTTTGCCTTTGACGGGTGTAATGACGTCGTTATAATCGGCGCGGTGGGTAGCGTTGCCCACAAATATGCGAGGGATAATAGTATGAAATTTGCCGCGATTTAGTCAAAAAGGCGGTCGTGACACCAAAAAGCACCGAGAGATTTCTCGGTGCTTTTTTATTTAAATGTAAACTATGCTTTGCATTTTGGTTGCAAAATCAATCTGACAGTAGTCTGTAATTTCGATTTAACAAAACGCGGCACAGCTCTCCCTCGTCGGTTATTCTTGTATCGGTTGCAATTCCGCCAAGCCCAACGGTTCCCGAATTATGGGTGTCCGCCCCCGAGGTTAAAATAAGGTGCGGATGCTCCGATGCAAAGGCATTTGCTCTTGCATTATAATCGGGGTGATTTGCGTAATTGTACACCTCTATTCCGTCAAGCAGCTCCACGGGCATTGGCTTTGGATCGGGTACGGGAGTCAGAACTCTGTACGGGTGCGCCTGTACAACAACGACACCGAGCCCGTGCATTATTCTATACCCTTCCTCCGCGCCGCTTTCCCGAAGCTCGGGATGCTCGTAAAGCATTTGCGGGGTCAAGCCGTAACAGAGTATTTCACTGAAGCTGCCCACCCCCTCCTCTATTCCGAAAAGAATGTTCAGACCGTATTTTTCGCCCTCCGCTTTGCACTCCAGATAATCGCGCTCGTAGGCGGCGACAAAATCCTCCCAGGGAAGCTCGCGGCTTATCCCCGTGTTGCCGTGAAAAAAATGATTTGTAAGCACGCATCCGGCATATCCCGCATCGTAAAGTGCCTTTGCAAGCTCCTTTGGCGTGGTTTGCGCGCATTTGCTTGTGGGGGCGGTGTGCGTGTGCATTTGATATTTGTACATTGAATAACTCCCGATTTAGCTATTTGTCGCGAGGAAGCGACCGTCCGTTCAGATTACGTAGCTTTCGTCGTCAACGGTGCGGACGTGTGGGCAGGTAATTGCGGCGCGATAGGCGGGATTAACGAAGCGGACGGCGTTTTTGATTATAAGCTGTACGCTTTCGTTATAAAAGGTTGGGAAGGTTTCGTGTCCCGGCTGGAAATAGAATATTTTGCCATTGCCGCGCTCGTAAAGGACGCCCGAGCGAAAAACCTCGCCGCCCGAATAGTTACCGATAAGCAGGACCTTGTCGGGGTTGGGAATAACGAACGGCTCGCCGTAGGTTTCCTCGCCCTCAAGGCGGAAGAAGCGGTCAATCCCTCTCGTAATCGGGTGGGCGGGGTCGATAACCCAGAGGATTTCGGAGTCGCCCGACTCTCGCCAGGTGAGGTTACAGGACGTACCCATAAGTGCCTTGAATGGCTTTGAATGGTGGGCGGAGTGAAGGAAAATCGCTCCCATTCCGTCAAGCACCGCATCACGCACAAGGGCGGCAACCTCGTCGGGCACGTCGCCGTGCTTCATATGTCCCCACCAGATAAGGACGTCGGTTTCGTCGAGTATTTCCTTTGTAATTCCGCAATTTTCCATACCGAGATGGGCGGTTTTTGCGGTAATATCCTCCTCTTTTCCGAGAAATTCCGCGATAGCCTCGTGAATTCCGTCGGGGTAAACGCTTCTCACCGTTTCCTCTGTTCTTTCGTGGTGAAATTCATTCCATACAAGAACGCGTATCATATAATTCTCCTTTTTTGTTGCTTATAGGCTCATTGTAGCAGATTTTTATGAGAAATGCAAGGGATTTTAAAAAACGGAAAGGCACAATGCAAAACAAGATGCGTATTGACTTTGTTTTCAAGATGCCGTATAATTATGGTAGAGATTATTAGCTTTATGGAGGCTCTTTATGGAGTTACGGTTTGATTTTGGCACAAGGCTTGGAAAAATAAAGCCTATGCACGGTGTGGGTCAGCCGCCGATTTTCGGAATGAACACCTCGCTTTTTCACTATCTTGGAGAGGCTGGCATTCCCTTCTCCCGCCTTCACGACGTAGGAGGTATGTTCGGCGGAAATCTTTTCGTTGACATTCACAACGTTTTCAGGGATTTTGAAGCGGACGTTGACGACGAGGCTTCGTACGATTTTGCGTTTACCGATTTGCTTATTGCGGAGCTTATCAAAAACGGCATAGAGCCGATTTACCGCCTTGGAGAAACAATTGAGAACTATAACTACATAAGGGCGTACCGCATTTTCCCGCCAAAGGACCCGTTAAAGTGGGCAAAAATTTGCGAGCATATCATACTTCACTACAATCACGGATGGGCAAACGGCTTTCATTACGGTATAAGTTATTGGGAGATTTGGAACGAGCCCGACAACGGTCGCGACAATGCGGAAAATATGATGTGTCAGGGCACGCCCGAGGAGTATTACGAGCTTTACGACGTGGCGGCAAAGCATCTTAAAGCCGTATTCGGTGACGAGATAAAGGTGGGCGGTTACGCGAGCTGTGGCTTCAGATACGTGATTTCAAATCCACGGGCATTCGGTATAGATGCAGACTCGGCAGGCGAGGGTTATGGCGACGGAAGAAGCAAGAGCTTTCTCAATTTCCTCGAGGGCTTTTTCAAGTATATTTCGGAAAGAAAATCGCCGCTTGATTTCTTCTCCTGGCACAGCTATCTTTCTGTAAAAAGCACGCTTATTGCGGCGCGGTATATTGAAAAGCGTCTTTCCGAGCTTGGCTACGGTGACGTGGAGCTTCAGCTCAACGAATGGAACAACGGGTACGAGGATATGGCGGACGCGGATGCGGCACTACAAAACACGATACGGCTTCGCGGTACGGGTCTTGCGGCGGCAAAGGCTCTTGCAATGATGTGTGCTATGCAAGGCACGAAAAACGATATTCTTTGCTTTTACGATGCAGGCTTTGGAACATCGTATTACCGCGGAATGTTTGACCCGAAAACGCGTGAGCCCGAGCCGCTTTATTACGCTTTTGTTGCCTTTAACAAGCTTTACGAGATGGGTACGGAGGCAAAATGCGAGGGGGCGTGTCAAGAAATCTACGCCCTTGCCGCCACGGACGGTATAAAAAATGCGGCGGTTATAGCCAACGCGGGCGAGGAGGACAGGGAGCTTTTCACCAACCTCCCCGCCGAGCTTTCCGCCTTTACGGTATCCGACACGAAACGGCTTTCAAAAGTAGAAATAGACAATACGCATTTTGTTATCCCTGCGGGATGCATCCTGCTTTTTATAGCGGAATAACGACAAAACGGAGGATTTTATGAAAAGACTTTTGGCATTTATTTTGGTTATCGGTGTTATTTGCTCGCTTCTCGTTTCCTGTAAAAAGGAGAACCCTGTTGCGGAGGCATATTTGAACGGTGTACACCTTTCGGAATATGTGATAGTTTACGACGACGAGCTTGATTACGACCTTCGCGCGGCGGAATACATCAAGGAGTCGGTAAGGGCAAAAACAGGCATCGAGCTTTCAATCATAGAGGACGACACAGCGCAGGGGGCGCACGAGATTGTCGTCGGCGATACCGACAGGGCAATTTCGGAGAAGCTTGACGCGGAGTGCGAGGGGCTTGAATTCGCTTTGCTTGCTGACGGCGGGCATATTGCGATAGAGGGCGATTATTTCATTATCGCGGCGGCGGCATACTTTTTCGTCGACAGCTACGTGCCACTCGGCGACGGACAAAAAACCGTGCCGAGCGAGGTCGAAATCCACGAGCCGATTGTAAAGCAGGCAAAGAACTACATTATTATGATTGGCGACGGAATGGGCGTAAATCAAACGCGGCTTTTCGACTATATGGACGGGGAGGTTGAATACAGCGACGGAGAGGACATATTCTACGGATACCTTTTCCCGTATGCGGGCTTTTCGCGCACAGAATCGCTTTCGGGTGTGACAGACAGCGCGGCAGGCGGCACTGCCCTTTCGTCGGGGTACAAGACGCTTAACGAATATATCGGAAGAGATAAGGACGGTAACGACGTGCAGCTGCTCACAGAGCTTGCGGCCACTCTCGGAATGGCGACGGCGGTTATGTCAACCGAAAACAACACGGGTGCAACACCCGCATCCTTTTCGGCGCACGCCCTTGACAGAGATTCGAGCAGTGCAATTTTGGAAAGCCAGTCACAGACCGTACAGCAATACGGCACCGTTATCGATTGCGGATTTGATTATTACACCGCCGCAAGAATAAAAAGCTCGGTTGAGAAGCATTTCACCGACACTCTTGCAAAGGTAAGCGCAGACCCCGACGGATTTTTTATGATGTACGAGGAGGCGCACATTGACAAGCACTGTCACGACAACGATATGGAAAAGACCTATCAGGCGGTGGTTAGATTCAACCAGATTATCGGAAGGGTGATGGAGTTTGCATTCTATAATCCCGAGACCTTTGTCCTTATCACCGCGGACCACGAAACGGGCGACCTTTACGAGGAGGACGGCGTGCTTAAATACCACAGCGAGGAGCACACCGCAAAGGACGTGCCGGTGTTTGCATACGGAATGGGTGCGGAGCTTTTTGACGGGCGGACGGTTGAAAACATTCAAATCGCGCACACCCTCGCAAGCTTTATGGGAGTTTACGATTTTGGCGACCAGAGCGAATATTCCTACCTCGGAAAGGAATAATTTCACAAGGCTTACAGTTAAATAAAGCTTACGCCCACGGCGAAATGCCGTGGGCGTTGTTTTGCACGTATGCTATAAAGCGGGGGATTGCAAATAACTATTTACATTTTCGTCAGAACGCCACACCCCGTGTTAAATTAACCGACGAGGGTGCAGAACTCGTCAATGCGGTCGGCGATGCTCTTTAGACCTGTGCGCCAGAAGTCGGGGTCGGTAAGGTCCACACCCGCGATTTTCGCACATTCCTCCACGTCGGTTACGCTTGTCGCGCGGAGCATAGCCTTGTAGGTATTGACAAACGCCCCTCCGTCCTTTTGATATTTAGCGTAGAGTCCGCGGGCAAAAAGTCCGCCAAAGGCGTAAGGATAGTTATAGAAGGAAAGCCCGCCCGAGTAGTAGTGACCCTTACAAAGCCACATATACGGGTGCAGACACCCTTCGTCAAGTCCGTCGCCGTATGCCTCCCTTTGCGCCTTGAGCATAAGCTCGCACATTCTGTCGGGAGAGAGGACCTCCATCGGGCGGTTTTCAAAAACAGATGCCTCAAAAAGGAAGCGCGAATAAATATCGCAAATAATCTGGCAGGCATCCATCAGCTGGCTTTCTATGAGGGCGATTTTCTCCTCTTTGTCGGTGGCGCGGGCAATCGCGGTTTCCATAACAAGCACCTCGTTAAAGGTGGAGGCGGTTTCGGCAACGGGCATCGAATAGCCCTGATTTAATACGGAATGGCAGAAAACCTGTCTGTCGTGGAAGGAATGTCCAAGCTCGTGCGCGAGGGTGACAATATCGCTGAAGGAGCCGTCAAAGTTGGTAAGCACGCGGCTCTCTTTTGCGGAGGGGACGCCGCAATCGAATGCGCCGCCGACCTTTCCCTCTCTCGGGAAAAAGTCGATCCATCTATCCTCAAATGCGGTTTTTACCATATCGTGAAGCTCGGTGTCAAAACCCGCAAAGATGCCGAGAAGATATTCCCTTGCCTCGTCGACGGTGTAGACCCTGTCACTTTTACCCATCGGTGCAAATAGGTCATACCAAGGGAGCGCACCCTTGTGCCCGAGGGCTTTTGCCTTTGCACGGAGGTATTTGTGGAACGCCGGAAGATACTCGCGCATTGCGGTAAGGAGAGCGTCGAGCGTTTCGCGCTTCATTCGCGATTGGTAAAGCGATTTATCAAGCGGACCCTCGTAGCCTCGAAGCTCGCACTCGGTCAATACCTGCAGCTTTATGCTGTTGAGCGCGAGGGCAACCGCATCCTTTATTTTGTCATAGCAGGCAAGCTCCGCCGCGTATGCCTTTTTTCTCACGTCGGCATCGGGCGAATATGCGAGATTACGCACGGAGGAGAGTGTGATTTTTTCGCCCTCGTAATCGACGGCAACGCCGCTTGTAAGATTGGAGTGAAGGTCCGACCAGGCGGATGCACCCGAAATGTTATAGCGGGAGATAATATTCTCCTCCTTGTCCGAAAGGAGATATTTGCTGTCGCGCTTTATATTCATAACGAGGTATTTAAACTCCGAAAGCGCGGGGGTGGAGTCGACAACTGCTTCAAGATTTTCAATCTCGGAGATAGCCTTTTCAATAACAGCGGTGGGGGCGGCGGTTGCGCTGGTCGTAGCCATAATTCTTCCGAGCATCGATGCCGCCTCGCTATCCCTCGTATTTGCGGACATACGGAGATTTGCGTAAATCGCGAGCTTTTCTACGACCTCCGAAAGTGCCTCCGAAAGCCTTACGTATTTTGTCACAAGCTCCGCGGGCGGGAGGGTATCAACCTCACCCGCAAGGGTGACAAATTCACCGACAAGCTTCTCCATTTTTTCCATATCGTTTTTATACTCCGCGGTGTCAAAGCCGTTGTAAAGTATCGATAAATCCCATGTTCCCATTTTAATTCCTCCAAAGAATTTGATTTATGATATTAGTTTACTATATATAATTCTAAAAGTCAATAGAAAAGGGGCGGCGGCATTTGCCGAGCCCCGATTTTTTAATACAGAGTTTTGTAGCCAAGCTCGCTTTTGCGTCTGTAAACGATATTGTTGATTTCCCTTACCGCCTCCTCGCCATTTGCGACGAATGGAAAGCGGTAGGTCCTTTCGGCGGTTTCAATTGTAAGCGCGCCGCCCTTTCTTGTCATATATTTGTTAGACGTACGCAGGGTTACGTTGACAACATCCTTTGCATCCAATTTAATTCCGCGAGGAAGATAAAGCGTATACGCACCGTCGTAAAGAATAATTGCCTTTGGCGTTTTGAAATAGAGAATAGCCATAACCAAGAATATCAAAGCAATAGGTGCGATAAGCAGATAAAAGACTCGCAAAACCGAGTGGGGCGCATCACCAATCTCGATAAGCGGGTATACCATCATCAAAAGAAAGCCAAAAATGTAGAGCGCGCCGAAATATTTGCTGCGCCTTGCGATTATTTTCATAAGCCTCCGCCTTTCAAAATTTAACACGGGGTGGGGTTATTCGGCTTTAAGACGGACCTCTGCGGTTTTGACCCCAGGGGTTGCGTATTCGTCGATTGTGAATACAATTGTGTATGTTCCCGCGGTAAGCTTTCCCGAATATTCAACCCAGATGCCATGCTCCTCGTCAAAGACGGTGTTGGCGTAAAGGGAAATGCGGTTCCCGTTTTCGTCGCGAATCGTAAAGAAATCCGAGTCGGTTGTACAATAGAGCACGGAATCCGAGAGAACCTCAAAGGTAAAGCTTGCGCTCGAATAGGTTGTTTTAAGGTCGGTTGTGGTTACCGTAACGTAGGAGTCGGTCGGGATTTCAAGGCTTCCCTCCTCTATCACCCGCTTTGCATAGGTGACAAGGCGGACGCGTCCCTTGAAATACATATTTGCATACACGTCCGCATCGACGTAATATTCGCCCGCATCGAGCATCATAACCCTTGTTTCTTCTCCGTTTATGCTTACGTATTTATAATGGCTGCAATATTGTCCGTCATAGGTATAGAAGGCTCCGCTTAAATCCTCCTGCCCCGCAATCCACTCAAATTCAACGTAGTATTCGCCCGGCTCTGCTATTGTCACGGGAAGTCTTCTAACTCCGTCCCACCAGAGAAATACCTCCTGCCACTCCTCGGTAAGAGTAAAGCCGTCCGCGATTGTCGGTGTGCCGACGTATTCGACTTTTGCGGTAAATTCGGCGGGCTCGTGTCCGCGGTATTCAAGAAGGATAACGTAGGCTTCGCCCGCGGTGAGTATTGCGGAATGGTCGGTTGCCCATATCTCGTTGATAACGGTGGAGGTATCGGCGGCTAAATAAAGATAAAGCGTGACGTTATCGCATTTTAACAGACTGTAAAGCCCCGTTTCATCGGGGGTAAAGGAAAATGCAAGCCTATCGCCAACCGCCTCAAAGCAGCCGCTGTATTCGCCGTTTTCAATCGCGGTCGGGTTATTCACGTCTCCAAAATCGCGAAGATAAATTGCAGTGACGTTGATACGCCTGTCCTCTCTGCCATAGAGGACGCCAAGCTCGCATAAATAGTAGGTTCCCGCGTTGATATAAGTACCAACATCGACAGGCACGTATCCTCCGTCCGCGGTATAAAGATGGACGGGATTACCCTGCGAGGAGAAGGAATAAACTCCGCTTTCCTCTATCACAATCGGGAAATAGCGTTTTGTCGGCGTGTCGGTCCACCCCTCGTATTCATAGCTGAAGGTTGTCAGGGTAAAGCTCTGCTGTCCCTTTTTAAGGGTTATTTCGGCTGTGCCGAGGGCAATGGCGTCCTCAAGCGTTTTCGCGGGGAGATAGACGTACCTTTCGGGGCTGTAAAGCTCTATTTCCGTATTGCTTACGTCGGCAATTTTCTGTACCGTTTGGGCATAAATATCCACGTAATCAACGTGATAGGAAAGGTCGGTATAGTCAACGGTTGCGCTGAAAAGGAGAGAGCTTTCGTCAAAGCAATACTCGTACTTAACCGTCATTTTGTCGTATCGGGTGGTAATTCCGTAATCCTCAAGCTGCGAGAGAAGCCTTTGCTTAAAGGTGCCGCCCGTCATTGCCTTTAGAGTAGTTATAGCAACGTAAATGTTGTCGTTTTCCTTTATATACACCGCACCCGTGTCAAATATTTCCCATACGGGAGCATATCCCTCCATAGCGAAGTCAAGCGTCATACCCGCCCTCGATACCGTGACGTAGCCGTTGGGGTCAAGCGATTGTTGCAGAGGTATGCCGTTTTTAGTGTAGTATATAACGTCCCTGACCTTAAAGCGGTCGTTCGGCTTGTCAACCGTTATTCCGATGTGTGTCGCGGTGCGAGCCTCCGACATACTCGCGCCGTATACAGAGCCAAGCTCATAGCTCGTCCGGGCGAGGTAATTAAAGCTGTCGGCTGAGGTATAATCCGCTTCAAACGCCTCTACCCTCTCCTTCAGCTCTGCAAGGATTGCGGAGGAATCCGCCCGCTGTGAGTCGGTGATGAGCTCGTGCTGCTGTGGCTTTTTCTCTCCATTTATTACGTATCCGTACACCGATTTCAGCGTAATGTTGTTGTTTTCCTCAATCGGCGCGTATTCTACCAAAACGCCGCTGCCGCCACCATTAATAGAGGTCTTGATTTCGGTGTTGGTTACACCGCTGCTTTTCAGGCGCAGCGTATGTGTACGGTTTGACACAAGCCAATTTCCGTTTGCAAGTCCGTACTGTCTTACACGAGCGTTAAGGTCAAAGCTTATCTCTCCGACGATTTCCTTATACTCGCCCTTCGGAACAAGAGCAACAAAGGAGGAAACGTCGGTCTGCTCGTAGTCGTAGTCGTATTCACATTTCGTTTTTACCCGTATATCAAAGTAGGTAGAGAGATTTTCGGCGGTAAGCGCGATTGCCCCGTCGGGGTAATTATTTTCAGGCTCGTCGCCCTCCCTTTTACAGGAGAAAAGACAAAGAGCAAGCATTGCGACAAGCAGAATTACAAGAAATCTTTTGGTTTTCATTTTCACCTCAGAAATATATACTTTTCCTCCATTATACCCCCCCCCGCGAAAAGTCAAGGATTTTGCGGAAAAAGAGAGAAGAAATTAATTATATGTAAATTATAGTTGTCGTTTTGTATGTCGAAAAGGGCTAAAGCCTTCCCGTAAAATTTAACACGGGGTGGGCTTTTGGCTAATTATCCGCCTCGCCGTCGGATATGGCTTCAACCGAGACGGAAAGCTCCGAATGCCAACTGTATTTGTGGCAGGTGGTGGTTCTGTCCTCGGTCAGAGTGAGGCACTTGCCAAGGGGAATGCGCCGCGGTGGTTCGGTTTCATAATATCCTGCCGCCACATTCCTTTCCTCAAAGAAATACGGAAAGCGCACGTCAATATAATCCGCCCCGATATGCTCTATTTTAAGGTACTCGCTGTTACGGCGCGGGTATTGCTCGATTTTGAGTCCGTCCTTTACGGCGGCATAGCCCTCGCGCAAGGTTGCCGTGACGGTTTGCACCACATCACGTGCCTCGCCGTCCTCGTTGTGCCCGTTTTCAACGTATTTTATTTTTACGCGAACCCGCCGTCCCGAGGAATTTTTCACCGTCGGGCGCAGCAAATCGTAATGCCTTTTATTGTAATATACCACAATGGGAAAACCGAGCGAGTCAAGATATTCCTGTACGTCGGCGTTATCGAAAATCCGCCTTACAATTTCGGCGTGAATGGCAAACAGCTCACGCTTTGTGATTTTCGCAACGTAGGCTATCATCATCTTATAGCGTCCGAAGTAATACATATCGTTGTTATACATTCCGCCGCCTTCAACCGGTGGGTGGTCGGTGATGCAGGAGATATCGCAATCCTCAAACTGATAGACTGCCGAATTTTCCGTAAGCGTTGCGTTAAGGTCGTAAAGCGGCGTACAGTATCCGCCGTAGGAAAATCCGGTAAAGCAAAGCTCGTTAAGAGATTCGTCAATGACCCTTTGCGGCAATCCCTCCTCGTGAGCTTCGCTGTATGCCCTCGTCGAGGCTTCATCCATAGATACGAGCATCATACGGCGCATAACGTACGCATCCTGGTTTTCGCAAATCCCGTAACCCTTGCCGTCCGCCTCCCATTTCTCAAGGAAATCAAGCGCACCCGTTTCCCCGTTAATCCAGGCGGTATATTTGCTTAAAAATCCACGCCGTGTGTAGTTGTTGATTTTTTTATCAATCGGGTTATCCGATTTTTGAAGAAGATAAATTGCTATCCTCTTATCGGGATTGCCCTCTCCGTCGGTGCGGCAAACGCGAACCGAATTTTCATCGTCAAGACCCGCCATAAAGAGCGTATCAAGCTCTGCATAAGTCGCGAAAATATCATACCCGACGGTAAGCTGATTTCCCACGGTGGTTTCATATTCGTCGCCGTATATTTCCTCGGTTTCGGTTCTCATTTTTTCAAAGTGGTAAAGACCGCCCGCGGGTATTGTGACCTCCACGTTCCCCTCCGAGCAAAACGCGCTATCTATACGGAGGGTAATTTCCTTGTCGGATACGGCGACGACGGTAAAGCCCGTGCCGCTTCCGCCGACGTCGGGAGCAACAATGTTTGCAAAGCATTCCTCGGAAAACATTCTTATCATTTTAACCTTGTAATACAAGCCCTTCATTCTTTATCCTTCCTCAATTTTTGTAAATAATTCTTTGCATCTTCGCGCGAATGAAGATGAATAAATTTAACACGGGGGTACGCTTTCATCCGTTCCATCATTTTCGGTAGGGTGTAGTCCCGATAACGCCTCGCCGCCTCGATAAGCTCGGTGGGGACTTCCCTTTCCACAAACGGTATATCCTCGCGGGGTGTGCCTGTGCGGGAAATGATACCGTCACGGCAGGTATCAAAATCAACGTCGAGGAGGATAATCGCAGTGGCAAAGGAAATGCGGTATTCAAACGTGGCGGAGTAGTTCCCGTCAATAATCCATGACTCCGAATGAAGTATGGGGTCAAGCCTTTCAATAAGCTCGGCACGGGTAATATACTCCCCGCTTTCGTTCCAATAGAGGTTGTCAATATGATACAGCGGCAGACCTGTAATTTCAGCAAGTCCCCTTGCAAATGTGCTTTTCCCCGCCCCGGGTGAGCCGATTATCAATATGCGATGCAAAGAAATCACCTTCCTTTTATCTTAATTATATCACCCATGCGCGCGAAAGTCAATTTTTTATTTTTTCCCCCTTGTATTTTTCTTTTTACTGTGATAAAATAAAATCACCGAAAATAAATAGATTAACAGAGTAGGAAGATATGCGTTCAAGTGCCTTGTGGACGGGGAGTTGTCACAGGGACGAAAAGGCCGACCGCCTTGCGGTATATCCTCCGCATCCCACTGTTACCACGAGCTTTGCCCCCATGGTACAGAAGATGTAATCTGTATTATGGAGGCTTTTTTATGAAAAGAGCAGAAAAAGAGTTAAGACGGCTGACGCTTGCGGCGATGTTTACGGCAATGAGCGTGGTTATCGGTATTTTTTGCAAGACCGCACTGAATTTCGGCGACGGACTTGTCCGCATAACCTTTGAAAACCTGCCGATTATTTTGGCGGGAATTACACTCGGTCCGATTTGGGGAGGTGTGGTAGGGCTTTCCTCCGACCTTCTTTCCTATCTTTTATCGGGGCAGGCTTACGCTCCGATAATCCTTGTGACGGTGGGTGCAACCCTTGTCGGTGTTGTGTCGGGCGCGGTCGCAAAATGCGTTGTCGGGGAGCGCAGGACGCTTCGGATAATTTTGTCGGGTGCGCTTGCACACCTTGTCGGCTCTATTATTGTAAAGCCTGTCGGTCTTTTCTCCATTTACGGCTGGGCTGTGCTTATACGCGTGCCGATATATTTGGTAATTGCGCCGCTTGAAATTTTTCTAATCTACCTTTTATTCAAAAACAAAACCTTTGTTAAGGTTGTGGAGGCATTTGAGAAATGATGACCTACGACGAGGCGCTCGAATACATTCACGGAGTCAGCTGGACCTTTTGCAAGCCAGGGCTTGACAGAATTCGCGAGCTTTGCGAGGGGCTTGGAAATCCGCAGAAATATTTAAAATTCGTACACGTTGCAGGCACAAACGGCAAAGGCTCGTTTTGCTCGATGCTTTCCTCTGTGCTTACGGCAGCGGGATACAGGGTTGGGCTTTACACCTCTCCCTTTGTGCTTCGGTTTAACGAGAGAATGCAGATGTCGGGTGTGCCGATTAGCGACGCAAGGCTTGCGGAGCTGACCGAAAGGGTGCGCCCCGTTGCCGAGGCAATGACCGACAAGCCGACCGAGTTTGAGCTTATCACCGCTATCGCATTCGAGTATTTTAAAAGCGAGGGCGCGGACCTTGTAATTTTAGAGTGCGGAATGGGCGGACGGCTTGACAGCACGAACATCATAGAAAATTCCCTGCTCTCGGTAATTACGGGTGTTGCGCTTGACCACACCGCCTTTCTCGGTGACACGGTAGAGAAAATTGCAGCCGAAAAGGCGGGAATAATTAAACACGGATGCCCCGTTTTGTACGGAGATAACGACGCCGAGGTGCTTTCGGTTATAAAAAAGAAAGCCAAGGAGACGGGGAGCGCGGTTTATACGGTCGACCCAAAAAAGCTTTCGGTTACGGATATGACGCTTGACGGGACGGTGGTTGATTTTGGCGAAATCCGCCGACTTCGCCTGCCGCTTCTCGGAATGTATCAGCCGATAAATCTTGCAAGGGTATTGACGGCGGCAGAGATACTTAACACACGCGGTCTTGAGATTTCCACCGAAAGCCTGCGCGAAGGAATTGCAATGGCGAAATGGCCCGCAAGATTTGAGATAATCGACCGCGACCCGATTACAATTTTCGACGGAGCGCACAACCCCGAGGGGATAAGCGCGGCGGTAAGGAGCATCGAGCATTATTTTGGCAAAGGCAACGCCGTCGCGGTAAGCGGTGTCCTTTCCGACAAGAATTACGGATTTATCGCGGGCGAGCTTAACAGGGCTTGTCGGGCGGTGTTTACCGTTACACCCGATTCACCGAGGGCGCTTTCGGCAGAGGACTTTGCAAAATGCATAAATGAAAAAGGCGGAAAAGCAACCGCAGCCGCATCGATAGCAGAGGCACTTGACAGGGCGCGAGAGTATGCACTCGCAAACGGTCTTTCGGTGGTGTGCCTTGGCTCGCTTTACACCTATGCCGACGTAATCAAACACATAAAGGAGAGATAAAATGCCGTTTATCAGAATTACATCAAACAAGGAAATCACAAAGAAGGACGCAAATTTTATGACAATGGAGCTTGGCGTCGGAATAGAGTGCATAGAGGGAAAGACCGAGGCATGGCTTATGCTTGAATTCAAGGGCGATGCTCTTATGGCATTTGGCGGCAGCGATGCGCCGTGTGCGATGGTGGAGGTTGACCTTTTCGGTGCGGCAAGCGCGGCAGACAAGAGCGCATTTACAAACAGCGTTTGCCATATTGTGAATTTCGTTCTCGACATCCCGCCCGAGAGGATTTACGTAAGGTATCTTCAAACCGACACGTGGGGGTACAATCACACAAATTTCTAACAAAGTTTTACGTTTATATCACAAAAAACAACCGTTGCAAATTCGCAACGGTTGTTTTTAATTTAACACGGGTGGTGTGTTTATTGTATTTTGGGGCGGAGGCAATATTGTTACGGCTTTTGCGCGATGTTGCCCGTAAACCCCTCTCTCATCGTTTCGGCGGTATGCCGTCTATCGAACAAAAAGCCGATAAAGCTTTCGTAATAGGGTATAAACTCGCCGCGTTTTATGCTTTCGATAATTTCGTCGTGGGTCATAAATCCGACCTCGCACACCTCCTCGTCCTGAAAGCGGATTTCAGAGATGCCGACATCCCTTTCAATAACGTACACGTCACCAAAGCCAACGCGGTAATTTATGGTGAATTGCGGACGCATTGCCGAAAAATCGTGAACAAGTCCAAGCTCCTCGAAAAGCTCCCTCGCAGCACCCTCTGCGGAATTTTCACCCGCAAGAACCGAGCCCGCCGCAGACATATCCCAAAGACCTCCCCAATGCTTTTTGCTTGGCGCTCTGCGCTGGACAAGCATTTTGCCGTCGGGGGTAAAGATTGCGATATGAACGCTCAAATGGTATTCGCCGTCGGCAATAGGCCTTCCCCTTTCGTGGGTTTTTCCAAGCAGCCTTCGGTCCTTATCGTATAAATCCCAAAGCTCCATTTCAACCTCCGTTATTTTTAAAGATTTCAGTAAAAAGAGCTGTATAGCTACACCCGCCGTTTGTCGGCGGGTGTGCATTTCATAAGCTAAATTCTTATATTATTCGGCAGATGCGGTGCTGTTGTCTCTAGCCACCCTTTTTGCCGCGATTTTACGCGCATGCTCGTGACGTGCGCTGGTCTTGCCCTCCGGCTTAATTTCTCCCGCCTTGAGAAGCGAGATTTTCGTGAGGAAGGGACCGATAATTTCATACACAAGCACCGCAAAGAGGGTGATATTTACGACGATTTCCGCACCCGCAATATTTGAGGAGGAAACCTTGCTTGCCATACCGAGCGCAACTCCCGCCTGCGGAAGGAGGGTAATACCGAGGTATTTGACAATATTCGGCTCGCAATTCGTAAGCCTTGCACTTCCGAATGCGCCGATGTATTTTCCCGCCGAGCGAACCAAAATATATACAACGCCGACAAGAATAACCCAGCCGTTGGTGAATACGTTAAAGTCAAGCTCCGCACCGCTTAAAACGAAGAACAGAATGAAAATCGGGGCGGTCCACCTGTCAACTCTGTCCATAAGCTCCTCCGAAAAGTCGCAGACGTTGCAGAATACAGTACCGAGCATCATACAGGTAAGAAGGGGGGAGAATGCAATATGAACTCCGCCGATGTGCAAATTCTCCAGGCTGGAGATTGCGACGGCAAGCATAACAAAAGTAACCGAAACCGCCATACGCTTTGAACGGGAGTGGAAGAAGCGCTCGGTAAGGTGGAAAAGGTAGCCGAGCACAGAGCCGAGAAGGAGCGAAAGAACAACCTCGAGAACAGGCTCGAGAACAACCGAGAGAATGTCAACCTTTCCTTCTCCAAGCGACCTTGCAACACCGAAGGAGATTGCAAAGAGGACAAGTCCGACAGCGTCGTCAAGCGCAACGACGGGAAGGAGAATGTCGGTAAGCGGTCCCTTTGCCTTGTACTGCTTTACAACCATAAGGGTGGCGGCGGGAGCAGTAGCTGCGGCAACCGCACCGAGAACGATTGCAACGGGGAGAGGAAGTACGTCGTTACCCGTCGCGGATTTAAGTATAAAATGAAGCCCGATAAGAACAGCATCAACGAGAAGTGTGGTCACAACCGCCTGTAAAATACCGATTACGGTTGCCTGCTTTCCGATTTTTTTAAGCTGCGAGAGGCGGAACTCGTTACCGATTGCGAATGCGATAAAGCCGAGGGCGAGGTCGCAGAGAACGGAGAAGCTCTCCACCCGTTGAAGAGAGGTAAAGCCGATACCCTCAACCCCGAAAAGTCCAAGACAAAACGGTCCGACAAGGATTCCCGCGATAAGATATGCCGTAACGGCGGGAAGGTGTACAAGCTTTGCAAGACGGGAGAGCAAAAGTCCCGCGAGCAGGGAGATAGAGAGTGATAAAAGTATGGTTGATACTGACAAAAAAATCGCCTTCTTTCAATATAATAATTTATTCATAAATAAACGCGCCTTATTAAGATAGCACTTTACGGGAGCAAAGTCAAGGGGTTTAATAAAAAAACTCAAATAAAAATCGCCCACGGCGGTGGGCAATTTTTTATTATCGCGAGCGAATAAGCAGGATTATATCGGAAACAGTAGTCGCTCCAATGCCGAAGGCATAAATCGGAAGTATTACAGGACCGATAAGCAAACCGCCGAGAAGCCCGCCGACAAAGCCCCAAAGACACCCCGATGCGGAATTGTCACGCACCTCCGCGTGGTCGCTGTAATAGGTTATCGTGTATTCGCGGGAGCCGTCCTCCGCACCGCGCCTTGCGGAATCGAATGCGTTTTTTATAATCTGTACGCAAAGCGGAACGGCGCACACAGCTCCCCAGGCAAACCAGCTCATAAGCCTTGTATCCCCGATAAAGTATACGAGTCCCATTATCCAAAGGACAGTGGCTATAACAAGCCAAATTACTCTGAATACGATAATGGCAATAGATGCCGCGCGGGCAAAAAAATGCATAAGATACCTCCGCAAAATCAAAATGTAAATAACACCGCAATTCCAGGCTGAAGATGTGGTCAAATTTAACACGGGGTCGTATTATAAGCCAAAGGCGTAGGCGGCTATAACAAAATAGAGAAGCAACGATGCCGCATCCACAACCGTAGTGATAAAGGGCGAAGCCATTACCGCGGGGTCAAATCCGATTTTCTTTGCAAGAAGCGGAAGGCACGCGCCAATCATCTTTGATATAACGATGGTAAGGGCAAGCGATATTGCAACTGCGAGAGCAACGAAAACGGTAACATCGGGATTTTGCATTATAAGATAATCGACGAGCATAACCTTTAAAAAGGTAACGACACCGAGGACAGCACCCGAAAGAATACCGACGCGCAGCTCCTTCCAAAGAATGGCGAGGATGTCGCGAGGCTCAATTTCACCGAGCGAGAGCGCACGAATGACGGTGACGGAGGTTTGTCCGCCCGAATTTCCACCCGTATCCATAAGCATAGGCACGAACAGAAGCAATACAGCGGGCAGGAGTGCCTCAAATCTTCCGAGAATTGTACTTGAAAAGGTAGCCGAAACCATCAGAAGAAGCAGCCACGGTATTCGCGATTTAAAGATAGAAAAGACGGACGAGCGAATATAGGTTGCATCGGAGGGGGTGATACCCGCCATCCTTGCAAAGTCCTCCTCCGTTTCCTCGCGAAGGACGTCGATAGCATCGTCGACAGTAATAATACCGACGAGCCTTGTTTCACTGTCAACGACGGGAAGCGCAATAAAGCCGTATCTGTCAAAGAGGAGTGCGACCTCCTCCTTGTCGTCGCCCGTACGTGCGAATATAACGTTTTCCTCCATAATATCCGAAAGAGGTGTTTCGGACTCGTTAATAAGCAAAGAGCGAGCCGTAACGATACCGATAAGGTGACGCTTTTTATCGGTAACGTAGCAGGTGTAGATGGTTTCCTTGTCAATTGCGACCCTCTTTATGTGCAAAAGTGCCTCTCCGACGGTCATATCGGGAGAAAGACGCACGTATTCGGTGGTCATAAGCGCACCCGCGGTATTACTGTCAAACTTTAAAAGGCGGTTCAAGGCAACGCGGTTTTCGGGTGTGGAGTTCTTGATTATACGCTTTACAACCGCGGCGGGCATTTCCTCTATAATATCGGCGGTATCGTCAAGATACAGCTCCTCGAGATAGCCCGAAAGCTCGCTGTCCGAAAAGCCGCCGATAAGCGCACGCTGTAAATCGGAGTCCATTTCAACGAATACGTTCGCCGCCTGCTCCTTTGGAAGAATGCGGAAAAGCATAGCGCGATAGCGTCCGTCAAGCTCGCAAAAAAGCTCGGCTATGTCAATCGGCGGCAGCGGCTCAAGCATTGCGCGCACATCCGAATATTTTCGTGCTGATAAAAGCTCTGTAAGGGCGTCGACGTCAATATTCCTTTCCTCCGCGGAAATCAACAGCTCCTCTGCGTGGAGGGAGTCGTTGCTCTCCTCCGTGGAGGTTACATCAATGCCGTCCTCCGAGATAAAAAGCTCCTCAAGCTCCTCTGTTAAATTCTTTTCATTTTCGTTCAAGGTAAAGCCTCCGTTTCGGGGGCGCGGTCAAGACCGAAAAGCCCCGTGTTTTAGTTTGGAAAATAGATAAAATGTAGCTTCGCGGTCGGTCCTTCACGGTCTCACTTCCTTTCAAATTGTAATCAATTGTTTACAAATAAATTATAAAAGCTCGTCTATTTCATTTTCGGTAAGCACCTTAATGCCCACCCGTGTCAATTTTTCCGCGGTTACGCCGTCGCGCGGGGCAAGAGTGCCCGTAAAGCTTCCGTCGTATATATACCCTTTTCCGCAGGAGGGGCTTTTTGCCTTCAGCACGGCAATTTTCGCGCCCGTGATTTTTGCGAGGGATAGCGTAGCCTCCGCACCTCTTTCGTAGTTTTCGGTAACGTCGCGCCCGTCCCGCATAAGCACCTTGTCACCCACCCTTTCGCTTGGAGTGCGCGGCGTGGGGAGTCCCCCGTATATTTCGGGACATACGGGAACAAGCGCGTATTTTTCACAAAGGCGCATTACCCCCTCGTTTGGGACGCTTTTGCCGTCGTAGCGGCAGCTTATCCCGAGGAGGCAGGCGGAAACGAGAATTTTTTCCATTTTATTTCTCCGAATTAATTTTATTATTCCAAGGCGGCGGCAAGATATTATATAGCCGCGCGATTTTAATCGAGTCTGTTTTTTATTTCGGTAAGAAGATTATTAACCTCTCCCGCACCCATCAGCACAATCGCACCCGACGAATGAGATAGGGCGCAGTCAAGGGCATCGTCCTCGCCGCACAAGATGGCGGTCCTCCCCACCCTTTTTGCAAGCTTCGCGGAGGTTGCGCCGTCGGTTGGATTTTCGCGTGCGGCATATACGTCAAGAAGCGCAAGGCACTCCACCCCCGAAAAGGCGCGAGCAAATCCGTCCATAAGGGCGGCGGTGCGGGAATAGGTATGCGGTCGAAAAATCACCGCGACCGACCCATGTCGGCGCGTTAGCATATCAACCGTGCTTTCTATTTCGGTCGGGTGGTGGGCGTAGTCATAATAAATGGGGTGTCCGTCAATGCTTCCGAGATGCTCGGTGCGCCTCTTTATACCCGAAAAATCGGCAACCGAGTCGCGAATTTTTGACACGGGTACGCCCAAACGGTGCGCGACGGCAATTGCGCCAATGGCATCGTATAGGTATCCCGTTCCCGAAAGAGAGAGGGTAAAGGAATAAATCGCACCCCCGATTTTAAGCAAAAATTCGGTTTTATAAGCACCGAGAGAATACCAAAGCAGAGCATAATGCGCACCGTCGGTGCCCCAGGTCGTTGCACCGCCCGAAAGCTCGTCAAAAAGGATTTCGGATTGCTTGCAGGCGAGGTTTAAAAAGGTATGCCCCGCCCCCTTTGCAAAGGTCCGAAAGGATGCGCGCACGTCGTTTACATCCGAAAAGCAATCGACGTGGTCGTAATCAACGTTGGTTATCAGGGCGTGCGTCGGGCGAAGCGAATGAAACGCATTTTTATATTCACACGCCTCCGCAACGAAAATTTCGTTGCCGCCCATATAAAGCGAGTCGCCGTTTTCAAGAGCCGCACCCGACACAACAGTGGGTGAAAGCCCCGCGTCAATCAGAATTTTTGAAAGAATCGCAACCGTTGTGCTTTTTCCGTGTGTGCCCGCAACCGCAACGCTCGTTTTATATTGCGAAAGCAATGCACCGAGCAGCTCTGCACGTGTGACGGTGGGTATTCCCCGCCCTCTTGCATAGACAAGCTCCGGGGAGTCGGGCGGCACGGCAAGGCTGTAAACCACGAGCTGTGTCCCGTCAAGTCGGCTTGCGGTGTGATACG
Source organism: Eubacteriales bacterium (assembly GCA_045533315.1). GTDB lineage: Bacteria > Bacillota > Clostridia > Oscillospirales > CAG-272 > UBA1740. The sequence goes on along the minus strand of JAZSHN010000050.1, from coordinate 2,066 downwards.
GTGTAAGCTCGATGCCCGAAAGAGCGTGCAGCGAGTCGATATCGGGGCGAGCCCTGTCTGTGCCGCTTACGGTAAGGCCGCGCAGAGCGAGAAGCCGCGCCAGCGGGAGCATTCCCGCACCAAGAATACCGACAAAATGAACGCGGGCAGCCTTTCTCGAAATTACGTTTAAAATACAGGATAAATCAGAATTGATGCCAAAATTCTCCATAATAACCTTTTTATAGACACATTTCCAACTTTTGTTCATTAATTTGTTACAATGTGTACATCTTTGTTCAATAAGTTTGTGGATAATATTAATATGTACCCTGTATAATATATGTAAAAATTATATCAATGTGATAAAAGGAAGGAACAAGCAATGCAAATTACAGACATTAAAATCAGAAAGTTTTTTGACGAGGGCCCGATGAAGGCGGTCGTCTCGGTCACCTTTGGCGATTGCCTCGCAGTCCATGACATCAAGGTTATTTATGCCAGAGACAGATACTTTATCGTAATGCCCTCGAGAAAAAATCCCGACGGAACATACCGCGATATTGTTCACCCGATAAATGCGACGTTTCGCGCCAACCTCGAGGAGGCTGTAATCGATGCGTATCACGTCCAGCTTGCGAGTGCGCAATACGACACCTCCGTAAATGCGGACGATACGGTTATTGTTTAATCTACCGTTTAATTATACACCACCCCACGACTTTTTGTCAATAATGGGGTGGCGTTTTTCTTTATTATTATTTGCATTTGGCGCAATTTGTCAATTATTTCAAAGTCTTGCAAGCAAATCAATTCAAGAAAAAAGCGCAGTGATTTTCCGTCATCGGTCTGTCACTGCGCTTAATATTAATCTCTGAACTCGTCGTCGGCGGAAAGAACCGAGGCATCGGGTGCGGGTGCTGCCTTTTCGGTTACGACGGGACCTTCAACGGCGGTCGGAGGCTCGTCGGGGTCGTCGTTATCCGTGGGGCTTGCCTTTTTCGGCTTTGCACCCTTTGCGGCTAACCTTTCGTTGTGTGCCTTCTGCTCGCGGAGAAGCTGCTTATGTGCGGCGAGCGCCTCCTTTTGTGCGGCGGTAATCTCCGCCTGCTTTGCTATGATAGCCTTTTGCGCGTCAACGTTCTTTGCGTTGCCGTTTATAATAGCCTGCTGTGTAGTGATAATATCCTTTTGCGCGAGCATTACCGCCCTCATAGCCTCCTCGAGTGCTACGTGGGTTTCAACGAGCGCCTTCTGGGTTTCCTCCATTGCCTTTTGGCTTTCAAGAAGGCTTGCCTGTCTGTCCATTGTTGCCTTTTGTCTATCGGTGAGAAGTGCCTGCTCTGCGGAGACGGCGATTTGCTCCTCCGAAATCAATTTCTGGTTAACCTGCACACCCTGCTGCTCTCTTGCGGTGTGGCGTTGCATATCGTTGACCTGCTTTTGAATTTCAATGGCATCCCTCTCCTTTTCGGCAAGCGTAAGATATGCGGCGGAAAGGTCAGTCATACCGTCAACGAGCCCCTGGACGTTTGTAATCATAGTGCGAAGCTTTTCGTATATGTGCGTTTGCTCGTCAAGAAGATGCGACATAAGCTCGTTATTTGCGCGAGCAGTAGTCACAACCGCTTCGGAAGCGGAGGTATCAACGGCTTCGGCGGATGCGGCGGGAGCAGGCGCGGGCGTGGGCGTGGCGGGAAGCTCCGGCGCGGGAATAACAAGAGATGCGAGATAGGCATCGATTTTTCGCTCCATACCCGCAGAAAGCCTTTCCATCGTGGCGGAAATCGCACGCTCCACGTATGCGGAAATATCAATCGTAACGGGGGCAACGTTTACAGACGCAACGGTCGCACTTGCTGCAGGGCGCACGGCGGCAGGCTCGCTTACAGCCTCCGTCTTTGGCTCTGCCGATGCATCCTCTGCCTTTTCGGCGTCGTCGGTCTTTTTCTCGGATGCTTCGGCGGTATCGGCAGGCGCAGCTGTAAGGAATGCGGGAAGATTATCCGCAGCTCCGCGCTCTACCTTTGCCACGCGGATTTCATACTCCTCCTTGTAGGTGTCGCGCTCTGACACAGCCTTTGCAA
>JAZSHN010000083.1:0-6089 GCA_045533315.1 Eubacteriales bacterium | reverse complement strand
GGAGCTGGGCGCCGATGACTTCGTGGTCAAGCCCTTCGATATGAAGGAGCTGTCGGCCCGCGTCAAGGCCGTTCTGCGCCGCTACTACACCCACGAAACCCAGCAGACCGATGAGGTCATCAAGTTCGACAACATCGAGATCAGCCACCAGAAATACGAGCTCAAGCTGCGCGGCAAGCCCGTGGACGTGCCGCCGAAGGAGCTTGAGCTCTTGTATTTCCTCGCGTCGAACTATAACATCGTGTTCACGCGCGATCAGCTGCTTGATAAGGTATGGGGCTTTGACTATCTCGGCGACTCCCGCACGGTTGACGTACACGTAAAAAGGCTTCGTGAGAAGCTTGACGGTGTATCCGACAAATGGGAGCTTAAAACCGTTTGGGGTGTTGGCTATAAGTTCAAAACCACAAATGAATAAAAAAAATGGGTGTCGATTGACACCCATTTTTATATTTTTTCTTTTATAAGCGCGTTTTCGTATGCCTGAAGAAGCTTTAACAAATCAGCAATATCATCAAGAATACGTTCACCCTTGTCGGTATCCTTCATTCTGATTTTATCACTTACCTCCTCAAAAATTACAGTTTGTGAATGAATATCGCTGTTCTTTCTTATTGCTTTCTCTCTTCCCTCGAAAGGTTGATGAGCAGAAATTCGCATACCGTCCGCGTTGTAAATCAACGTATATCCGCTTATACCGGTTTTAGAATAATATAGTTTACACAAGCCACCGTCAATAACGATAAGTTTTCCTCCCGCTTTAATGGGGCCATCGCCCTTCGTAATGGGAATGTGACCGTTCACTATATGAGATCTGGCTCCAGTTAAATTAAATTCTGCCAAGATTTTTTTAACCAGTTCAGGATTATCCCATATATTATAATAATCATTACGAGGCTCTTCCCAAAGCGACGAATCTGTTGTAAACAATCTCTCGAACGTGGTTATTTTCTTTCTTCCACAAAGCGGTGAATCCTTTCCACACCACAAAAACCACAGAAAATCTCTTGCATTTTTCCCCTCTGCACTCTCGTGAGTAGTGGAAAACGCAAGTCTTGCCATTTCATCACAGTAATCCATAAGCATCTTTCCAGCTCTGTTACCTGCAGCCAAAAGCGGAAGAAAATCACCATTTTTATCCATAGGAATACAACCATGGAATAGAAGATTTCTATTATAAATTGTGTACATACTACCGTACTCGTACAAGAATCTGAGTTGTCTTTGAAGCTTTTCTGAGCGCATAAATGCGCTTCGTAGATAACGTATTACCTCTTTTTCTTTGTCAGTAAGGTTATATGGATTTTCAAAATCAACAGTGGGAAAACAATTATCCGCGAGTGAGTAATCACGTCCATTTATCTTTACGGTTTTTGATTCAAGGTTGATTTGCTCAAGAAGCAGTCGGTCGTTCATATCATATTCCGAGTGCGAAAGAATAATCTGACCTTCCAGCTTCATTTGGATAACGCTTATTGCCTTGTGCATAGCAGCAATTAATAAATCATCACCCTTCGCAATTCGGTCTCCGCCAATACTTCCCTTTGGCATAAACCGCACAAGATCAGTATTGCGATAAATTTCTTCTGCAAACAACGCCAGCGGGCGCAACGAAATACCGTATCCAATTTCTATAACGTCTATATTTCTGTACGTCATAGAGTTGTTTATTACCGCAGCAATACAAGCCTCGGAGCCGAGGGCGGCACCCATCCATAAAATATCGTGATTTCCCCATTGGATATCAATCGACCGCTCCTGCATCAGCTCGTCAACCACAAGATCTGCACGCGGTCCGCGGTCAAAAAGATCGCCAACAATATGCAGGTGATCAATTACGAGGCTTTTGATCGCATCACAAAGTACGAATATAAAGCTATCGGCACATCCGGCCCTTATAATCGTTTTATAGATGCTATTGTAGTAATTTTCTTTATTCGGCTCACCATCAAATGAATTTAAAAGCTCGTCAATTATATCGAAATAGTCACCAACTTTACTTTTAATACATTCTTCGACGCGCTTACGCGTATATTTGCTACCAACAAATTTACAAAGATTAACGAGGCGTTGAAGCGTTTTGTAATACCAATCAAATTTCTCGGTTATCAACTCAAGAATCAACTCAAGCTTTTGTTCAGGATAATATATAAGAGTGGCAAATTCGCGTCGCTCGTTCTCTGACATTTCATTTTCAAACAGCGCGTCAACCTTTCGCTTTATGACACCTGAGGCGTTTTTGCGAATGTGTGCAAAAGCCTCGTATTCGCCGTGTATATCGCTCAAAAAATGCTCCGTTCCCTTTGGGAGATTTAATATTGCATTTAAATGAACAATCTGTGATGTTACGGCCGCACGAGTGGGATAGCTTTTTGCAAGCTCGTTTAAAAATTTCAAATCAAGCTGGTTCGTCATTGTTCACTCCTTTATTTAATAATGATGAAACCTTAACATATAAAACCATATGTCCCGCACGTTTTAAAAACGCGATTTAAGTCTTCAGAATTTAAATGAAAGCTGTGCGATTGAGGTTCCCGTTGAAGGAATTACGTTTTTGCGACACTTTGCCGCATCGGTGCCGACATCGTCAATTCTATCGGTTACAAGGTCAACCTTTACACCCTTTTTTGGGAGCTGCATAATCTGAACACCCGCGGCAGTTCTCGTTGCCTTTTCGGGGATAACGTTGCTCTTGATAAGCATAGCCTTTCCTGCGTCGCTTCTGATAAAGATGAGCTTCGGCTCCTTTCCCTCGTAGATAGCACCCACGGGGCGCGAATCGGTGGAGTAAGCACCCGAAATCTTTCTGCGCTTGCTCTTGGAGTCGTATGCCTTCATTGCTACGCGAAGTCCCTTTCCGTTTTCAAAAACGTAAATCATATGATGCTCGGGAACAAGGTCGTAAATCATTTTACAGCCGATTACGTGCTCGTCGTCCTCCATTGAAAGCTTGCTCGGCACGTAATCACCCATACTGCTCGGCTTGCAAAGCTCAAAATCCGCAACACGAGCGCGATAAATCTGTCCCTTGTCGGTAAAGAACAGTATGTCGCCTCTGTTGTCGGTATCCTCTACGTAGGCAACGTAATCCCCTTCCTTAAGCTTTTGCTCCTCCGCAGAGCGCGCCCCCTGGACAGACAGCTTTTTGAAGTATCCGCCACCCGTAAGGATAAGACGACAGTTATAGTTTTCAAAGAAGAGGTCCTTTTTATCGGTTTCGGCAATCTCGTTCTTTGCAAGTATTTCGGTTTTTCTCGGCTTTCCGTACTTCTTTTTAATATTTTGAAGCTGGGATATTATAAGCGCCTTAAGCTTAAGGTCATCGGCAAGAATATCCTTAATTTCGGCAATTTCCTTGCGAATGCTCTCAATCTCCTGTACACGGTTAACAATATACTGGCGGTTAAGATTACGAAGCTTGATTTCGGCGATATACTCCGCCTGCTTTGTCGTGAGGTTAAAGCCCGCGGCGAGGTTGGGAACAACGTCCTCCTCAAGCTCTGTGCCTCGGATTATGCGAATTGCCTTGTCAATATCAAGAAGAATTGCGGCAAGACCCATAAGAAGCTCCAGTTTGTTTTCCTTTTTTTCAAGGTCAAACCTTAATTCACGGGTTACGCACTGTGAGCGAAATCTTATCCATTCAAGAAGGATTTCGCGCACGCCAAGCTGCATCGGAGTGCCCTCTACAAGTATATTAAAATTACAGTCAAAGTTACATTCAAGGTCGGTTGCGGCAAAAAGCTTTTGCATTACAAGCTCGGGATTTGCATCGCGGCGAAGCTCAAAAACAAGCTTAAAGCCCTTAAGGTCGATTGCATCGCGGACGTCGGCAACCTCGCGAAGCTTGCCTCCCTTTATCATTTCCGTTGCCTTTTTGATTATTGTTTCGATGCAAGCAGAATACGGAATTTCAAGCACCTCGATGGCATTTTCCTTTTTGAGATACTGGTATTTGGCGCGCATTTTAAAGCTTCCGACACCCGTTTCGTAAATTTTTTGCATCTGGTCCCGGTCGTATATAATTTGTGCGCCGCCGGGAAAATCGGGTGCCTTTATAATATCAAGGATACGGTCATACGACGCCTTTGGATTTTTGAGAAGCGCAATAGTTCCGTCGCAAATTTCAGCAAGATTAAAGGACGGAATCGAGCAGGTCATACCAACCGCAATACCGAGATTTGAGGAAACAAGAATATTCGGAAAGGTGGTGGGCAAAAGGCTCGGCTCCTGCATTGTATTATCATAGTTTGGAACAAAATCAACAGAGTTTTTGTCAATACCGTTAAATAATTCCTGGCAGAAGGTTTCAAGCTTTGCCTCTGTATAACGTGATGCGGCGTATGCCATATCGCGCGAATACTGCTTACCGAACGAGCCCTTTGAATCTATAAACGGGTGAAGGAGCGCCTCGTGGTCACGAGTAAGACGAACCATTGTTTCGTATATTGAAGCATCGCCGTGAGGGTTAAGTCGCATCGTTTGACCGACGATATTCGCACTTTTCGTTCTCGGTCCGTTGAGCAATCCCATCTTATACATTGTATAAAGAAGCTTTCTGTGCGAGGGCTTAAATCCGTCTATTTCGGGAATTGCGCGCGAAACGATAACGCTCATTGCATAAGGCATATAGTTTTTAACAAGCGTTTCTGTTATAGGCTGCGGTGTTGCCACCGCCTCCGGTGCATTCATTTCCCTTTGTTCTACTTTCTTTTTCTTTGCCATTTCTTTACCGTCACAATCTAATTATTTTATGTGCCGCAGCTCTTATCATACGGTTGTATAGTGCCAAGCCTATTCCGTCGGCGGGAGGCAGCGGTGCGAAAATCACCGAAAAATCCTCCTTGTCTGCGCGTCTCAAAATATCAAAAAGCGAGTGCGCCTGTGCTATCTCGTCAGCTTTTTTTCCGAAATCGTAAACATAAGCTCCGACAAGCGAGCTTTTGTAGTAATCAACGTCCTCACTGTATGCTATAACCGCGAATTTTTTTGCCGAGCAATCGTTAAGATAGGTGGCAATATAATTTGCCGCCGCCTCTCTGTTCGCGTCTATAAGCAAAACCTCGCACCCCGGGGCATAGTGGCGATATTTCATTCCCGGAGAGAGCGCTATCTCGCCCTCGCGAAGCTTGTCCTTTACCGCGTCGGCAATCAAAACCTCTATACCGATGGCGGATATGTCTGAAACTGTAATTTTACCCGGGCGAAGAAGCGTAACGCTTCCGTCGGTATTAACCGAAACGATGGTTGACTCCAGACCGAAATCGCAGTCACCCCCGTCGATAATCATATCGACGCGACCCATCATATCGTCAATTACGTGCTCCGCCGTAGTTGGCGACGGACTTCCCGACCTGTTTGCTGAGGGGGCGGCAATCGGCACGCCAGACAGACGTATCAGTGTTGATGCAATTTGATTTTCGGGACAGCGTACCGCCACCGTATCAAGCCCACCGCGTGTTGTTCGGGGTATGCTCTCCTTTGCGGGGAGTATTACCGTTATAGGACCGGGCATAAAGTTACTTGCAAGTCGGTAATAAACGTCGCAGGTATGTGTATACTTCTCTGCCTCGCTCGGCTCGGATATATGAATTATAAGTGGGTTATCGGAGGGTCTTCCCTTTGCGGCGTAAATTTTCATTGCCGCATCCGAATTTGTGGCATCCGCACCGAGTCCGTACACCGTTTCGGTCGGAAACGCAACAAGACCGCCGTTTTTGATTATTTGTGCGGCATCGGCAAGCTGCTCCTCAAGCGGAATTGAGCCACACACGCGCAAAATTTTAGTTTCAATTGTCATCGCCGTTTAACCTCGCGGCGGTATCGGTGGCGATAAGCTCGTCGATTATACCGTCAATCTCTCCGTCAAGAAAGGCGTCAAGCGAGAAAATCGTTTTATTAATTCTGTGGTCGGTTACCCTTGATTGCGGGAAGTTATAGGTGCGAATCTTCTCGCTTCTGTCACCGCTTCCGACCTGACTCTTTCTCGTTGAGGCTATTGCCTCCTCCTGCTCACGCCGTTTCGTATCGTAAAGCTTTGCATATAAAAGGCGAAGTGCCTTTTCCTTGTTTTGAAGCTGACTTCTTTC
>JAZSHN010000043.1:0-1526 GCA_045533315.1 Eubacteriales bacterium | reverse complement strand
AAATCAAGGTAAAAACTGCAAAAACGCGGTCAGAATTATAGCTTTGGCGAATTCTTAATGAGAACAGAACCTCGGGGCGAACGAATTTAGAGCAGAAATTTTCGTTCTTCGACCGAGAGGCGTATATGAATACGTCGGAGGGAGAAAACGGAAATAAAATAAAAAACTTTAATAAAACGGAAAAAACCGTAGGTTTTCTACCTTAATTCCTTAAATTCGCATAAAAAAACAACAGAAACACTGTTTTTATGACAATGCTTCTGTTGTTTTTTATTTGGTTATGCCTAAATGCGACAGCCCCGTGCCATAAATTTTGCTTTTTGGTATGCTTTCGCTTATTTATTTCGCGCCTTCTTCCTTGCGGAGAACGGTAAGCTCGCCCTCGCCCTTTACGTATGCGGCGGTGACGATAACCCTTTTAACCGATTTGTCGGAGGGAAGCTCGTACATCGGACGAAGCATAATGCCCTCCACAATGGAGCGAAGCCCGCGTGCGCCCGTCTTTCTCTCAACGGCAAGGTGTGCGATTGCTCTGAACGCCTCCTCCTCAAACTCAAGCTCTATTCCGTCAAGCGCAAAAAGCTTCTGATACTGCTTTAAAAGCGCATTCTTCGGTTCCTTTATAATACGGACGAGCGCCTCCTCGTCAAGGTTTTCAAGGCTTACGATTATCGGGAGCCTTCCGACAAGCTCGGGAATAAGTCCGTATTTTACTACGTCGTGCGCGTCAACATCCTTGTAAACTCCGCGCTCAACCCTTTCGCGCGCCTTCTTTTCTCCGCCCGTAAAGCCGATTTGCTGTGCGCCCTTTCTTGCCTCGATTATCTTTTCGATACCGTCGAACGCACCGCCGCAAATGAAAAGAATGTTCTTTGTATTAATCTGTATAAACTCCTGCTGCGGGTGCTTTCTTCCGCCCTGCGGAGGAACGTTTGCAACCGTACCCTCAAGGATTTTAAGTAACGCCTGCTGCACACCCTCGCCCGAAACGTCACGGGTTATGGAACGGTTTTCACCCTTTCTTGAAATCTTATCGATTTCGTCGATGTATATAATTCCTCGCTCGGCAAGCTCCACGTTGAAATCCGCCGCCTGAATAAGACGGAGAAGGATGTTTTCCACGTCCTCTCCAACGTAGCCCGCCTCTGTAAGCGTGGTTGCATCGGCAATCGCAAACGGAACCTTAAAGCTTTTTGCCAGCGTCTGTGCAAGGTAGGTTTTGCCTACACCCGTCGGACCGAGAAGCAAAACGTTTGACTTCTGAATTTCAACCTCGTCGTCGGGCTCGCCCTTTTTGCGCTTTTTCTTTTCATCTACCGTAAGTATACGCTTATAGTGGTTGTAAACCGCCACCGAAAGCGCAAGCTTTGCATCATTCTGTCCGATTACGTGCTCGTCAAGCATCGCCTTTATTTCCTGCGGACGGGGAAGAGTATCATAGGTAAGCTCGGAAAACTCACCGAAATCGCCGTCCCTTTCCTCCTCAAACTCCTCGGGGAAATGCTCCTCTATAAAATCGTAGCAAA
>JAZSHN010000119.1:0-6772 GCA_045533315.1 Eubacteriales bacterium | reverse complement strand
GCTTGGCCTCCGACTTAATTGCACCCGACGGCACTGTGATTTCAAAGCACGAAACCGCGCTTCGCGGCGAGGTAATAAGCGCCGAAGTGGCAAAAACGCTCGCAGAGGTGCTTGAAGAGGGGGTAAGCGGTGACGGCGGTGCAAAAAACGCCTACGTTGACGGGTACAAGGTTGCCGCAAAAACGGGAACAAGCGAAAAGTTCGATATTCTTGACGAAAACGGGCGTTCCTATCTGCGAATCGGCTCTACGGTGGCATTCGCGCCCGCGGGCGAGGGCGGAATTGCAGTAATAATCGTTGTTGATGAGCCGCAATGTCAGGTAAAATACGGCTCGCAGGTGGCAGCTCCATATATTTCATCGTTGCTGACAACTATTCTTCCCTACCTCGATTACGAGTCCGAAAAGGAGCCAAGCACAGCGGCTTTGGGTAATTACCTTGATATGAGCGTATCGGATGCATCAAAATCGCTTGACACGCTCGGCATATCCTACAAGCTTATCGGAAGCGGAGAGCGTATAATTTCACAGTCGCCGAGCGAGGGTGTCGAAATATCAATCGGTATATCAACCGTATATCTATACACAGAGGAGCAAGCCGAGGAATGGGTAAGCGTTCCCTCGCTCGTCGGTCTTACTCTCGCGGAGGCAAACAGGCTTGCAACAAATGCGGGTCTGAATCTTTCGGTGCGAGGTGGGATGCGCGAGGGCGCGGAGCTTATCTACAAGGTAACGGCGCAGGCAATTCCACCGACGGACGAGGTAAAGAAAGGTACGGTTATAATTATTTACGTTGCTGCGGAGGGGCACAACGATTAGGAGATTTATATGAATAAAATGAAGCTTTGCGATATATTGCGGGGGACGGGTATCACCGTCCCCGATCATCTTGACGGAGATGCGGAGGTAACAATCTCCGAGTGGGGAGAGGAAATAAACAAGGACAGCCTGCTTATACTTACAAAAAGGGCAAACGGAGAAAAACGGCAAGAGGTATATAATGCAGAGCCCTTTGCAACTATATGCGAGCTTGACGACGGGGCGGGCTTGAACGGGAATAGGATTTTATATACCGAAAACGCGCGAAGGGCTCTCGCAATTTGCTACTTTAATCTATACAATATCGACACGTCGAAAACAAGGCTTATTGCTGTGACGGGAACAAACGGAAAAACAACGGTGGCAAGCATGCTGCATTACATACTCCGCTTTTCGGGTGCGGACGTCGGGTACATCGGTACGGGTAAAATTCTGATAAACGAAACCGACGTCAGCGATAAATACTACTCGATGACAACGCCCGACCCGAGGGAGCTTTACAAATATCTTTCGGATATGCAGATGCTCGGATGTAAATACGTGGTTATGGAGGCATCAAGTCACGCCATCGCGCTTGACAAGCTCGCACCGCTTTATTTTGACGTTGGTATTTTTACAAATCTTTCGGGCGAGCATAGAGATTTTCATAAGGATATGCAATCGTATTTTGACGTAAAGCTGTCGCTTTTCGATAGCTGCAAAATGGGAATTTTCAATCTCGATTGCCCATACTCAAGACGCGCATACGAGCTTTGCAAATGTAAAAAAAGCAGTATTGGAATAATAAACGCGGGCGAGGCATACGCAACCGATATACAAGGCAGAGGGCTTAACGGCAGCTCCTTTTTCTACCGAGAGGAGGGGCTGATTTTCGGGGTTGACCTTTCACTTGTGGGGGCATTCAACGTATACAATGCGCTTATGGCTTTGCGGGCTGCCATACTTCTCGGAACAAGACCTTGCGTAGCAAAAAGAGCGTTAAACTACCTTTCGCAGGTTGAGGGTAGAATGGAAATAATAAAGGACGAGGTATCGGTGGTAATAGATTACGCGCACACTCCTTTTGCGGTTGAAAACGTATTAAAAACCCTATATTCGATAAAAAGAAAAAGGCAGAGTTTGTTTTTGGTAATCGGCTGCGGCGGGGAGCGAGAGCATGAAAAACGGCGTGAAATCGGAAGAATTGCAGAGAAATACTGCGACGAAATTATCCTTACGGAGGACAACAGCCGAAAGGAAGCCGTGGATAAAATAATCGAAGATATCCTTTGCGGAATTAAAGACAAGGATTTGGTAAGAGCTATCCCCGACAGAGGCGAGGCAATCTCCTATGCCATACTTAACGCCTCTCGCGGTGATATTGTCGCCATACTCGGAAAGGGTCGCGAGGACTATATAGTAGACAAAAACGGATACAGAGATTTTTCCGACAAGAGCGAGGCACAGCGCGCCCTGCGTTTAAGAAAGGCAAAAAATGAGAATAATGCTTGATATACCCGTCAGACTTTCGGACGCAATTTTCGCGCTCACCGACAAAGCCGTGGACGAGTATGAAAAAATCCACATTTTTGCTATTTCAACCGATAGCCGAGAGTGCGAGGTCGGCGACCTGTTTTTTTCGCTTGCAACAGATGGCGAGGCGCGAATTAAATACGCGCTTGATGCAAAGGAAAGAGGGGCATATACCGTATGCGAGAGCGTTGGCTTTATCTCGGTAGATAACACGGAGGTGGCATTGCTTCGCTTTGCGGCATTTTACAAATCACGCCTACCGATGCTAAAGCACGTGGTCGGTATTACGGGAAGCGTTGGAAAAAGCACCGTAACTCGTTATACTGCCAATCTGCTTTCCGCATCGCACCGCGTTGCATCAACAATCGGAAACTTTAACAACCGCATCGGCATTTCCCTCTCGGTGCTTTTAGCAAAGCGTGATACCGAGGTGCTTGTTTTGGAGATAGGAATGAATCACCGCGGAGAAATAGCGGAGATGGCAGAGCTTATTCGCCCGAATATATGTGTGATAACAGGCATCGGAACAGCCCATATCGGAAACCTTGGAAGCCGTGAGGGCATAGCGGCTGCAAAACTCGAAATAATAACCGATGCCGCAGAGTCGGTAATTGTGCCCTTCGGGGAGCCTCTGCTCGAAAGGGTTATCAACAGGCTCGATATATCCCTCTCGGACAGTCGGGCAAGCATATTCGCCGAAGAAAATACCGACGGATATACAATAAGGACGAAAGAAAGAAAAATCGGCGGCTTGCGCCCCGGCGTACGCGAAGAGCATAATCTTTACAATCTGCTTAATGCGGCGGCGGTTGCGATTTCTGTCGGAATGTCCGACTGTGAAATCAGAACGGGAATCAACACTCTTTCCGACGGCTTTGCAAGAGGTCATATTATATCCCACGGTAATTTAACCGTCATAGACGATAGCTATAATTCCTCTCCCGAGGCGGCGGAGGCAATGCTGACGCTTCTTATGAAATTCCCTGCTCCGCGCATTGCTCTGCTCTCGGATATGTTGGAGCTTGGCAATATGGCAAATGAGCTTCACTACTTGCTTGGTAAAGCCGCCGCACCGCTTGACGGTTTGTATCTTGTCGGCGAGTATGCGGATTATATCGCGCTCGGCGCTGTGGACGGCGGAATGTCTGCGGAGCAAATTCGTATTTTGCGAAGCAACGATAAAAAACGGATTGCGGATATACTTATTAACGAGGTAGCCGACGGAACGGTTCTTATAAAGGGCTCGCACGCCACGGGCATGTGCGACGTAGCAAAAATTATATGCGATAGGATGAGAAAGGAATAAAAAATGAACGGTCGCTTTCTTTTACTGTACCTTGCGGCATTTGTATGCGCGTTTTCGGTAACCGTGCTTATCGAGCGATGGCTTCTTCCGCGTCTTAAGGGGCGGGCGGCACAGCCGATATATACCGACGGACCGAGATGGCACAGCGGAAAATCGGGTACACCGACATTGGGCGGCATAGCCTTTATATGCGGGATAAATCTCGTTTTGGTGCTGTTTTCGCTTGTTCTTTTTGCAAACGGCGAGGCTTTACGCGGGTGGCTGCTCTTGGCTACGGTGGCTTATGCCACGCTTAACGGTGCGGTTGGAATAGCCGACGACCTGAAAAAGCTTAAAAAGCAGGAAAACAAGGGTCTTTCGGCTGTGCAAAAGCTTTTGCTTCAATCGGTAATTGCGGCAGGATATATGCTCGCGCTTGGATTTATCGGCATTGACTTGGCAAATCCCGTTTTTTCCTTTGGAGAAATGAGGCTCGGGGTTCTTTATTACCCAATCGCATTTATTATACTTCTTGGAATAACCAACTGTGCCAATTTGACCGACGGGCTTGACGGGCTTGCCTCCTGTACCGCATTCGGTATAGGGGCGGTGCTGCTTTTACTTTCGCACGCGGTGTTCCCCGACCTTTCGCTTTCGGGTGCGGCAATTATGGGAGGTGCTGCGGGATTTCTCGTATACAACCTCAATCCTGCGCGTGTGTTTATGGGGGATACAGGCTCGCTTTACCTCGGTGCTATTGTTGCGGCATCGGCATTTGCATCGGGAAATATGCTTTTAGCCGTAATTTTGGGAATAGTTTACGTTATAGAGGGATGCAGCGTTATAATACAGGTCGCGGTGTTCAAGCTCACGGGAAAGCGGGTCTTCAAAATGGCACCCATTCACCACCACCTTGAAAAATGCGGGTGGAGCGAAAACGCGGTTTGTATTCTCGCCCTGCTTATAACGTTAGCCTTTGGTCTTGTTGCGGTTATGCTGTTCAGTGGCGGATTATGGTAACGGCAAAGAGGAAAAGCGGAAGGACGGCAGCAAGTCGGGAGCGCAAGACCGTAGCACTTGAAAAAACACACGAGGATAAAATACACAAAATATCACGCGAGGATAAAATACACAAAAAACAACGCGAGGATAAAATACACAAAATATCACGCGAGGATAAAGCACCCAAAAAATCACGCGAGGATAAAGCGCATCGGAAAGCGCGCAAAATTTCGGTTGGCGATCTGCCGCTTTTGGTGACGGTGATTTTACTCTCTCTTTACGGGACGGTAATGGTGGCGAGTGCGGGATATTCCTTTGCCGAGCTTCGGTACGCAGATGCGTTTTACTTTATTAAGAGGCAGGCGGTATGGCTTTCGATAGGCTTTTTAGCAATGTGGTGCGGCGCACACACGAGTATAGAGCTTGTCAAAAAATTCAGTCCCGCGGCATACGGTGCTACGCTTGCGCTTTTGGTGCTGACCCTTGCGATAGGAATGGTTGGGAACGGAGCGCAGAGGTGGATTGCAATCGGTCCCGTCACAATTCAACCGTCCGAGATTGCAAAGCTTACCGTTGTGCTTATGCTTTCGCGTTATTTTTCGGATAACGAGCTTAAGGCGTGCAGGTCTAAAAAGAGGGGTGCCGACCTTCTTTGGGGTACGGTTTTACCCTGTGTAATTCTGGTTTTGCCGATTTTACTCGTAATGCTTCAGCACCATTTATCCTGTATAATCATTCTCGGCACGCTCGGGCTTTTGCTCATAATTTCGGCGGGCGTGAATATGAAGTACCTTTACGCCTTTATGGGTGCGGGGGCGGCGGGGGTATGCTACATAGCCTTTTTCACCGACTACACAAAGGAGCGCATTACCGTTTGGCAAAATCCCGAGGCGTACAAGCTGACGGGCGGGTGGCAGACGCTTCAGGGGCTTATGGCAATCGGCTCGGGCGGGCTTTTCGGAAAGGGTCTCGGTAACGGTGAATTAAAGCACTCCTACGTTTCGGAGCCCGCAAATGATATGATTTTTGCAATACTTTGCGAGGAGCTTGGCTTTATCGGTGCGGTAGCGGCACTGTTGCTTTTCGGTGTGCTTGTTTTCAGAGGCTATAAAATCGCGATGCGAGCAAGGGACAGCTTTTCACGTCTTGTTGCGCTTGGGATAACCTTTAAGATGGCGATACAGGTATTGCTTAACGTTGCGGTTGTTACAAATACAATCCCGAATACGGGAATATCCCTTCCGCTTTTCAGCTACGGAGGCTCGTCGCTCATAATGATACTTTTCGAGATGGGTCTTTTGCTTTCAATTGCGAGGGATAAGGAAGCCCCCCTTGCGGGGCGGAACAAAAAAGCGGAAAGCCGATAATGGCAAGATGCAAAGACAGGAAGCCGAGATGGGCGCAATGAGCTTTTGAGCTTAAAAAGGAAAGGAAGAGCTGTTAATGAGAATAGTTTTTTGCGGAGGCGGCACGGGCGGTCATATTACACCGATGCTCGCAATGGCGGATATTTTAAGGCAGAATGACAAAAAGGCGGAATTTTTCTTTATAGGCAGAGTGGGCGGCAAGGAAAACGGTGCAATCCGCAATGCGGGCTTTGAGCCATACGAAATTGAGGTTTCGGGGTTAAGTCGCTCGCTTTCCCCGAAAAACGTTAAGACGCTTTTTAAGGCTGTATCGGCAAGGCGAGAGGCAAAAAAGCTCCTTTCCGAATTATCCCCCGATGCGGTAATCGGGACGGGAGGCTACGTCTGCTGGCCCGTGCTTTCGGCGGCGAGGTCGCTCGGCATAAAGCGCGCAATTCACGAATCAAACGCAGTGCCGGGGCTTGTGACACGGCTGTGCTGTCGGTCGGTCGACCTTGTAATGCTTGGCTACGGGGCGGCGGAAAAAAGGCTTCCGAAATGCAAATCGGTTATTACAGGCAACCCTGTGCGCGGGGCAGTCGGGCGGATTTCCCAATCGCGGGCGAGGGCGGCACTCGGTATACCGAGAGAAAAAAGGGTGGTGCTTTCGTTTGGCGGGTCGCTTGGCGCGGAGGTGCTTAACTCTGTGATGAGCGAGGTTATTGGGCTTGACGGCGGAAAATCGGGAATTCTTTTTATTCACGCGACGGGCAGACGGGATTACGAGAAGTACAAGGATATGGGGGGCG
>JAZSHN010000112.1:0-3645 GCA_045533315.1 Eubacteriales bacterium | reverse complement strand
CGCTTGCCTCCGACTTGGTTTTGTTTTATGAAACGACTTTTAAGATATCTGAAGCCGCATTGGCGGGATTCGGTGCTCGGTCCGCTTTTCAAGCTTTGCGAGGCGACCCTTGAGCTTATCGTTCCGCTTGTAATTGCGGCTATCGTCGACCGCGGTATTGCCGAGGGTGACAAGGGCTACATAGTAAAAATGGCACTTATTCTCGCTCTTATGGGTGCTGTCGGTCTTGCATTTTCGGTGACGGCGCAATTTTTTTGCGCGCGTGCATCGGTCGGCTTTGTCGGAAAAATCAGGAGCGCGCTTTTCGCAAAGCTTAACTCGCTTTCCTACACCGATATTGACCGCATCGGCACGTCGACGATGATAACCCGAATGAGCGCGGACGCCACAAAGGTGCAAAACGGTCTTAACCTTGCGCTTCGTTTGCTTTTGCGCTCGCCTTTTGTGGTTTTCGGTGCGGCGATTATGGCGTTTACGATTGATTTCAAATCCGCCATGACCTTTGTTGCGGTAATCCCCATGCTTTCCGTTGTGGTATTCGGTATTATGCTTCTTACGATGCCGATGTACAAGAGGGTACAGGGGCGGACCGATGCCCTGCTCTCTACTACGAGAGAAAATCTCGACGGTGTGAGAGTTATCCGCGCCTTTGGCAAGGAGGAGGACGAAATTGCAGAATTTCGCGAGGAAAATCAGCTCCTTAACACCGTATCGAAGAGGGTTGGACGCATTTCCGCGCTTATGAACCCACTGACCTTTGTGCTTATAAACGCGGCGATTTTGCTGCTTATTTACACTGGTGCGGTGGAGGTCAACCTCGGCAACCTTACGCAGGGACAGGTGCTTGCGCTTTATAACTATATGTCGCAAATTCTCGTTGAGCTTATAAAGCTTGCAAACCTTATTATTTCTATTTCAAAGGCACTTGCCTCCGCGACGAGAATTGCCGACGTGCTTGCCGTTGAGTCGACAGAATCCCGCGGCAAAGCAACCGAGGGGCTTGGCTCGGAGTATGCGGTGGAGCTTTGCAACGTCAGCGCGAGGTATGCGGGTGCGCCCGAGGCGGCTCTTTCGGGTATATCCTTTAATGCGAGATGGGGCGAGACGGTTGGAATTATCGGAGGCACAGGCTCGGGAAAATCGACGCTTATCAATCTTATCCCCGCGTTTTACCCTGCCGACTGTGGCGAGGTGCTTATCGACGGGCGGAATGCAAACGACTACGACCCGCGCGCGCTTCGCGAAATGATTGGTATGTGTCCGCAAAGGGCAATGCTTTTCAGCGGTACAATTCGCGACAACCTCAAATGGCGGGACGAAAACGCGACCGACGAGGAAATTATGGCGGCGGTAAGGACGGCACAGGCAGTCGACGTGGTTGCCGCAAAGGGTGGACTTAACGCAGAAATCGAGGAGGGGGGCAGAAACCTCTCCGGCGGACAAAGGCAGAGGCTTACCATTGCGCGCGCGCTCGTTGGAAATCCGAGAATTTTGGTGCTTGACGACTCGGCTTCGGCGCTTGACTTTGCAACCGATGCGGCTTTACGTCGGGCAATTGCCGATATGAAGGGCAAAATGACGGTCTTTATCGTATCGCAAAGAGCCTCCAGCGTAATGAATGCGGATAAAATCATCGTGCTTGACGACGGGGAGGCTGTCGGCATCGGCACGCACGCCGAGCTTATGGAAAATTGCGAGATTTACCGCGAAATCTACTACACCCAATTCAAGAGAGGGGGTAGCGAAAATGAGTAAAGATAACAAAAAAAGCGGTGAAATCCTTCGCCGCGCGCTCAAATATATCGGAAAATACAGGCTTCTTTTGCCGATTTCCGCGCTTTTCGCGGTGATAACGGTTGCGCTTTCTCTTTATATTCCCGTGCTTGTCGGTGATGCAATCGACCTTATTACGGGAAAGGGCGAGGTAAGGCTTGACGCCATAATTGAAATTCTCCTTCTTGCGGGAATTCTTATCGGTGGGGCGGCGCTCGCACAGTGGATAAGCTCCACGCTTAACAACCGTATCGCGCTCGGTGTTGTGCGCGATATACGAAACGACGCGTTTTCAAGGCTCGAAAGGCTTCCGCTTTCATATCACGACAGCCACCGCACGGGCGACACGGTGAACAGGATTATAAACGATGCGGAGCAGCTTGCTGACGGTCTTTTGCTCGGCTTTACACAGCTGCTTTCGGGTGTGCTTACAATCCTGATTACGCTCGGAATTATGATATACCTCAACTGGATTGTTGCGCTGGTTGTATTCGTGCTTACGCCGATTTCGCTTTTCGTGGCAAGGTTCATTGCCTCCCGCACCTTTAATATGTTTAAGGCGAGGGCGGAGGCGGAGGCGAAGACCACCTCCCACGTCAACGAGATGCTTTCAAGCCAGAAGATTGTAAAGGCGTTTTCGCACGAGGACGAGGCGCAGGAGAAATTTGACGAGCTTAACGGAAAATTACAAAAAACCTCGCTGAAGGCGATATTCTTCTCCTCTCTTACCAACCCGTCAACGAGATTTGTCAACTCGCTTGTTTATGCGGCGGTGGCTCTTGTGGGTGCAGTGCTTGTGCTTACCGACAATGCCGCAGGCTCGGCGCTTCTTACGGTTGGTGAATTGGCAGCGCTTCTCTCCTATGCAAATCAGTATACAAAGGCGTTTAACGAGATTTCGGGCGTTGTTACCGAGTTTCAGAATGCGCTTGCCTCCGCGGGCAGAATTCTTGAGATTATCGACGAGCCGTGTGAAATTCCCGACGGGGCGGATGCGCTTGTGCTTGGAGTTGCGGAGGGTGACGTAAGCCTTTCGGACGTGAGCTTTTCCTATACTCCCGAAAGACCGCTTATTGAGGGGATTTCGCTTGAGGTAACGCGCGGAAAGCGTGTTGCTATCGTAGGTCCGACGGGATGCGGAAAGACGACGCTTATTAACCTTTTAATGAGATTTTACGACGTTACGGGCGGCGGTATTTCGGTTGACGGCACGGACATTCGCGATATTACGCGCCATTCGCTGCGAAAAAATTACGGAATGGTGCTTCAGGACACCTGGCTTTCGCCCGCGAGCGTCAGGGATAACATCAAAATGGGCAAGCCCGACGCCACCGACGAGGAGGTTATCGCGGCGGCAAAGGCAGCACACGCGCACAGCTTTATAAAGAGGCTAAAAAACGGATACGACACGCGCATCGGAGAGGGCGGCGAGGAGCTTTCGCAGGGGCAAAAGCAGCTTATCTGCATTACGAGGGTAATGCTTTGTCTGCCGCCGATGCTTATACTCGACGAGGCGACCTCCTCCATCGACACGCGCACCGAAATCCGTATTCAAAAGGCGTTTTCGGAGATGATGCGCGGTCGCACGAGCTTTGTGGTGGCGCACCGACTTTCAACGGTAATGGACTCCGACCTCATTCTTGTGATGCGGGACGGAAATATTGTTGAAACGGTCACGCACGAGGAGCTTTTGGCACGGTGCGGCTTTTACTTTGAGCTTTATAACAGTCAATTTGCAAAATAATGCAACGGTTTTGGGCGGGGCTTTCCCCGCCCTTTTTATGCGGAAATTGTATACCGAGATGTTAATAATTTTAAAATATTGTCGCCCGCGGAAATGTGTAGTGTTAACCGCCTTGCATCAAAACAAAA
>JAZSHN010000046.1:0-8301 GCA_045533315.1 Eubacteriales bacterium | reverse complement strand
CCACCGCACCCGTCGGCTGGACCTGCTCCTGCGGAAGCGTATGCACGGGTAACTTCTGCTCAAATTGCGGAAGCAAAAAGCCCGAAGCAACCGCCTCTGCCGATTGGTTTTGCACCGACTGCGGCTCTAAAAACAGCGCCTCGGGCAAATTCTGCACCACCTGCGGAAAGCGCAAGGAATAATCTTGAAAAGGGGTAGTATCTATGAACACTACCGTAACCTATAAATGTCCAAACTGCGATGCGGGCTTGATTTTCAACGCGGAGGAGCAACGCTTTTCCTGTGAATTTTGTCTTTCGCATTTCACAATGGAGGAGCTTGACGCTACCGCATCTGCCGAGCGTGCCGAGCAAATCGAAAGGGAAAACGCCGAATTTACCGACGAGCTTCGGGAATATCATTGCCCGTCCTGCGGTGCGGAGGTCGTTGCGGACAAAAATACCGTCGCCGATCTTTGCTACTACTGTCATAACCCCATCGTCCTCTCCGACAAGGTGACGGGCGCGCTTCGTCCCACCCGCGTAATTCCGTTCAAATTTTCAAAGGAGGAGGCGGTGGACGAATTTCTCCGCTTCTCCAAAAAGAAAAAATTCATTCCCAAAAATTTCTTCTCGCGCGAGCAGCTTACCTACCTTTCGGGTGTATACTACCCGTTTTGGGTAACCGATGCCGACACCTCCTCCTTTATGAATGCCATCGGAAAACGGGTACGCACTTGGGTTTCGGGAGATTACCGCTATACCGAAACCTCCCGCTATGCAGTGGAGCGCGGCGGAAGAATACATTTCGAGGATATATCCACCTCCGCCATCTCTACGGAGGACAAGGAAATGCTCGAGGGCGTCCTCCCCTATCCTCCCGAAAATTACGAGCAGTTTTCAATGCCGTATCTTCAGGGCTTTGTCGCCAAAAAAAGAGATATAGAGCGCGAGCAGCTTTACACGGAGGTAAAGGGAAGAATGAACTCCTACGCCACCGAGCTTTTACGAAGGACGGCGGTCGGCTACGATTCGGTAAGCGTGACCTCGCTCAACCTCTCGGTTTTGCAAAGCCATTGGGAATACAACCTCCTCCCCGTCTGGATTATGACCTACATAAAAAAGCATAAGAAGGACAGGACAAAGGATAAAACCTTTATGTACGCTATGAACGGAGCGACGGGGAAAATATTCGGCAGACTTCCGATAAGCATACCGAAGATAATAGCTCTTGCGGCGGGAATATTCCTCGGCGTATTTGCGCTTTCTCTGCTTTTCGGTGTGCTTGGAATGGACTCTCTCTCGGTTGGAATTGTAAGCGGGCTTGCCTTTGGCGGAGTTGCCGCTGCCGTGCCGACGGTGCTTATTTCGCGAAGCTATAAAAAGGGACTTCACGCCCCCATATATCCGCTTGATAAATATGCAAATCTCGACCTTACCCACCGTTCGGACGTCTTTATCGGAAAAACGGTCACTCGCGTCCGTATAAGCAACAGTAAAAAACGCTGATTTTAAAAATCTTCCATTCGGGTCAGCCCCTCCGCTTGACAATCAATCCCGAATATGATATAACAACTACAAAGATATTAACGTGGAGGTGTCATTATGAATAATATTATGCAAAAGCAGTTTTACCAGTTGCACGATGTTTTTAGATGCCGCTTTCAATGGTGCAGAGGGTAACTAAAAATTGTAATATAACAGCGCATGGGTAGAACTGCTTTGACAGAGCTATCTATGCGCTTTTTAAATGTTCATTAGTGGAAAGAGGTGTTTTATTTGAGAAAAACTATTTCTTTAATATTGCTTTGTTTTTTGTTGTTTCTATGCTTTACAGGTTGCACAGCTCCGCATAATAATGAAGAAAAATCACCAACGGTATTACAAAACAAAGATGCTCTTGTTTGTGCTTTGACTAAGTATTTACAAGACCTGTTCGTATCACACGATATGCCTGAAACTTCAACGGCTACAAAAATTGAAGAAATAAAAAATGGAAAACAGGCATTACATGTTGGATTTAATAAATCAGAATATTATTTTGTATGTGCATACTATAATATCGGACATTATGATGAAGCGAACGATTATTGTTGTGTAACCAATTATACTTGGGTTAAATTTAATAATGCAAACGAAATCAGTGAGAAATATGATGATTTGAATTTTGTTGTCGCGTTTCAAATTAATAAAGCTTCCTTGGTCACCGACATCGTAACAAAAAACTCTCCCGTTCCCAATGTAGAGCATTTTCAGGAGTATATTCCTAATTTTAATAACGGATTTAATACTAACGGTTCTACTAAATTTGATATTAGTTTCGTTTATTTGAATTCATCGAATGATGAAAATGTGTATCATTCTGTATCGGCATATTATAACGCGCTAAAAACGCTTCCGTGTATTTCGGTTAATGGTCAATATTACATAACCAAAGAGTTATATACTCTTTATGCCGACGGCACTCGTTCGGACATCAATGTTATCAGTGATTTTGGAAAATATTATGATACTCTGGTAAACATTATGGATACAACAAGTTATAGTGTAACAGATGAAAAAGGAAGAACTACTTTCTATGGTTTGATTGAAATTAGTGCTTTTTCAATTTGTATAAATGAATAATGGGAGTTAAAATATGAAATTATACAAGAATTTTACAAGAACATTTATATTCGTTGTAATTATAACTTTATTAAAGGAAAGAGTGCCGCTTCGTCGGCACTCTTTTTCTTTTTTCTCCCCAAAATCGCCCGCACCAAAAAGTTCACGCACCAAACTCCGAAAACCCTTGATATTTTATATATTTTGTGTTAAAATGATATATGTGAAAAAGTGCCGATTTTGAAAGGAGAGGGAAAATGCAAAACGGAAAATTCATTCTTAAAAGTGAATACAAGCCGACGGGTGACCAGCCCGCCGCCATTGCACAGCTTACCGCGGGCATTTTGAACGGCGAAAGAGCGCAAACCCTCCTCGGAGTTACAGGCTCGGGCAAAACCTTTACGATGGCAAACGTTATCGCAAATCTCAACCGCCCGACGCTCGTTTTGGCACACAATAAAACACTCGCGGCACAGCTTTGCACCGAGTTCAGACAGTTTTTCCCCGACAATGCGGTGGAATACTTCGTTTCCTATTACGATTATTACCAGCCGGAGGCATATATCCCCGGAAAGGATATGTATATCGAAAAGGACGCAATGATTAACGAGGAAATAGATATGCTCCGACACAGCGCGACCTCCGCCCTGTTTGAAAGGCGCGACGTAATCATCGTCGCCTCGGTTTCCTGTATCTACTCCCTCGGTGACCCCGCGGAGTATATGGGGCTTCAGGTTTCGCTCCGTCCGGGTCTTGAAATGTCGCGCGACGAGCTTATACGCGCCCTTGTCGCCATATCCTACGAGCGCAACGATATGAATTTTACCCGAAACAAATTCCGCGTCCGCGGCGATACCGTGGAGGTCTATCCCGCATCGGGACGTGACTATGCAATCCGCGTTGAGTTTTTCGGTGACGAAATCGACCGTCTTTCCCGCTTTAACCCCGTGACGGGCGCGGTTACCGAGCATCTTTCCTATACCGCGATTTTTCCCGCAACGCACTACGCGGTTTCCGACGAAAAAAGGGAGGCCGCCCTCCGCGAAATCGAGGAGGAAATGATAGAGCGCGTTGCCTATTTCAAAGGCGAAAACAAGCTTATCGAGGCGCAAAGGATAGAGGAGCGCACCCGCTACGATATTGAAATGCTCCGCGAAATCGGCTTTTGCTCGGGTGTTGAAAACTACTCCCGCATCCTCTCGGGACGTCCCGAAGGCTCTACCCCATACACCCTCCTTGACTATTTTCCAAAGGATTTTATTATGTTCATCGACGAGTCGCACGTCACCCTTCCACAGGTTCGCGGTATGTCGGGCGGCGATTTTGCGAGAAAAAAGAACCTCGTTGATTTTGGCTTCCGCCTCCCCTCCGCCTTTGATAACCGTCCGCTTTTCTTTGACGAGTTTGAGGAAAGAATAGGACAGGTCGTGTTTGTCAGCGCAACCCCCGGCGACTACGAGGAAAGGGAAAGCTCCAGCCGCGTGGAGCAGCTTATTCGCCCCACGGGTCTTATAGACCCGAAAATAGAGGTCCGTCCCGTGGACGGACAGGTTGACGACCTTCTCGGTGAAATCCGCATTACCGTGGAGCGAGGCGAAAAGGTGCTCGTTACCACACTCACAACGAAAATGGCAGAGGACCTTACCGACTATCTTTCCACCCACGGAATAAAGGTAAAATATATCCACCACCGAGTTGAAACGATAGAGCGTATGGAGATAATCCGCGACCTTCGTCTTGGCGAATTTGACGTGCTTGTCGGCATTAACCTTTTGCGCGAGGGTCTTGATATTCCGGAGGTCTCGCTCGTCGCAATTCTCGACGCCGACAAGGAGGGCTTCCTCCGCAGCGAAACCTCGCTTATTCAGACAATCGGACGCGCCGCGCGTAATATAAACGGCCACGTGGTTATGTATGCCGACACCGTAACACGCTCTATGAAGGGCGCGATTGACGAAACCAACCGCCGCCGCGAAATACAAATGCGGTATAACGAGGAAAACGGTATCACCCCCGAAAGCGTCAAGAAAAAGGTTGCCGAGGTTATCGAAATCGGAAGAAAGGCAAAGCCCGAAAACGACAAAAAGCTCACCCGCCTGCAAAGGGAAAGGCTTATCGAGGAGCTTACCGCCGAAATGAAAGAGGCGGCACGTGCGCTTGAATTTGAAAAGGCAGCCTACATTCGTGACAGAATTAAGGAATTGAGAAATGGAAATTAACAATAAAAAAATTATAGTAAAGGGTGCAAGGGTTAACAACCTCAAAAACGTAGACGTTGAAATACCGCGCGACAGTCTTGTGGTGCTTACGGGTCTTTCGGGAAGCGGTAAATCCTCGCTCGCCTTTGATACACTTTACGCGGAGGGACACCGTCGCTTCGTTGAAAGCCTGTCCTCCTATGCGCGTATGTTTATCGGTCAGATGGACAAGCCCGACGTCGATTTGATAGAGGGGCTTTCTCCCTCAATCTCAATTGACCAGAAAACCACCTCCAAAAACCCGCGCTCCACGGTTGGCACGGTTACGGAGATTTACGACTATCTCCGTTTGCTTTATGCCCGTATCGGCATACCGCACTGCCCCGTCTGCGGAAGGGTAATAGAGCAGCAATCGCTTGACCAAATCGTCGATAAAATTCTAAAGCTTGACACGGGTACGCGCTTTATGGTGCTTGCCCCCGTTGTAAGAGCGCAAAAGGGAACACAGGAAAAGGTCTTTGCCGACGCGAGAAAAAGTGGCTTTGCCCGTGTGCGTGTTGACGGAATAATGTACGACCTCACCGAAAATATAGAGCTTGATAAAAATACAAAGCACACGGTTGACATCGTCGTTGACCGCCTTGTTTTAAAGGAGGATATTCGCTCGCGACTTTCCGACTCGGTTGAATCGGCACTCCATACCGCCGACGGAAGGGTTACAATAGTCACCGTTCCCCGCGACGGAGAGGAGGAGAGGGAGCTTGAATTTTCCCAAAAATACGCCTGCGAGGAGCACGGAATTTCCTTTCCCGAGCTTGAGCCGCGTATGTTTTCCTTTAACAACCCCATCGGTGCCTGCCCCGAATGTGCGGGCATCGGAAATATGCAGCGTATCTCGGTCAACAAAATGATACCCCACCGTCACCTCTCGCTTCGTGAGGGCGGAATTGCCGTAAACGGCTTTAAAACAATGACGGAGGACTCGTGGACGGGGCCTCTCGTTGCAGCTGTCGGCGAATATATGGGCTTTACTCTTGATACACCGCTTTGCGACTTTACGGAGGAGCAAATGGACGCGCTTATGTACGGAACGGGCGCGAAAAAGTACACGGTGGAACGCTTCTTCGGCAAAGAGGGAAGAATGCAAACCACCACCTTTGACGGTCTTGTTCGCATAATTGAAAAGCGAATGAAGATGATGGGCGGTGACTATTATCAAGAGTTTGTAGAGGAGGTCGCCTGCCCGAAATGCAAGGGCCGCCGCCTTTCCGATATGGTGCTCGGCGTCACGGTCGGAGGTCTTAACATTGATGAAATCTGCCGCCTTTCGATAGATAAAATGCTTGACTTCGTTAACAAAATAGAGCTTAACGAAACCGAAATGAAGATTGCAAAGGAGGTTTTAAAGGAAATTCGCGCCCGCCTCGGCTTCCTTGTGCGCGTCGGACTTGATTACCTCAACCTCGCCCGCACCGCGGGCACTCTCTCGGGAGGTGAGGCACAGCGCATCCGCCTTGCAACCCAAATCGGCTCGGCTCTCACGGGCGTGCTTTATATCCTTGACGAGCCATCTATCGGTTTGCATCAGCGCGATAACGGAAAGCTTATCGGCACATTAAAATCGCTGCGCGACCTCGGAAACTCGGTGCTTGTTGTAGAGCACGACGAGGATACTATGCGCGAAGCCGATTATATAGTCGACGTCGGACCCGGTGCGGGCATTCACGGCGGTGAGATAGTTGCCGCGGGCACACCCGACGAGGTTGCGAAATGCGAAAAATCAATAACTGGCGCATACCTTTCGGGAAGAAGGTCGATACCCGTCCCCGAAAAGCGCAGACAGGGAAACGGAAGCTATATCTCTATTCGCGGCGCGGAGGAAAACAACCTCAAAAGCGTTGACGTGGATATCCCCCTCGGCTGCTTTGTTGCGGTTACGGGAGTGTCGGGAAGCGGTAAATCCTCACTGATAAACAACGTTCTCTATCGCACGCTCGCGCGCGACCTAAACCGCGCAGTAACCTACCCGGGACGGGTAAAGCAAATCACGGGTCTTGAAAATCTTGATAAGGTTATCTCCATCGACCAAAGCCCCATCGGGCGCACACCGCGCTCCAACCCCGCAACCTACACGGGACTTTTCACCGACATTCGTAATCTTTTCGCCAAAACAAGAGATGCAAAGGCAAAGGGCTACGACGCGGGCAGGTTTTCCTTTAACGTAAAGGGCGGACGCTGCGAGGCGTGCGAGGGTGACGGTGTAAAGTGTATTGAAATGAACTTTCTTCCCGACGTATACGTAAAATGCGACGTGTGCAAGGGAAAACGCTATAACCGCGACACCCTTGAGGTTAAATACAAGGGAAAAAGCATCTACGACGTGCTTGAAATGTCGGTGGAGGAGGGAATTGCCTTCTTCGAGGGACTGCCCCAAATTCAAAGAAAGCTTACCACGCTTTTCGAGGTAGGGCTTGGATATATCAAAATCGGACAGTCCTCTACCACCCTTTCGGGCGGTGAGGCACAGAGAGTAAAGCTCGCCACCGAGCTTGCAAAGCGCTCCACGGGCAAAACCATATATATCCTTGACGAGCCGACAACGGGGCTTCACACCGACGACGTTGCAAAGCTTGTCGGTATATTACAGCGCATTGCCGACGGCGGAAATACCGTCGTTGTTATCGAGCATAACCTTGACCTCATTAAAACTGCCGACTATATTATCGACCTCGGACCCGAGGGCGGCGACGGCGGCGGAACTATCGTCACGGCAGGCACTCCCGAGGAGGTCGCAAAATGCGAAAAATCTTACACGGGTGCCTTCTTAAAGCCAAAGCTCGGTATAAATTAAAAGAAAAAAGCCACATTTTGCCGTTGAATTTCAACCGCATTTTTGTGGACGAAATTCACCGAAAGGTAAACTAAACTTTACAATGTATTACTGTGCATTAAAGAAATTTGACGTCGCAAACGGAGAGGGGATTCGCACCTCCCTCTTTGTAAGCGGCTGCCGAAACAGATGTCGCGGCTGCTTTCAGCCCGAAACCTGGGCGTTTGACTACGGCTCGCCTTTTACCGACGGGGTGCGCGAGGAAATATATGCCACAATGTATAACTCCTCGGTGCGCGGACTTACCGTCCTCGGCGGAGAGCCGATGGAGCCCGAAAACCAAGCCGCCTTGCTCCCTTTTCTTACCGAATTCAAGCAAAAATTCCCCGATAAAACGGTATGGCTGTTTACGGGCAATACCTACGAGGAGCTGACGGGCGCGTGCGGCACTCACCCCAAATGCCTTAATATAACCGCCGCGCTTCTTTCGCTTGTGGATATTCTTGTCGACGGAAGATTTGACGAGGAAAAAAAGCGGCTCGGACTTCGCTTTCGCGGCTCTGAAAACCAGCGTATTATAGATATGAACAAAACCCGTGCAACAGGCGAAATCGTCATTTGGGACGGGTGCAAGCTTGATAAGCAATACAAAGGAGCATCAAACGATGAAAATTAACTTTAAAAAGCTCAA
>JAZSHN010000013.1:0-3074 GCA_045533315.1 Eubacteriales bacterium | reverse complement strand
ATATAATCGACGTAAGCGGAGTAGTAGGAGAGAATTGCGTCGTTAACCTCCTCGTCGGTGATTTCAACGTCGCCCGAGTAGTTTTCGGCAACGTAGTCGGTCATTCCCGCAACTATATCGTCCTCAAGGCTGATGCCGTTGCTCTCAAGCGCGGCGGAAAGCTGTGTATTAACCTCTGCCTTGTACTCCTCCTCGGAGGCAAAGTCGTCGCGGTTAAGCTTAAGCACCTCGTTAACGTCGTCCTTAAGCTCCTCGTAAAGCTGTACGGTATTTTCGTCAAGCCCGAGGCTGTCTGCCATAATCGAAACCGAAAGCTTTGTGAACATAGTGACAAGCGGGGCGGTCCTCTCGTTTTCCTGAAGCGTGCGTATCATATTGTCTATGATAAGCTCGTCGCCAATCCTTTCGGTAAGCTTGCCCTTCATACCCTCGATGTCGTTTTCGGAAATGAGAGTGAGAAGCTCGTTGTCCGCCATTATAAAGTAAACGTGAAGCATTGTGTCAAGGTCCTTGCCGACGTTGCTCTGGTCGGAGGTGGTGAATATTCCGAACGCCTCCTTGAAAATTTCGTCATACGGAGCCTCAAGCTTGAATATTTCGATATTTTCGGAAAGCGCCGTGCCCGAGCCGCGCAATACTCCCGCAAGAATTCGTGCGGTATATTCGTCCTCGCCCATGCTGTCGACTATGCGCTCGATTGCCGCCTCCTGCTCGGGTGTGGGCGATTGCCAATTCATACCCTTGAGCGTCGTTACGTCAACCGCAATCCCTGCCGCAAGCGATGCACGCTCTGTCATATCATAGGTGACCTCGCCAACCTTCGTTTTGGAAAGCTCGGTGTATATTTTATCTCCGCCGTAACCGTTTACGAGCGTTACAAGCGGGTTTGCAATCGGCTCGTCAAGATACTGTGCATAAAAGCTCTCGACGTTTGCCTTTTCATCTGCGGAAAAGTCCTCGTTTGCGAGCATATCCGTTTTTACCCCAGCCGCAAGCGTAAGCATACCCGAAATCGGAATAAGCACAACGACCGCAATAAGCGCACCCTGTACCAAGCCGAGAATTCCGCCCGTGAGAGTGGAGGGCGCACCCTTATCCCTGTTGGTTTTTCCGAGCAACGCGCCGAGAAGCCAATCCACAAGCAAAAGCAAAAGCCTTGCAATCCCGAATGCGGCAAGGAAAACAATGGGAGAAAGCACAAGCGCCGCAACTCCCCCGATAATAAGCTCGGCTGTTTCAATGTCGAACGCGGATATAATTTCTCGTGTTTGCGCGTCAACCGCCGCCTCGTAATCGGGATAAACGGAGATTATAACCTCCTCAAGCGTCTTGCCCGCAAACATTGTATCGAACGCACCGACAAGCGCGCTTGCAGCAAAGTATGCGATAACCGCGGCGAGCGCAATCGTGCATATCCTGATAAAGGTTTTTGTAAATCCGCGGCGAAGCCCCGTAATAAAACCCGCAAGCACCGAAAGCGCCGCGAAGGCGTAAATTCCAAGCGAAATCCAACCGCCGATGCTCGACGGAGGGAGCGTTATATTAAAATTCATATTAACCTCCTAATATGAGAAAATTATACCTTTACATTCTAATTTTACAACAATATACCTCAAAAGTCAATATTTATAAAATAAAATGCGCGTCAAAAATATTTTAATGATGCGATGGAATGTCAAAATAGTGCGAAAAAAAGACAAAACAAGCCTTGAAAAGGTAAAAAGCGGCGTGTATAATAAAAATAAAAACTCTTGGAGGGATAACCCCTATGAAAATCGGAATTTTTACCAACCTTTACCGCGAGCTTTCGCTTGAGGAGGCATTAAAGCTTTATTCCGGACTCGGAATTACCGACGTTGAAATCGGTGCGGGCGGAAACCCGGGAAACGAGCATTGCGACTCGAAAAAGCTCCTCGCCGACGAAAACGCGCTTAACGAATGGGTTGCTACGCTCAAAAGGTATAATATGAACCTCACCGCGCTTTCGGTTCACGGAAACCCCGTAAGCCCCGACAAGGAGGAGGCTGCGCGCGACCACGAGGATTTTGTTAATGCCGTTCTCCTTGCCGAAAAGCTCGGTGTAAAGACGGTTGTAACCTTCTCGGGCTGTCCTGCGGGAACTCCCGAAGGAACGGTCCCCAACTGGGTAACCTGCTCCTGGCCCACCGTTTACGCCGATATCCTCGATTATCAGTGGAACAACGTGCTTATCCCCTATTGGAAAAAGGCGTGCGCCTTTGCTGCCGACCACGGTGTAAGGGTTGCGCTTGAAATGCACCCGGGCTTTTGCGTTTATAATGCCGAAACCCTCCTTCGCCTTCGTGCGGCGGTGGGCGACAACCTCGGCGCAAACCTTGACCCCTCTCACCTTATTTGGCAGGGGTGCGACCCCGTTGCGGTTGTCCGCGCTCTCGGTCCCGCTATCTTCCATTTCCATGCAAAGGATACCGAAATTTTCGATTGCAATATGGCGAAAAACGGCGCTCTTGAAACAAAGGGCTATGACGTAGCGCCCGAGCGCTCGTGGATGTTCCGCACCGTCGGCTACGGCCACGGAGAGGAATATTGGAGAAAAATAATCTCCGCCCTCCGTCTTGTCGGCTATAACGGCACAATCTCCATAGAGCACGAGGACGTCCTTATGTCTAAATACGAGGGGCTCTCTCGCGCGGTTTCCGTGCTTAAAAACGCTG
This sequence comes from Eubacteriales bacterium, assembly GCA_045533315.1. Classification (GTDB taxonomy): domain Bacteria; phylum Bacillota; class Clostridia; order Oscillospirales; family CAG-272; genus UBA1740. Next base: position 381 of record JAZSHN010000013.1, on the reverse strand, counting down.
TGATTGAAGAGGATGCGCCTGACTCGTTCGTATGGATGAACTAACCTCGCTTGGATAAATTGCGTATTACTTCGTTGTCGGTCGACGCGCTCAAATTGCCGTAGGCGTCTACGGCTTCATTTCGCTTACTCCCTTACGCCTTGTACTACACAATTTCTCCTGCGCGAGTGTCTCGCACGTATAAATCGCGCAATACTGCGTTAAAGCCTCGGCTTGTCGCCCTCGGAGTAGGTAACTACACCGTCGGGCTTCGCGCTTGCTTTGCCTTGTCTTGCACAATTTCTCCTGCGCGAGCCATCTCTTGTACAATCGCGTATTACTTCGTTGTCGGTCGACGCGCTCAAATTGCCGTAGGCGTCTACGGCTTCATTTCGCTTACTC
>JAZSHN010000104.1:0-3534 GCA_045533315.1 Eubacteriales bacterium | reverse complement strand
CGCGCCCCCTCGGCATAGAGCTGCCAAGCGGTCTTTATATCGCATATGTGCTTTTCCTGTCGGGTGCAATATTTCTCGGCGAATTTGCCCTGCTCTACTACCGCGCCGCAATGTGGGATACCGTGATGCATATTTACAGCGCGGTGCTGCTTTCATTCCTCGGGCTTTCGCTTCCCCGTCTTTTCACGGGAGAGGAAATTTCTCCCGCACTTACCGCCATGCTTTCGCTCGGCTTTTCGGTGTTAATCGGAGTCCTTTGGGAAATTTACGAATTTTCCTTTGACGGGCTTCTCGGTCTTAATATGCAAAAGTTCGCCGCCCCGATCGGTATAGGAAAAGGGCTTTCGCCCCTTGTCGGGAGGGAGGCACTTATAGACACAATGACCGACCTTATCGTCGACCTTGCCGCCTCCGCCGCAGTATCCGTGTGGGCGTATCTTTATATCAAAAGGAAGGGCGCGTTGCCAAAATCGTTAACGGTGAATAGGATAGAAAGAAGCGAATAATAGCGTGCCTCGACACAAGCTTTGCTTTGCTTTTTGCAATATATTACTTGCATTTTGTGTAGAGCATTGCGTTTTGTTCTTTTTTATAAAAAAGGTATTGCAAAGTGCTTTTTGGTGTGCTATAATAATCAGGCTTTGAAAGAGAAGCACTCGCACCTTTAGCTCAGTTGGTAGAGCAACTGACTCTTAATCAGTGGGTCCCGGGTTCGAATCCCTGAAGGTGCACCATAAAAAATCGCAGAACGATGTTCTGCGATTTTTTTATTCAAGCCATAGGCTTGGCATATCATCACCGAAGGTGCATATCATCACGCTTCGCGTGCATCTCATCACCGAAGGTGCATATCATCACGCCCTTAAGGGATAAAAAACGGCGCAAATTGCGCCGTTTTTTTGTTTTGTAAATAATTGTTTGCAAATGGTTTTACCGCTTTGCGGGGATTTATCTTGCGCGGGGTGGGTAAAAGCAGCAAAATTTAACACGGGTGCGCGTGTTTTTGTTAATCAAACGCCATTTTATCGCTTGAGCTGTGCCAATAGCGGACGGTTACACCCGTCGGGACGGTGTAATCGACCTCCACCTTTCCGTTTTCGTCGCGGCTCCAGCGGACGGTTGCCCTACCACTCGGAAGGTCGTAGTATGCCTCCGCAAAATCAATTCCGTGTACGGGACAGGGAGCAATCTCCACCGTTTTCGAGTCAATCACGTTAAGCCCAGCAAGACGCGTCATAAACCAGCGCGCAATATCACCGAGGAAGTGGTGGTTATAGGAGGTGGGCGCATGGCTTTCGTCAAGGAAATGCTCGGGAAGTGCGGTATGCCCCTGCTCTATGAGAAGCGTATAGGACGGGAATTTGTCGCGGGTAATCATTTTGTATGCGAGGTCGGCTTCGCCAAATTTTGCAAGCACGTCGAAAATGCAATGCATTCCGATAAAACCGCAGTCAAATGCATCGTCATTTTCGTGAATTTGCCGCACGAGGTGGGTGAATGCCCTTTCCTCCTCGTCCTTATTGAACACGCCGTAATACAGGGCTATCGCCTGCGAGGACTGACATTCTCCCTTCACAACGAGGGACTCAAGGTCAACCATCTCGCGGCGCACGGTTTCGCGCATATCAAGATAAATTCCGTTGGCAAAAGCCGCCTGGTGCTTCATACCGACAGCACCTAGCATTTCGGCAGCCTTCCTTGCCATATCCATAACCATTACGCTGTCGGTCAGGGCAAGCGGTGCATCGTAATCGTGCGCCTCCTTGTTGACGGGCACCCAGTCGCCAAGACCTATCGCAACAGTGCCGTCGGGCGACCTTTTCGTGATTACGTATTCAAGGTAGCGAAGCATCGCGTGTGCATTCTCTCGGATAACGTCGGTACAGCCGCGGTATTTATAAAGCATATACGGGAGGTTGAACAGCGCGCTGTCCCACGTGGGCCCGTTACCCCATTCAAAGCCCCAGCCCGCCGTCGGCACGATACCGGGGAGCGCACCGTCAAGCCGTTGCGCGCATCTGATATTATGGAGCCATTCTCGATAGCTTCTTTCGGTATTGAAAAGCAGGGTGGCATGGTCGGCGGAAAGCGAAGCATCACCCATCCAGCCGTTTTTCTCGCGGTGCGGACAGTCGGTAGGAAAGTAAAAGAAATTCGACCTGTCGGCGTTTTTAACCATTTTAAAAAGAGTGTTAAGCCCCTCGTCCGAGCATTTAAAGCCGCCCGTCGCCTGAAGCTCCGAGGACATTACGAGGTAGGTAAGGAGGTCGGGCGTTGCCTGCTCCTCCGTAATTCCCTCCACCTTTACGTAGCGGAAGCCCGAGTAATGGAAATGCGGCTCGTACACGTCCTCGCCGCCCGAGCATATAAAGCGAAGCGTCTGGTTATAATCGTCATACGCCGTTGCATCGGGGCGGATAAAGCGAATATTATCGTTGTAGAATTTACCGTCGCGAAGCATCTCCGCATGCCAAAGCGTAACAAGCTGTCCGCGCTCTCCCTTTATATGAAGGCGGGTAACTCCCGCGGAATTAATGCCAAAATCGTAGATAAAGGCATCGCCCTCGCGCGTGATGCTCACGGGTGAAAGCTCGCGGTAAACGGTAATCGGCTCTGCGGTGCATTGCTTCATTTCTCCGCGCGGAGTAGGCGCGGGAATTGCGGGTGTCCAGTCGCTCGTGTCAAAGCCGACACTGCTCCAGCCGTCAAGCTCCAGCCGCGCATCGTAATTTTCGCCGAGCCTTAAATCGTCAAAGGTAATTGGCGACGGATGCGTAAGAAATTCACCGTCGGCGGTGATTAAAAGCTCGCCGCTTTCCGTCCTCGCCGAAAGCTCCAGCGCAAGCATCGGGGCAGAGCGAAAATCCGCATCATCAAAATCCCAGATAAAGCCTCCCGCACAGTTAAGAAAGCCATTACCGAGAATAACGCCGATAACGTTTTCGCCAAGCGAGAGATGCTCCGTAATGTCAAAGGTATCGTAGTAGCAGATATGGTCGGGGTTTGAGATGTAGGGAGCGATATGCCCCTTTGAAACCCTCTCTCCGTTTATATAAAGAATGTAAAAGCCAAGACCGCATATCTTGATTTTCGCCTCGGTCGGCTTTTCGTCAAGTGTGAAGCTACGTCTTAAATACGGTGCGGGAATATGCTTTTCAAGCGTTGTGTACTTGCGTGTTGCGGATATAAATTTCTTTTGCATTAGTTAAATCCCCCTTTTGCTTTTTGCCAAGAAAATTTTAGCATTTATTTTTTGTAAATGCAAGTGGTTTGCGCCCGATACGGGAGTTTCAACAAACAAATTCGTTGGATTAGATAAACAAAGCGCCGCCGTTTGTGGGACACCCCGTTATCCGCGTGCCGCGCGTTTTTCCCTCTTATACTGTCCCGGTGTCATACCTACTACTGACAGAAAGGCGCGATGAAAGCTCCGCTCTCCCGAAAATCCCGAATCCACCGCTATATCCGCGATGCTTAAATCGGTGGTTAACAACAGATGCTTTGCATACTCGATACGAAGAGAATTGAGCATCG
>JAZSHN010000171.1:0-2703 GCA_045533315.1 Eubacteriales bacterium | reverse complement strand
GCAGCGTCGATAACGAACCATCTGCGCGCCACGTGGTTCGCAGTAGCCATGAAAGTGGACATATCTTTTGTTCCTCCGTTTTGATTTGTGCGCCCGTGGCACACGTCTTTTTTCAAGCCCGTTAATTATAGCACATGCACCCACCTTTGTCAATGGGTTTTTGAAAACTTTTTTTCGTAAAAATGATTTAGAAAGCGAAAGCTCGTTTTTTCTCCCGTTTTCTCTTGTTTCCTCGCTTTTTCTCAAATCCAAAATCAAAAATTTTTTGAAAATTTTTCCTACGAACCCTGTATTTTGCCGAATTTATATCTATTTTTAACAATTTTACCGCGCCCGCTTTGTCCTTTTCCACAATGGGCAAAATGTCGCCGCGCGCCCGCCCCTGCCGCCCTACTACATAAAAAAAGCCGATACGAATTTGCCTCGCATCGGCTCTTTGACTGCTTATAAAATGCTTTTTCGTGTCAAATCTGCTTGTTTACGCTCTTATACTCGTCGTAATGGCGATAGTATTTGCATCCGCGCGTATCCCCTCCGAGAAAATCCACCATCTCGTCCTCGTCAAGCGAAAGGGTACAGGAATACTCCTCCGAAAGCTCGTCGTAATCGTAAAATTGACAGTCCTCGCAGGAGGACGCACCACGCTTTGTATACTTTGAAAAATCAAGTGCCATAATCCACCTACGCCGAAAGCGTCGCAACTACAAACAAAATAATTATTCCGATAAATACGAGAGAAAGACCGATTGCCGAAATAACCCGCTGCTTTTTCTGCTCCGCGGATAGCCTTTCGACAAGCTTCTCGTATTCCGCCTCCGCCTCGTTTGCAAGGACGGCAACACCCTCGCTCTTGTTTTCAAAGCCCGAAAGCCTTTCGACCGTTTCCTCCACCATATCGCCAAAGGAGGATAAATCCTTGTCAAGCTGGCTCTCCTCGACCCTTCCGCCGCGAATTTCCGCCCCGACCGAAAGGCAATACTCGTCGCCCTTTTTGGTATCCTCCGCCGTAATTACCGCCGAAACGGTGATAAATTTTGCCCTTTTCGGGTTGTCCGTCGTCTGTAACAGCGCATTCATATAGCTGCACTCAACGCTTACAAAAACACCCGTTTCGCGTATTTTCTCCGCCGCCGCCTCTGCCGCCGCGGTCATTTTCTCTATCGCAAGCTCGCTGTGCATATTTACCCCACAATAAGCTTTACAGCGATGCAAACCGCCGCAACAACGAGTATAACCGCCGTCGCGCCTATCGCAATCCAAAGCCTCTCGGACGTCTCGCGGTTAATTCGCTCCATCTCTTTGGCATACGCCTCGTCAAGCTCCGCATCTATCCTCTTTCCGATTTCAAGAAGGGTCGCGGTCTTGTCGTCGCTTGCGCGAAGTGCCGCCGCAATATCGCAAAGACCCGCGCGAAAGCTCTCGACCTGCTTACCGAAATCCTCCGCATCAACCGTGTCGTCCGCGTTGATATCCGCCTCCAGGGAAATGTAAATTCTCTCCTCGTCGGTCATTCCCGCCGTGCCGAGCATAACCACACCAAAGGTATAGGACGAGTCCTCCGACCCCTCCACCTCTGCGGAATATTCAATTCCGTCAATATCCGAAAGAAGCTCCTTTGCAAAGTCCATCTCGCTCTGAAGCGCAATTTTCAATTCACTGACAGTCATTTTCTTTTCCTTTTCTGTTAAATTATTTTACCGTCAATGGTGTATTTTCCGTGTTTTTTTCTTACACCGTATTGACATTCTATTGCCATTTCAAAAATCTTTTCGCCGTTTACGCCGACACAGTTGTCGATGCTGTCGAGAAAGGCACTTGCCGACGGGTGAAAATCCGAGGTTGTGGCGTAAATCCCGCGCGACCCCTGTGCCGCGCAAACCGCCCCGTAAAACCCCCTTACCGACGTCTCTACGACAAGCTCGTTGCGGTTTTTCGCCTGTATCATAATCTCCTCGCGAAAGCCGAGCGCATCAACCGTCCGTATTATTCCGTCAATGCCGCCGTCCGCCGCGCCTCCCGTGGTGAATGCCTCGGTCACCGTCTTTCCGTTTTTGGAAAGATACTTGGAGAGCAGGGTGACTATGTAATGCTCGAAAAACTCGCCGCCCTTTGAATGAAGGCGCGTGATAAAATCCGCCTTTAACGAAAGTATCGACGCAATATCGTCAACCCTCGCCATTCTTTCGGGCGAAATCGAATACCGCCCCTCCGAAAGGGTAATAACACCAAGGGTTGTAAGCCGCTTTAACACCTGCCCGATAAGGCTGTAAAGCGTTTGGTCGTCCTTTTGCGTTGCGGTCTTGTCCGTGCCGAAAAATCTCTCAAGACGGGAGCGTATCGCCGCCCGTGTAAGCGGACCGTCCCTTAAAAGATTTATAATCTCCCTTTCGCAATTTTCTGCGCGAAGCGCGACGGGTCGGGTTGTATTCAAAACAAGATTGTCCTTTGCCACCGAAACGACACCGTTTTCCTGCATCTCTGTAATTATCGCGCCAACCTGTCCGCGAAGCCGTGACCTGTCCGACGGACAGGTGGTGTCGTTGCAGATTTTGCTCACCGTATTGTCGATAATCTCTCCGCGCGAGGCAGTCCCACGCTCAATCTCGTCGATAATCAGCCTGTATATCCTCTTGTGATTAACCTGCATAAAGCACCTCCGAAAAGTAACGGCAAACGGGCGAAAGCAGCCTTCTGTCATTATAA
>JAZSHN010000148.1:0-26098 GCA_045533315.1 Eubacteriales bacterium | reverse complement strand
AGAAAGGGATTCGAACCCTTGATACCTTTTTGGGGTATACACGATTTCCAGTCGTGCGCCTTAGACCAACTCGGCCATCTCTCCACGGACTTCTTTATTATAGCAGAAGGTTTTTTAAATGTCAAGTGCTTTTTTAACAATTTTTACGACTATTTTTTTGCAAAAAAATAGATCGCCCACGGTAAAACGGGGCGATTTATTATCAATCAATATCCTCCTCAACTCTTCCTTCTGAATTATCAGGACTTTCGGGATGAAGCAGGTATGTTTTAAGCCTTTTGAAAGCGGATGCGTAATAATATCCGTCACATATACGCTCGTCTGTAACAACCTTGAGCGTTACAAAGTGGTGGCGCTCGCGCGAGCCGTCGCGCTTTATTGCGTCCGCGGTAAACACACTACCGTATGAAATAAAAAGCGGAAGTGTTCCAAAATCGTAAAGATGGTGATAAATAGCAGGAATTCCGAGCGAGCCCATCGAGGTTACAATCATAGAGCCGTGGAAGGGGCTAACCTTTTCAAGCGCTTTGGGAAGCCAGCCGTGATAATCAAGCCAAAACAGAAGCTTCACAGCGGCTCTGAAAAGAAAACGCGGCAGCTTTGTAAGGATGCGTGCGGTATCGTCAAAGTCGGTATCCGAATTAAGAGCTTCCTTTGCGACCTTTTGGAATTTTTTGTAAACGTTGTATGTATTGTCGCGGGGGTCAAGCTCCACCTTTATGCACGTGTCGGGTGACTCAAGCGAAAGCTCCTTTTTGATTGTCATTACGCACTCTACGTTTTTTCTTGCAAAAATGCGCTGTCCCGCAGTAAAACGGTTAATTCCCGGTCTTTCGGAAACAACACGGCAATAGGCGGCAAGAATAACGTGGAGAATGGTCATATCTGTATAACCCTCTCTGTGCTTTTCGTCGAGATATCTTTCAATATTTGTAATATCTATAACATCCTCGAATTGGTTTTGAGCATCGTTTCTTTCGTCCATAATAAACGGCACAACATAGCTCATTGGCGGAAGGGTTTTAATCCTTCTCCCCTCTCTACGATCGCCCCAACGCTTTTTTCTCGGACGGTATGCGGGGGTATCGAACTCCACAATATTATCATATTTGTTTGTCTTTGTGTCACTCATAATAAATTCCAATCAAATTATTAAAAATTATTAAATGCCAATGACATTGTAGCATATCACGACGAATAAGTCAATAGAAATATTAACAAATCGTATTTTAGTGGACATAAACGCCCGAATTGTTCAAAAAATGCCCGTCAAATGACGGGCATTTCAAGTATTAGTCGTTCTTTGCCTCTGCAATAATCTTATCGGTAAGCGACTGCGGTACTTCGTCATATCTGATAAAGTCAAAATCAAACTTACCTCTACCCTGTGTAGCAGCACGAAGTGCAATAACGTAATCGGTCATTTCGGCAAACGGCACCTCGGCAAGGATAACCTGCACTCCCTCGGTGGCGGGCTCTATGCCCATAACTCTTCCGCGGCGTTTATTAAGGTCGCCCATAATATCACCCACGTAGTTATCGGGAACGTAAACCTTAAGCGCACCGACAGGCTCAAGGATTACGGGGCAAGCCTTTGGAAGGCCCTCGCGATATGCAATCCCCGCCGCAAGCTTGAAGGAAATTTCGTTGGAGTCAACGTCGTGATAGGAGCCGTCATAAAGGTTAGCGGCAAGATGTACAACGGGATAGCCAGCAAGCACACCCTTTGCCATACAGTCGCGAAGCCCCTGCTCTACCGCGGGGAAGAAGTTTCTCGGAACTGCGCCACCGAATACGGTTTCCGTAAAGGTAAGACCCTCGTCCTCTCCGGGTGAGAACTTAATCTTAACGTGACCGTACTGACCCGATCCGCCCGACTGCTTCTTATGCTTACCTTCAACCTCTACCGACTTTTTAATCGTTTCTCTGTATGCAAGCTTTGGCTTTGTAAGCTCCACGTTTGCACCGAAACGGTTGCAAAGCTTATTAACAACGAGGTCAAGGTGAATATCACCGAGACCCGAAACGGTAAGCTGCTTTGTTTCGGAGTTATTCTCGTATTTTATGGTCATATCCTCTTCAAGGATTCTTGCCATACCGTTGGAAATTCTATCCTCGTCACCCTTTGCCTTCGGAGTAATTGCCATGGTGTAATAGGGACGCGGATACTTAATCGGCGCATATTTAACGTCGTCTGACGCGGTTGTGAGCGTATCGTTCGTATTGGTATTGGAAAGCTTTGCGGTCACACCGATATCGCCGCAAGCGAGAACGTCAACATCTGTCTGCTTCTTACCGCGAAGGAAGAATATCTTGTTGAGCTTTTCGTTTGCGCCCGTTGTTGTGTTACGTAGAACCATATCCTTTTTAAGCTCGCCGTTCATAACCTTGAAGAAGGACATTTTACCGACAAACGGATCGGCAACAGTCTTGAACACAAAGAGCGAGGTGTTTGCAGAGTCCATTTCAATGGGAGTTTCAACAAGCTCGCCATCCTCGTTAACAAGATGCTCTACCTTACGGGCGAGAGGACGCGGGAAGGATTCGGCAATGGTGTCGAGGAAGGTCTTGATGCCCCAGTTTTTAAGAGCAGCACCGCAGAATACGGGAACAATATCACCTGTGATAATACCATTATGGATAGCCTCGAGCGCCTCCTCGCGGGAGATCGGCTCCTCGTTAAAGAACTTATCCATAAGCTCATCGGAGGTTTGTGCAATAGCCTCGAGAAGGATGTTGTGATATTCCTCGCATACGTCAACAAACTTTTCGGGAATAGAGGATTTAATATATTCACCCGTTGTTCTTTCAAAGGTGTATACAGACATCTCGACAAGGTTTGCAAAGCCGATAACAGTATCGCCGTCGATAATCGGAATCTGGATGGGACATACGGTAAGGCCGTATTTTTCTCTTATTGCACCGAAAACCTTATAGAAGCGAGCCTCGCCATCGTCAAAGCGGTTGATAAAGAATGCCTTGGGAATACCCGCCTCTGTCGCGAGATTCCAACCGATTTCTGTACCGACCTCAATGCCCGCCTTGCCATCAACAACTATAATTGCCGCATCCGCAACTCTTACACACTGTCTAACTTCCGCCTCGAAATCAAAGAAGCCGGGAGTGTCGAGAATATTTATTTTTGTTCCGTTCCAAAGCATGGGTGCCATAGCGGCAGAAACGGAATAACCTCTCTTAATCTCCTCGGGATCGTAGTCGCATACGGTGTTACCGTCGGTTACGCTTCCGAGTCTATCCGTAACTCTCGAAATATAAAGCATCGACTCTGCAAGCGAGGTCTTTCCGCCTCCGCTGTGTCCGAGCAACGCTACGTTACGAATACTTTTTGTGAATACCTTTTCCATAACAGAAAATCTCCTTTTGATGAATATAACATTCGTGCTTTGTTAAGAAAAGCAAAAACATTTGTAACTATTATACTACATTTTTTCCTTAACTTCAATATATTTAAAGCAACAAATTGACCGTCCGATGTAGAAAAAGAAGCCCCCGATTTGTAAAAATAACACAAAAAGGGGGCTGTCTAAAAGCTAAAATTATTATATATATGAGATTTATTAATTTTTCGGAAGCATATGTACGAGAACCTCGTAAATGCTTGTAACACCGCAAAGCTGTACGTTTTTCGGAACCTTAATATTAGATTGAAGATTCTTTATCGGAATAATTATTTTGGTAAATCCAAGACGCACCGCCTCCTTTACACGGTATTCGATATGTGAAACGGCGCGCACCTCTCCCGCAAGACCGATTTCGCCAAATGCGATCAGCGAATCGGGGATTACCTTATCGGTAATACCGCTTATCAGAGCCATTGCAATCGAGAGGTCAGCGCTCGGCTCGTCAAGGTGTATACCCCCCGCGACGTTAATGTATACGTCGTTTTCGTAGAATTTTAGCCCCATTCGCTTTTCAAGCACGGCGATGAGCAAGCACATTCTGTTATAATCAAAGCCGTCGGCAGTTCTTTTTCCCGTTGCATAGGCGGATTTTGTGACAAGCGCCTGTATTTCGGATATAATCGGGCGTGTTCCTTGCATAACGCATCCCGCGCAAGAGCCGCTTGTGTTCTTGGGTCTTTCCGCCATAACAACCTCGCTTGGGTTTGGGATTTCAACAAGACCGATATCGCTCATCTCAAAGACACCGATCTCGTTTGTAGATCCGTATCTATTCTTTATGGCGCGGATAATACGGTAGGAGTTTGTGCGCTCTCCCTCAAAATAAAGCACCGCGTCAACCATATGCTCGAGAATTTTCGGACCCGAAATTCCCCCCTCCTTATTGACGTGACCGACAAGGAAGACAGCACAATCGGAGGTTTTTGCGTGATTTATTATCGACATCGCGCACTCTCGCACCTGTGTAATGCTTCCCGGGGCTGATGTAAAACGCTCGGTAGACATTGTTTGAATTGAGTCGATAATTATTACGTCGGGCTTTATTCTTTCGCACTCCGAAAGCACAGAATCAACGTCGGTTTCAGTAAGCAAATATAGAGAGCTGCAGGCGATTTTCAATCTTTCTGCCCTGATTTTTATCTGCCCTTTCGATTCTTCGCCCGAAACGTAAAGAACTTTTCTGGTTTTTCCGAGCTCTGATGAAATTTGCAAAAGAAGGGTGGATTTACCAATTCCGGGCTCGCCCGAAAGAAGTACAACGGAGCTGTTGACAAGTCCGCCGCCAAGCACGCGGTCAAGCTCGTGCATACCCGTTCCAGCACGAATATACTCTGGTAGAGTAAGCTCGGTTATTTTCTCCGCCCTTGCACCCGTGGCGGAGGAGGCTCTTCCTTTTTTCTCGGTAATCGGAGGCTGTGCGACCTCCTCGTCAAAGGAATCCCAGGATTGACATTCCGGACACCTTCCGAGCCATTTTATACTGTTATATCCGCACTCTCTGCAGACGAAGGTTGTTTTTTGTCCTTTCACTTTTACCTCTCACGCTTAAGCTGATTTACTTATATAGTCTATAATACCACAAACTATCGAAAAAGACAATTGCTTTTGATATTCTTTTTCACAAAGTTTTTCACATTCGGCGGGATTAGTCAAAAAACCGCACTCGATAAGCACCCCAACACCGTTGAAATTTTCCAAAACGTATATATCGTTACCTTTTTTTACCACGCGGTTGTTTTCGGGCTGCAATTCGGATTTCACAGCAGCCTGAATGGACGATGCAAGCACTCTGCTTTCTTCACTTGAAGGCTTGTAGTAGCCTTGCAGCCCCGAATACTTCTCCTGTCCGTACGAATTCATATGAATGCTGATTAGAACCGCCCCCTGTGCTTCGCTTGCAATTTTGAGGCGATTTTTAAGGTCGGATAGCTTTCTGAAGCCCTTGATGTTTTCCTCGGGCGAATACAGCATTTTATCCTCTGTGCGGGTGAAAACGACGTTGTACCCCTTTTCCTTCAGAAGTGCGCCGATTTCGTTTGCAATTTCAAGATTTAAATCCTTTTCGTATTTACCGTTTACACCAATTGCACCCGGGTCCTCGCCTCCGTGACCCGCGTCTATGACAAATGTTGGCTGCGTCGGCTCGTTCGATGCGGCGATATAGTCGGCTTTGGGAGTAAAGACCGCAATCCTTACCGAGATACAAAAAACGATAACGGCAAGCGAGATTGCAATACATTTTTTCATAGCATTTATAAAATGCTTTAAGTTTATCAGAACAATTTTCATACAAAAACCCCCATACAATCTTGCTTGATTATATGGAGGAATTGAGTTTATAATTACTTATTATTCGTTTTTTGCGGAATAAAATACAGAATGCGCTTTTCGTGCGATCCCATATAGTAAGCGAGATGTGTAACAGCAACAGACAAAAGCGGGAGAATTAAATATAAAACCGAAAGCCAAAGCTGTGTCACGGTATCTCCCGATTCAAGGTCGATAAAAAAGCGAATAGCACCCGCATAAAACACCTCGTGAAAGCGAGTAAGGATATTAAAAATTCCGAAAACGTTATTGAGGACGTCCGCAAAGCAACGAACGAGCGATAAAACAAAAAGCGGAAGACTGAACAACAAATTGGGTATATTGGCAATTATTCCGATCAAAGCTCCCTTTGCGGGTGTTGGAGAATATTTTCCCGAGTCGGTGCGGATTTTATCCTTTGCCCCGATCTCCCAAACGTTATAGTAAAGAAGAACCAAGAAAAAGCAAATTGTAAATCCCGACACAAGGAGATCCCACGTTTTAGATAATCCCCCCTCCCCGCTTATCTCATTAAGCGGGAATATGATTGCAAAATAAAAAATGCTTATTCCGATTTGATTTATATATAGCTTTAAGGCGGTGCTGAAATTTTGTTTTAAAAAACTCATATCAAAAAGTCCTTTCCCTTTTTCACATACAATTTTATCACAAAATTATAAAAAAACAAGTTTTATTTTAAATTGTTTACACTTTATCCACTTATTGGGCGAAAAATTTTGTATAATAGATGTATACAAATGTATAATGGAGGCAAATATGTCGGTATTGACGCTAAAAAGCGATGAATACAAATACGGCTTTCCCACTGTGTTAAAGGAATATGCGGGATATACGACAACCATCAAGGGAAACAGTGAAAAAACCGTGTGCGAATATCTGCTTGATTTGAGGACCTTTTTCCGTTTCTATATTGTAAAGCGCGATGAGCTTGACCTTACCGATGAGGAATTTGAAAAATTAAGCATAAAAAATATAAATGAAAACGATGTAAGAGCAATTACGCAGAGGTTTATTCTTGAATATTTAATGTTCGCGGGCTTTGAGAGGGATAATTCCCCAACGACACGTATGCGAAAATTAAGCTCGCTTCGCTCGTTTTTCCATTATGCTTATGCGAAGGCTCACATCATAGACAACAACCCGACACAGGATATCGATTCACCGAAAAAGGGCAAAACTCTTCCGAAATACCTCACGGTTGAGGAGGCTGTACAGCTTTTGCAGGCGGTTGAAAACGATACCGAATCAAAAACAAGAGTAAGAGATTACGCCATTATTACCCTGTTCCTCAACACGGGAATGCGTTTATCGGAGCTTGTCGGACTGAATATCCAAAGCTTTGACCCGGAGCTTGTTTTTGTAAGAGTTCTCGGTAAGGGCAACAAGGAAAGGATTATTTATCTTAACAAGGCAGCAAAGGAGGCGGTCCTCTCCTATCTACGCGAAAGACTTGACCCAAAGCATATTTCAACCTCCAACAACGCATTCTTCTTAAGCGGCAGAGAGCAAAGGATTTCCGCAAAAACCGTACAATGGGTTGTGTACAAATATCTTAAGCTTGCAGGGCTTGGCTCAAAGGGGCTCTCGGTTCATAAGCTCCGTCACACAGCCGCAACGCTTATGTATCAATCGGGCAAGGTGGATATTCGCGTTTTAAAGGACATTCTCGGCCACGAGCAGCTCAACACCACCCAAATTTATACGCACGTTGTTGACAGAAATCTCGAGGAGGCCATGGAATACAACCCGTTAGCAGATATCAAACCTAAAAACAAAAAGTAATCTTCCCCATTTTATTCTTTTTATTTGGAGTTTTTATGACACTTGGTGATAAAATAAAACAGGCGCGACTTCAACGCGGATTAACTCAAAGCGCGCTTTGCGAGGGTGGAATAACCCGCAATATGCTCTCGCGAATTGAAAACGGCACGGCTCTTCCGTCGATAGATACGCTTGAATTTTTAGCAGGTAAATTAGGTATACCGACGGGTTATCTGCTTTCCGACGAATACGATACGGAGCTATACGTTTTCCATGATAAAATGAAGCAAATCCGCCAGCTTTTCGGAGAAAGGAAATACAGAGACTGTATTACAAAATCGGACAAATTAAGCATTCAAAACGACGAGATAAGCTATATTTTGGCATATTCGCATTTTTACGTCGGAATTGACTTCTTTCGCGGTGGCTCTATGCAAAGCGCAGCAAAACACTTTGATACCGCACTTTTATACTCAGATAAAACGATATACGACACAAGCAGAATAAGGACGACCACTCTGCTTTACCGAGCCGTTTGCGAAAACACAACGCTTCCGCTTCTCAATTTTGACAGAGATGCTTATCTAATATGCACACTTGAAATAACCGATTACGATTTCTTTAAGTATCTTACACAGGATAACGACCACGTCTTTAGCAATGAAAGGTACGGCAAGCATATTCGCGCCAAAAGTCTTATGAAGGAGAGGCGTTACGAGGAGGCGACAAAAATCCTTTGCAAAATCGAGGACAACCGTCAAAATTATCCGCCCGATGCATATCTTATGCTTTCGGTTTATACCGACCTTGAATCCTGCTACAAAAATATTTGCGATTTTGAAAAGGCATATAAATACTCAAGCAAAAGAATCTCGCTTATGGAGGGTTTTTTAAGCTAAACGCGCGCACCATCGGGTGCGCGTTTTTATTTTAAGGTATATTAATATAATTATATTGATAAATCTTTGACGAAGCACTTGACTAATAGCAAATTTTGTAGTATAGTATATTTGGTGAAAGTTGGATTTTTCACCGATTACAGTAATAATTAAATAATTTAATACGGAAGGAGACTTGATTTGAACAAGTACACAAATCCCAAAATTTGTTCCTTGCCTACCGCAGCAGAGCTTCACGCAGAGCTTGCCGCAACCGAATCATCGGCAGCAAGAGAACAGATTGCAAAGCTTTTCGACGCAAACACCTTCGTTGAAACATCTGCCTTTGCAAAGCGTGGCATCTCCGACTTCATTGCAACCGAAAGGACAAGCGAGCTTGAGGGCGTTATCACCGGCTACGGTGCTATTGGCGGCAGACTTGTATTCGCTTTCGTTGAGGATGCGGAAAGAATGGGGGGCGCAATCGACGAGCGTCACGCAAAGAAAATTGTCGAGCTTTATAAGCTCGCACTCACAAACGGCGCACCCGTTATCGGAGTTTTCAACTCCAAGGGCATTGACGTTTTCGAGGGAACCGCGGGTCTTGCAGCTTACGGCAAAATTATCGCAACCGTAACCAAGGCATCGGGCGTTATTCCCCAAATCGCCCTCGTTGCAGGAAAATGCATCGGCACATCCGCTACCGTTGCGGCGATGTTTGACATTGTTGTTAAAACCGATTCCGCAGAGCTTTACGTCACCTCTCCGAGCCTTACGGGCGTTGAAAATGCACAGGCTGCAATCGTTCACTACACCTCCGACGAGGATACCTCCATCGGCTTTGTAAAGGCGATTTTATCCTTCCTTCCCGATAATGCATCCGCTTCAGCCGAGGTTGTTCCCTCCTCTGATAATCTTAACCGTCTGCTTGGCGACCTTGATTTCGGTGGCGAGGGTCTTGCGGTTATATCTACCATTGCTGATAACGGTGTATTTTACGAGCTTTCTTCGAGCTATGCTCCCGAGGCAAACACCGCTTTCGCTACTATCGGCGGCGTAAAGTGCGGTATTATTGCAAACAGCTTTAAGGTTAGCGAGGGCAGACTTAACGCCGCTTCGGCAAGAAAGATTGCGAGATTTGTAAGCCTTTGCGACAGCTTTTCCATCCCCGTTGTGACTCTTGTAGACTCTCTCGGTCTTGCGATCGACAAGAACGGCGAGGAGGCATTTGCGGCAGAGCTTGCAAGGCTTGCGGTGGCTTACGCTTCCTCTACATGCCCGAAGGTGACCGTAATTCTCGGACACGCAATTGGTGCATCCTTTATCCTTCTCGGCTCCAAGTCACTTGGTGCTGACATTGCCTATTCACTTGACAGTGCGGAAATCGGCGCGCTTCCCGCGGAAAGCGGTGTTGCGTTCGCCTGGGACAAGTATATTACCGAGGAAAAGACGAGAGAAAGCCTTGTTACAGAGTGGCTTGAGACCGTTTCCTCTCCCGTGGTTGCCGCCTCCTGCGGTGAAATCGACGACATCATCTCGGTTAACGAGTTGAGAGCGAGAATCTGCTCTGCACTTCTTATGCTTTGTGCAAAGAGCGACTATCGCGCAAACCACAAGGTACTTCCCCTTTAATCGGAGGTAAATATGAACTATTTATTGGCTGCAAGTGTTAATCCAAGCGATACTCTTTCTGCAGGAGATGCATTCACCTATGGCGGTGGAGTTGTTATTCTCGGTATGGCTACTGTATTCTCGGTGCTTATCATACTTTGGATTACTCTTATAATCTTTAAATTTTTCTTCCACGACCTTAAGCTTGGTACGAAAATCAAGGCAGAGCGTCCCGTGGAAAAAGCTCCCGAGCCTGCAACTGCTCCCGTTTATACCGCACAGGATGACGAAATTGTTGCGGTAATCGCGGCTGCAATTGCAATGGCGGAAAGCGAATCGGCAAACGGTACCAAATTCCGCGTCGTAAGCTTCAAAAGAAAGTAAAAACAAGAAAGGATTAAGAAACAATGAAAAAATATAACATTACCGTAAACGGCAATACATACGAGGTATACGTAGAGGAGGCAGACGGCGCATACACTGCTCCCGTCGCTCCCACTCCCGTTGCGGCTGCACCCGCAGCTGCTCCTGCTCCCGCGGCAAAGCCCGCAGCACCCAAGGCTGCAGCAGCACCCGCAGGTGCTACCAAGGTTACCGCCCCCATGCCCGGCACCATTCTTCAAATCAAGGTTTCCCAGGGGCAGTCTGTTAAGAAGGGCGACGTAATCTGTGTGCTTGAGGCAATGAAGATGGAAAACGACATTCCTGCTCCGTGTGACGGTGTTGTTGCTTCCATCAACGTTCAGAAGGGCGCATCGGTTAACGCGGGCGACGTTCTCGCTTCTATCAACTAATAAATAAGGATATTGCTATGCTTCAAACAATTGAAAATTTCCTTAAAACGACGGGCGTAGCCAAGTTGTTTTATGTGTTTGATGAATCCGGTAATATTATCGGCTCAAACAACGATTGGTGGCAGTATCTTGTTATGTATCTCATAGTAGGAGTACTCTTCTATCTTGCGATAGTTAAAAAGTTCGAGCCACTTCTTCTCCTCCCCATCGCGTTCGGTATGCTTCTCGCAAACCTTCCCGGTGCAAATCTTATGCACCTTGACTTTTTCTTCGACGATTATTATTTTGCTACGTATCCCGAGGAATTTGCCGCACTTATCGAAAGCGGCGGACACGTTCCGATGATAAGAATGATTCAAGAGGTTGTTAACAACGGCGGTCTTATAGATATTCTTTATCTCGGTGTAAAGCTCGGTATTTATCCCTCGCTTATATTTATGGGCGTTGGTGCAATGACCGACTTTACCCCACTTATTTCCAACCCGAAATCTCTCCTTATGGGTGCGGGCGCACAGTTTGGTGTATTTGTTGCATTCTTTGCTGCACTTTTCATCGGCTTTACTCCTCTCGAGGCGGGTGCAATCGGTATCATTGGTGGCGCGGACGGTCCTACCGCAATCCTTGTAACAAAAGAGCTTGCTCCGCATCTTCTCGGTGCGATTGCAATTGCGGCTTACTCGTATATGGCGCTTATTCCGATTATTCAGCCACCCTTTATGCGACTTCTTACAACAAAGAAGGAAAGACAGATAAAGATGACCAACCTTCGCCCTGTATCAAAGGTTGAAAAGGTTGTATTCCCGATTGCTGTTACTCTTGTAGTCACTCTCATCATTCCCGATGCAGCACCTCTTGTCGGATTTCTTATGCTCGGTAACCTCTTTAACGTTACCGGTGTTACCGACAGACTCTCCAAAACCGCACAGAACGAGCTTATCAATATTGTTACCATTATGCTCGGTGTATCGGTTGGTGCAACCGCAAGCGCGGAAAACTTCCTCAAGCTTGAAACTCTTTACATAATCGGACTTGGACTTTGCGCGTTTGTAATTTCCACCTGCGGCGGTCTTTTGGTCGGAAAGATTATGTGCTTTGTTACCAAGGGGAAAATCAATCCCCTCATCGGCGCTGCAGGTGTTTCCGCGGTTCCGATGGCGGCAAGAGTTGCACAGGACGAGGGTCGCAAGGCAGATCCCTCCAACTTCCTTCTTATGCATGCGATGGGCCCCAACCTTGCGGGTGTTATCGGCTCTGCCGTTGCGGCGGGCGTATTCTTAAGCCTTTTCCGCTAATTTACTAAATACGAAAGGAAAATAAAATGTCAAAGGTACGTATAACCGAAACCGTTCTCCGCGACGCGCACCAGTCGCTCGCGGCAACGAGAATGACCACCGAAGAAATGCTCCCGATACTCGACGCTATGGACGAGGTAGGCTACTACTCTGTTGAGGCGTGGGGCGGTGCAACCTTCGATGCCTGCCTTCGTTTCCTTAACGAAGATCCGTGGGAAAGACTTCGCACCATTAAGGCGCATATGAAGAATACAAAGCTCCAGATGCTTTTCCGCGGACAGAACATTCTCGGATACAGACACTACGCCGACGACGTAGTAGAATACTTTGTTCAGAAATCCATCGCAAACGGTATCGATATTATCAGAATTTTCGATGCTCTTAACGATGCGAGAAACCTTGAAACAGCTATCAAGGCTACCATAAAGGAGGGCGGTCACGTTCAGGCTGCTATCTCCTACACCACCTCGCCCTTCCATACAAACGAGGGCTTTGCCGCTTATGCAAAGCAGCTTGAGGAAATGGGCGCTCACTCCATCTGTATCAAGGATATGTCGGGACTTCTCAAGCCCTATGAGGCATATCAGCTTGTTAAAACCATCAAGAATACGGTAAAGATTCCTGTAAACCTTCATTGCCACTACACCGCAGGCCTTGGCTCTATGACCCTTCTCAAAGCTATTGAGGCAGGAGTCGACAACGTTGATACCGCAATTTCGCCCCTTGCAATGGGTACGTCACACACTCCAACCGAGTCACTTGTAGCATCTCTTCAGGGTACGCCCTACGATACGGGGCTTGACCTTGCGAAGCTTGACGTTGTTGCAAAGCACTTTAACGGAATCCGCGAAAAGTATATTGCAAGCGGTCTTATCGACCCGAAGGTTCTTAAGGATGACGTTAACGCTCTTCGCTATCAGGTTCCCGGTGGAATGCTCTCCAACCTTATCTCCCAGCTTAAAATGGCGGGTAGACTTGATAAGCTTGACGCTGTTCTTGAGGAGGTTGCGGCTGTAAGACGTGATGCAGGCTATCCGCCGCTTGTTACTCCCACCTCCCAGATTGTAGGTACACAGGCTGTTAATAACGTAATCTTTGCCGACGAGGGCAGATACGCAAGAGTTACCAAGGAATTCAAGGCTCTTGTCAGAGGTGAATACGGCAAGTGTCCTGCTCCTGTTGATCCCGATTTCAAGAAGAAGATCATCGGCGACGAGGAGGTTATCGATTACAGACCCGCAGACAAGATTGCTCCCGAAATTGACTCTCTCCGCCAGAGAGTAGCTCCCTATCAGGAGCAGGAGGAGGATCTTCTTTCTCTCGCACTCTTCGAGCAGGTTGCCATTAAATTTTTTGATTGGAGAAAGCGTCAAAAGTACAGCATTGATTCTAACTCTGATGCAGGAAACGGAATACACTCCGTATAATAAAAAGGGCGCGGCGTCACGTCGCGTCCTTTCACTTTTGTTCAACAGAAGATTGCTAATCACAGCGAAAATGCAATATCGTTTTCACAAAGAAAGCGGCTCCGAAGAGCCGCTTTTGTTTTTTCGCTGTAAGTTAAAGCTTTTTATTCGCTGTCGGTTGTATCCGAATCGTCGGTGCCGTCGGGCTTTTCGCCTTCGTCGGCGGGCTTTGTGCTTGCATCCGAGAGCTTAACCTCGTCAACAGGGTCAAAGGACGTACCCATTTCGGTGAAATCCGCCTTTTTACGAAGATCACTTCCGTCGGGAACGGTTCCCTCCGCAATATTTGCGGCAATTGCCTCCTTTGCAAGACGCTCACGCTCTCTTTCAAGCTCCTCGCGCTTCGCATTTTCAGCGTGACGGGTTTTGTTCTCCTCCTCGCTCTTACGCTTTCTTTCTATCGCGATATTCTCAATCTCCTCAAGCGTGGGATTTTCCCCCTGCATTGCGGCAAGGAACTGATCCTCCTCCATAAACTCGTTTTTAAGAAGGAAGCTTGCGATAAAATGAAGCTTATCGATATGCTCGTTAAGAATGGAGATACATCTGTCATAGCAGCTGCCGATAATTCCGCGGATTTCCGCATCTATAACAGCCGCAGTTTCCTCTGAATAATTCTGACCAGAGGAGAAATCTCTGCCGAGGAATACCTCGTCCTGCGAATGCTCGGAGCCGTAAAGGACAGTACCAAGCTTGTCACTCATACCGTATTTTGTAACCATATTGCGTGCAATACGGGTTGCATGCTGAATATCGCTTGATGCACCAGTGGTAATATCCTCAAAGATAATTTCCTCTGCTGCGCGCCCGCCGAGTGCGCGAACGATAATGTCGAGCATTTGATTCTTGGAGTAGCCGAAGTGGTCCTCCGTAGGTCTTGTAAGCGTTACGCCGCCCGCATCTCCCGCGGGAATGATTGTTATATGCTTAACAGGGTCGGTGTTTTCGCAGTAGTAGGATGCAACCGCGTGTCCCGCCTCGTGATAAGCAACGAGCTTATTATCCTTTTCGCTTCTGGCTTTGGACTTTTTCTGCGGACCAAGGAGAATTTTCATAAAGGATTCGTCAATGTCCTCCATACCGATAAGCGCCTTGTTCTTTTTAGCGGCAAGGAGAGCTGCCTCGTTCATAAGGTTTGCAAGCTCCGCACCCGTAAAGCCGATGGTAATTTGCGCGATTTTCTTGAAATCCACGCTTTCCTCTAGGGGCTTGTTGCGGCAATGAACCTTCAGGATTGCCTCTCTTCCCTTCACGTCCGGATAGTTAACGGTAATTTTTCTGTCAAATCGACCCGGTCGAAGAAGCGCGGGGTCAAGAATGTCAGGGCGGTTAGTTGCCGCCATAACAATTACACCCGAGTTTGTGCCAAATCCGTCCATTTCAACAAGAAGCTGGTTAAGCGTCTGCTCTCTTTCATCGTGACCGCCGCCAAGTCCCGCACCGCGGTGTCTTCCGACCGCGTCAATCTCGTCTATAAATATAATTGCGGCATTGGATTTTCTTGCGGTATCGAACAAATCTCTCACACGCGAAGCGCCGACACCGACGTACATTTCAACGAAATCCGAGCCCGAAATCGAGTAGAAAGGAACTCCCGCCTCTCCCGCAACAGCCTTTGCAAGGAGGGTTTTACCCGTACCGGGGGGGCCAACAAGAAGCACACCGCGCGGAATACGCGCACCGAGCTTTATGAACTTTGAGGGATCGCGAAGGAATTCCACAACCTCCTCAAGCTCTGCCTTTTCCTCGTCAGCGCCCGCAACGTCGGCAAATTTAACCGAGTTTTTGTCACCCGTCATCATCTTTGCCTTTGACTTTGCAAAGGAGTTCATCTTTCCGCCTCCGCCATTTGCATTGGAGGAGCGAAGAACGAATATCCAAAGACCGATAAATACAAGAATTATTACTATATAAGGAAGGTATGCAAGATACCAGGGAGTTTGCTTGGGAGCCTTGATATCAAAGCTGTTCGCATCGAGATTTCCCTCTTCAATCTCTTTTCGCGCAAGCTCGGCAATATCCTCCACCTGGAAGGTCCAAGCAAGCTGGAATTTAAAATCGGTCACGGTGGGGTTTCCGTTTTTATCAAGCTCGATTACAAGATTTCCCGCACCGTCGTCCACGAGATTGTAGCGTTGACCCGTAACAAGATTTTTTTCGTCGATTTCAATTTTCTTAATCAGATTTTTGTCAAAATAGGAGGAAATCTCTCCGTATACTATTTCATCCTGCTTTTTTGTAATACCGTTAAAAATTGAAACGCCGACAATCATAAGCGCAACAATCACTATAAGCAGGATTATGTTCTTGAAATTCACCTTCATTCAGTTGCTTCCAAGCCTTTCTTGTCTAAATATTTTAGTCGTTAAAATTCCGCGCGGTAAAAAGCCTTCTCCCGTCGGAATTATCAAATAAGACGGTAATACGAAGCGTGTTATCACCCGATTTTGCCGAAGCTCCATCGCGAATACCAAGTCCGACGACCCATAAAATACCGTCGTTATCACAAATTACGGGAATATCATCCCGCATAAACGGAGGAATCCCTCTGTCGTTAAATACCTTTTTAAGCCTACGGGTAATACCGCCGTAACGATAGGAATCACCGTCGCGCTTAAAGCGGAGATAAACACCGTTATCAATTATACCACCGTCAAGGTCGGCATATATTGAATAATTGTAAATATTTGGAGAAAATTCCATAAAATTCGGACCGATTTCAAGAAAAACGGTTACATTTGTGCCTTGAATTTTATTTTCTCCCGATTTTAGCTCAAAAATTACATCGTCAACGCATTTTTTATCGCGTAAATCAAAAAAGCAAATTCCGCGCTGACACACAAGGTCGGCACGTACAAGCGAGACAGTAAAATTATCCTTCTCAATTTGAGCCTCGATAGCTTTAATATGTCCTTCCTCGGGATAAATACCGATTCTTTCGTAAGCAAGTCTTGAAAGAACATCGGCAAGCACAGAGCTGTGCAGCCCGCGCAAATACTCCACCGCAAAGGTTTCGCTCGTGCCGATTGCTTCCAAAACGGGTGTCGCCATTGAATAGACAAGCGAATACGCATCTCGCATATTATCCGTCATGCGGGATATTGCGGATGCATAGGACGGATTAACGGCACCGATATGCGGAAGAAGGTTGTGTCGCACGTAGTTGCGAGTATAATCGTCGGTATCATTCGTTTCGTCGACGGCATACGGTATTTCATACTTATCAAGCGCGGAAAGAATGTCGTTTTTTTCAACCGCCAAAAGCGGACGGTAGTAAAAGTCGCGCACAGGAGGAATTCCGCACATACCCTTTATGCCGCTGCCGCGCAGCATATTTAACATAACCGTTTCAACGTTATCGGTTGCATTGTGTGCAAGAAATATCGATTGAATATCTTTTCTGCCCGAAATTATCCCCTCAAAAGCGGAATATCTCGCGCTCCTTGCCGCTTCCTCCATACCGACACCAAGCCTTGCGGCGAGTGCAGGGGCATCAACCCTGACTATGCTGCATTCAACTCCGAGAGCATCGCAAAGCTCTCGAGAAAAGCTTGCATCCGCATCGGCGGAGTCTCCGCGAATGGAGTGGTTTACGTGAATGGCAAGCATCGGTGCTTTGATATTCTTTTCGCTTCTGTATTTAATAAGCAATAGCAAAAGCATAACCGAATCGGGACCGCCCGAAAAGCCGAGAGCAAGCCCCTTTGACAACCGTTCAAGAATGCCGTGCTTTTTTGAGATATCGAGAAAGGCTTTATAAATCGGTTTAAGCTCCGAGGAGGCACACAAAGCCTCTACCCTGTCAATTAGGCTGTGCATCTTCGTCAAGCGTTCTGAACTTGGTAAACTGACCAATCCAGCCCATCTTTATATTGCCCGTAGAGCCGTGTCTGTTCTTTGCGATAATAACCTCCGCTGTGTTTGCGCTGTCGTCAACGGGGGCAACGGGTGCGCCACCGTCCTGCTCCTTTCCGTCTGATCCGCTTATATTCTTATAATACTCGTCACGGTAGAGGAAAAGAACAATATCGGCATCCTGCTCAATACTACCCGAATCACGAAGGTCGGCAAGAGTAGGCTTTTTACCCATACCCGGACGTGACTCCGTTCCACGGTTAAGCTGCGCGCAACAGATAATCGGAATATCGAAATCCTTTGCCATAATTTTAAGATTACGGGAGATTTCACCGACCTGCTGTGCTCTGTTATCTGATTTTGAGGTTGTTTGCATAAGACCGATATAGTCGATAACAACAAGTCCGAGATTGTTTAGCCTGCGAAGCTTTGACTTCATTTCGGTGGAGGTGATTGCTGAGGTATCGTCAATATATATGTCACAGCCCGAAAGGGATTGAACGACGCTTGCAATATTATTCCAATCCTCGCCCTTGAGCTGTCCCGAGCGCAAGGCATACGAGTCGACAAGAGCCTCGCTTGAAAGAATTCTCGTTACAAGCTGCTCGCCCGACATTTCGAGAGAGAATATTGCAACCGCCTTTCCCGAGGATTTCGCAACGTTTGTCGCGATATTCATAGCAAACGAGGTTTTACCCATACCAGGACGCGCGCCGACGATAACGAGGTCGCCCTTGCCCATTTGTACAAGCATTTTATCAAGAGTGGAAAATCCCGTTTTTGTTCCCTGCACCGCGCCCTTTGTTTCCGAAAGCACCTCAAGGTCGTGGTATACGTTATGGAGAATATCGCGGATGTGGCGGAACTCCTTTGTATCGTTGCCGTTGGAGATATCAAAAATCCTTTGCTGTGCGCTGTCGAGTATTGTACGGACGGGAGCAACCTCCTCGTACGCCTCGTTATTAATCTCGTCACACGCACCGATAAGGCGGCGAAGTATCGCCTTGTCCTTTACAATTCTTGCATACTCCTTTACGTTTGCGGTTGCGGGCACGCTTGATGCAAGGAGATATATGTACTCCGCACTGTTATCCGCATCCTTGCCCGTAAAATTAGAGTATTCGTTTACAAGTGTTACCGTGTCAATGACCGCATTTGTAGCGTACATTTTCATAAGCGCGGTATAAATATGCTTGTGATGGTCGAGATAAAAATCCTCTGCCACGAGCATTCCGCCAACGACATCAAGGCATTTGGCGTCGACGATAATCGCGCCAAGCACAGCCTGCTCTGCCTCTACCGACACGGGAAGCTGTTTAATTAAAGAGCTGCTATCCATTTGTTAAATCCTTTTTAAAATAGATCAGTCGTGTACGTACACAATAAAGGTTGCGGAAATATCGCCGAGAATTTTTATAACCACGGAGTGCTTTCCGTATGCGCGAATAGACTCCTTGAGCTGGATTTTTCTCTTGTCGACGTCACTTCCGATGAGCTTTTTAAGCTCCTCCGCGATGTCCTTTGCCGTTACGGAGCCGTAAAGTCTGCCGTCCTGACCGTGACCCATAACGATCTCTATTTCTTTACCGTTTATTTTATCAGCAAGAGCCTGTGCAGCCTTTCTGTCCTCGCTGATTTTATACTCCTTTGCCTCCGCCTTACTCTTAAGCTCGCTGGTTGCCTTTGCATCGGCGGGAATAGCCTTTTTTTGCGGAAAGAGGAAGTTTCTCGCGTATCCGTCAGATACCTCTACAATCTGGTCCTTCTTTCCCTGTCCTTTTACATCGCAAAGTAATACTACCTTCATTTTATCATAACTCCTTTATTCATCCAAATAGCTATCAATTGCGCTCTTGAGCGTTTCAAGCACGCGTAAAATAGAATCGTCAACAATCTGTGCTCCCGCAACGTTGAAGTGACCTCCGCCGCCGAGTCTTTCAAGAATAAGCTGAACGTTGACCTTGCTCGACGATCGGGCGGAAATGTGAATTTGGTCGCCGATACGAACAAGCGTAAATGCCGCATCAATTCCGCGAAGCGTAAGCATTTTATCCGCCGCCTTTGACGCGATGACGCGATAGGACTCGTCGGTTTCCCCGTCGCAAGCGGAAATGGCGATATTATCACGGTAAATTGTGATTGCGGTATGGAAGCGCGATTCCTTTTTAAGATCCTCCGCCGATGTTTTAAAGAGCGCATAAACGTCGGAGGGGCTTGCACCCGCGCCGCGAAGATACTGTGCAGAGCCAAAGGTTCGTGTTCCCGTATTACGTGTAAATTGCTTTGTATCGAGCAAAATTCCCGCAAGAAGCATATCCGCCTCCTCCTTCAGGAGGTTTTGCGAGCTTACGGCACTTTCAAGCATTTCCGCAACAAGCTCGCAGGCGCTGGATGCAGACGGCTCGATATAGTATGCCTTTACACTTTCCTCGAAGGTATCGGTTTTTCTGTGGTGGTCGATTACGGCAACCGTTTTTACCTTTGTAGAAATATCGGCAAACTGTGAACGGGAGAGGTTATTGTGGTCCACAAGCACGAGTAGCGTATCAGGACCGACAAGGTCAAGTCCGTCGGCATTATCGACGAAAATCTGTGCATATTCCTCCGTTCCCTGCATTACAGTGATGCAGTTTTCGAGGTTTTTATCGCGCAAATCAACGGCAATATTAACCTTCATACCGCAAAGCATCGCAAGTCTTGCAACACCGATGCTCGCACCGAAGGAGTCAAAATCTCCGTATCTGTGTCCCATAATGATTACGTTGTCCGAGCGACCCATAAGTGCGGTAAGCTGGTTTGTAAAGGTACGCGAGCGAACATTGGAGCGCTTATATACCGATTTTGTCCTACCGCCGTAATATTCGGTTACGCCGTTATTTATATACACAACCTGGTCGCCGCCGCGCTGCAGAGCAAGGTCAATGGCATCCCTCGCCTGCTCCTCCCTTGCACGAAGTGTTCCGTCAGAGCGCGCAACTCCGATTGAAACGGTTATTGAAACACCGTCGCCGACACGGGTTTCGCGTATTTCGTCAAGAATGGAAAAACGGTTTTCAAGACACTTATCCAAGGAAACCGAGTCAAAAAACATAATGTATTTATCGTTTTCATAGGATTTGATGGTTGCATCCATGCTATCCGCCCACGATTTCAGCTTTTCGTCAACCTGTGAAACGGCAACGCGAAACTTTTCGTGAACGTAATGAAGCACGTCCTCTATATTGTCGATTGCGATATAAGCAACGCAAACGCGGCTGTCGTTATACTTCTTTTCGGAAGCAGACAGCGCGGTAACGTCCGTAAGAGAGAGAATGATTATCGCATCGCTGTCGTTTGCGGTGTTAAGATTAAAGCTCTCCGCCTCGAAAAGCTTGTCCTTTATCGCGAGCTTCTTATTACCGAAGTCATCGTTTATAATCGGACCGAAAAGAACATCTATGCTTTTACCGATGGGATTTTCCTCGCAATCAAGAAGCTCAAGCATAGAGGCATTCGCCCATAGCATAACTCCCTCGAGGTTGAATGCCGCAACAGGGTGGGCGGTATTTTTAAGCACCTCTCCCGAGCGCTCCGATAGCATACCGTGTATTCCGTTTTCGGGAACGTAAGCTACCTTTTTTTGCCTGAAAAAGGATAGGATTGAAATTTCAATCAGATAGAGCATTATAAAGGAAACGGCAAGAATTAAGGTGTTTATGCTTTTCACAAGGCTCGCAACCAATGCAAAGAAAATTATATTAAGGCAACCAAGCGCAATGCAAACCACAAGCTCGCGACGGGATATAAACGGAACGTCGTGTTGATTTTTGTTATTCATAACCATTACCTCCTTCTTTATTTTCATCCTGTCGTGCGAACATTCTTGAAACGGCAAAGGTTTCAAGCACACCGATTATCGAAAGTAAATTAAATGCAAATCCGCTGAAAATCGCACACAAAACAAGGGTTATAATTATCGAAAGCGCAAGGCTTTTTAGTCTTTGCCCAAGCATATGCGAAATAAAGCGAAATCCGATATAAGCGTATACAACAAAGAATACGTTATGAAGATTCAAGAGGGCAATGCTGAATACACTGCCATCCGATTCAAATATATTAAATATAGCAAGTATAACGAAGAATATTGCAAAAGGCGATGAGGTTGTAAAAACATCCGTTGCTTGCACAGCCTTTTTTGAAAGAAAGCCAAGCAAAAGGAGGCAAACCGCGTTTGCAAGTGCCGTAAGCGCAAGAGATACAATTACGACAATCGACGGTATCATTGACATATAAAGGTCAACGGCTTGTCTGACAAGCCCCCCCTCCAAAAGCGTCGAAATTCTATCATCCGCCCCTGCGGCAGAAAGCGCGGCATCAAGCGTGGCTTCCAGCATAGCGCGGAAATCATTTGCCTCCGCCCTTAATGCTTCGTTTGCAGCATTGAAATCAAAGCCGACAGAGGAAAACGCCGTCAAGTAAACCGACAAAAGGATTAACAGCGAAAGTATAACCGTTGATAATCCGACGAAAAAGGATTTCCCCGCCCCTCTTTCAAGCCAAGCGGTTATTAAAGCGCCGATAAGAATCGCCGCCGCGCCGAATACCGAGCCACTCGGGTTCAAGAGCAAGTCGAGAAAGACAAGGACAAGAGAAAGAAGGAACGAAAGCCAATGCTTTCTTGTAAAATCAAGGGTGTATACGGTGGCAATGCTTCCGCCGAGGATTGGAAGAAATAAAATTGCCAATTCGGAAAGCAGGACAAGACCCGCGCCAAAAATAACGGTGAGTATTACCGAAATTATAAACACGGCTGTAATTTTGCTTTTTTTCACATCCGCAAAACGCCTGTTTGTCACGCTTTTGCCCCCCTTTCAAATAATAAGTCATTATATTATAGCACACCGAAAACCAAAAGTAAATAAATTTTTATAAATTAAATAATTTTTTCTATATATTTTATATTTTATAATTAAATGGCCAAATAGGCTTGAAAAATAATCAGAAATGTAGTAAAATGGTTAGTATAAATGCGAAAGGAGCGACAAATGGAAAGAAGATATACTCTTGACACCAAAATATCCGAGCTTTCCGGGGTTGGCAAAGTCAGGAGCGAAAAGCTCTCTGCTCTCGGTATATTGACCGTACGCGATTTGATTTACTACTTCCCTCGCTCCTATGAAAACAGAGGCTCCATATCACAGCTCGGAGATTACAGCACCGAGACGGCACACTCCTACATCCTTACCGTTGCAAGCTCGGTTAACTCCGCAAAGCTAAAGAAGAATTTGACGGTTTCACGCTTTCGCGCTTTTGACGATACAGGCTCGGTTGAAATCATTTTTTTCAACTCTACCTTTGTTAAGGACGTATTCCTTGTCGGCGGAGTATTTCGTTTTTACGGAAAGCTGACCTTTAACAAAAGCCGCAGATTGACGCTTGTCAATCCGAAATACGACCCCGTTGTAAACGGAATTCCGCTTGAAAATCTTGTTCCCCTGTATACCTTGACCGACGGAATAAGCTCAAAGGTACTTAACAAGCTTATTAAAACGGCAATAAACGACGTTTTACCGCTTATCGAGGACCCCATTCCCGATGAGATAAGACGCCAAAATTCGTTAGCATCGCTTGGATATGCCATAAAAAACGCACACTTCCCGCTTGACGAGGAGGCGTTGCTCGGAGCAAGAAGGCGGCTTGCCTTTGACGAGATGTTTTATTTTGGTCTCGGAATTGCCCTTTCAAGCAGTCAAAGAGAGGTTACGAGGGGAGTTCCCTTTTCTCCCTGCTCGCTTTCTCCACTTACAGAGCTTTTAACCTATGAGCTGACGGGCGCACAAAAAAGAGCAATAAACGATATATACAGAGATACGGTTTTAAAGCGCGAGGGGGGCATAACCCCCGCAATGTCGCGCATTATCGTCGGTGACGTCGGATGCGGAAAAACTGTGTGTGCCGCCGCCGCCATTTACATTGCTCACCAATCGGGATATCAAAGTGCGCTTATGGTTCCGACCGAAATACTCGCAATACAGCATTTCAGTGATCTTTCGGAGCTTCTCGGGGCGCTCGGTGTTCGTGTGGAGCTTTTGACAGGCTCGCTGACTCCGTCAAAAAAGCGCGCAATTCACGAAAGACTTGCAAACGGCGAGATAGACCTTGTTGTGGGGACACACGCTCTTATAAGCGAGAAGGTTAAATTCGCAAAGCTCGGACTTATCATAACGGACGAGCAGCACAGATTTGGTGTCGAACAAAGAGGCGTGTTAAAAAACAGGACACAGTCCGCCCATATGCTTGTAATGAGCGCTACGCCAATTCCCCGTTCTCTTGCGCTTGCACTTTACGGCGACCTTGATATTTCGCGAATAGACGAAATGCCAAAGGGGCGCAACAGGGTTGATACCTTTGTAGTTGACGAAACATATCGCTCAAGAATAAACTCCTTCATTGAAAAGCAGATACGGCTCGGCGGTCAGTGCTACGTCGTTTGTCCGTCGATAGAAAAGGACGAGGAAGCAGACGAGGTATACCCCGCATCGCTTTCAACGGGAGAGCTTGTCAGCTATGATGCTCTCGCACTTAAAAGCGCGGTTGAGTATACGGAGGAGCTTAAAAAAGCTTTCCCCAAAATACAAATCGATTGCCTTCACGGTCGTATGAAAAATGCACAAAAGGAGGCGGTAATGGCCTCTTTTGCAAGCGGTGAAACGAAAATACTTGTTTCCACGACTGTTATCGAGGTCGGAGTCAACGTGCCCGACGCAACGCTTATGATTGTGGAAAATGCGGAGCGCTTTGGACTTTCACAGCTTCATCAGCTTCGCGGGCGTGTGGGACGCGGAACAAAAAAATCCTATTGCATACTCGTTTCGGATTTAAAAACCGAAAAGGCACAGGAAAGGCTGAACGTTATGCACACCTGCTATGACGGATACGAGATTGCGGAGCGCGATTTAATGTTAAGAGGTCCGGGAGATTTCTTTTCTTCATATACGGGTGAAAATATCAGGCAGAGTGGCGGGTTTGAATTTAAATTTGCATCGGGCTGTGATGACAAGGAGCTGTTTGACGCGGCATTTATTGCGGCAAAATCAATAGCAAAGGACGACCCAGCACTTACAAAAGCCGAACACATTTCGCTTCGCAACGAGATGGCAAAGCGAGTTATGAGAGTTTCGGATATTTCATAAATGAAAGGTTATTTAAATGATAAAGCCATTAGCAGACAGGCTTCGCCCCACTTCGTTTGACGAGGTTGCGGGACAAGCACATCTTGTTGGTAAAAACGGAATTTTGCGCCGCCTTACCGAGCGCGGAAGAATTCCAAATCTTATATTTTACGGTCCTCCCGGTACGGGAAAAACCACGGTTGCGAAAATCATTTCTCAAATCTCGGGAATGCAGCTTTATACGCTCAATGCAACCACCGCCTCCGTCGGCGACGTAAAGGAAGTGCTTACAAATACCGAAAATATGTTTTCGGAAAACGGCACTCTTTTGTACCTTGACGAAATACAGTCGTTTAATAAAAAGCAGCAGCAATCCCTTCTCGAATTTATGGAGGACGGTAGGATTACGCTGATTGCGTCTACAACGGAAAATCCGTATTATTACGTTTACAATGCACTTCTTTCTCGCTCGTCCGTGTTTGAATTCAAAAACGTAACGCCAAGGGATTGTGTGCCTACGCTTAAAAGAGCAATTTCCGTATTGAATTCCGATTTTGGTACTGAAAAAAGCGCGGACGATAATTTACTTATGGGCGTTGCGGCGGCGTGCGGCGGTGACGTAAGAATGGCAATTGGTGTAATCGAAAACGCGTTTTACATTTGCGATAACGAAATCACCGACGAAGCTGTAAAATCTCTTATCCCCACTGTCGTCGGACATTACGATCGCGACGGAGATATGCATTATAATCTATTGAGTTGCTTGCAAAAATCAATCAGAGGCTCCGACCCCGATGCGGCTGTTTTTTATCTTGCAAAAATTTTGGCTTCGGGCGATTTGCTTTCCGCATGCAGAAGAATTCTTGTTATTGCAAACGAGGATATAGGCTGTGCATATCCGATGGCGGCAAGCATTACATACGCCTGCTGTGAAAGTGCGAAGGCAGTCGGGCTTCCCGAAGCTGCAATACCGCTTGCCAATGCTGTATGCATACTTGCAACCGCACCGAAATCCAACTCCGCATATATGGCTTATCACGGGGCTATGGAGGATATAGAAAAGGGTCTTGGCTCAAGCATACCCACACATCTTAAAAGTCCCGATTTCAAGGGATATTTATACCCCCATGACTTTGAAAACAATTACGTTATTCAAGACTATCTTCCCTACGACCTTATTGGTAAAAGGTACTACGAGTTTGGAAGCAATAAGACCGAGCAAGCCGCAAAGGTCTACTACAATATGATAAGAGAAAGTGCGAAAAACAGAAAATAATTATTTCGTTTACGCCAAACCATAACAACTATTGACAAAATATACACTTTTTGATATAATTATAGTTGTAATTATGCTCCGAATTATTATTTATGGTCTAACGAGAGGAATTATGATTTATCATTTTATACTTAATCCAAAGTCCGGGCGTAGCAGAAAGCAACGTCACTTTGACGAATATATAAAGAAAACCTGTAAGGAAAGACACCTTGACTACAATATTTACTACACCTCGTGTCCCGGTGACGCCACCGAATACGTGAG
>JAZSHN010000166.1:0-4285 GCA_045533315.1 Eubacteriales bacterium | reverse complement strand
GAAAAAAGGCAATCACCGCCTACTTCATTATGGGAAGAAGCGTTAACAGCCGCAACCGCGTTTTCGTCGCGGAGGGCGAGGCTATGCGTACAAAGGCGTTTGACGAGTCCAAAATGGTTGACCCCCACCTTATAATCTATTATCCTGTCCGTGTCCTCGGTAACAAGACCATCGTCACAAACGGCGACCAAACGGATACGATTTATAATCTTATGGATAAGCAGATGACCTTTGAGCAGGCACTCCGCACACGCGAGTTTGAGGACGATGCCCCCAACTTTACCCCCCGCATATCGGGAATAATCCGTCGCGAGGCGGAGGGAATGAACTTTGCAATGTCCATTCTTAAAAGCGCGGAGGGGGACGACTCCTCCTGCGAAAGATTTACCTACGCATACTCAAATCCAAGGGCGGGATTTGCAAAGTTTATACATACCTATATGGGTGACGGCAATCCGCTTCCGTCCTTTGAGGGAGAGCCGAAAACCCTCCTTCTGCCCGATATGGATATCGACGGTCTTACCGCCCATATCTGGGAAAACCTTAACGGAGATAACAAGGTTTCGCTTTTCGTAAGATACATCGACGTCGCTTCGGGCGAGACCGAAACGAGAATAGTAAACAAAAACGTTTAAGAGGTGGAAAATGAAAGAATTTGAGCTTAAATACGGCTGTAACCCCAACCAAAAGCCCTCTCGCATATTTATGAAGGACGGCTCCGAATTGCCGATTACCGTCCTTAACGGCAGACCGGGATATATCAATTTCCTCGATGCCTT
Organism: Eubacteriales bacterium; assembly: GCA_045533315.1. Classification (GTDB taxonomy): domain Bacteria; phylum Bacillota; class Clostridia; order Oscillospirales; family CAG-272; genus UBA1740. Next base: position 3,506 of record JAZSHN010000166.1, on the reverse strand, counting down.
TAACTCCTGGCAGCTTGTAAAGGAATTAAAGGAGGCAACGGGACTTCCCGCCGCAACCTCGTTCAAGCACGTTTCCCCCACCTCCGCGGCGGTTGGTATTCCGCTTTCCTCCGCGCTTAAAAGGGCTTGCTTTGTCGAGGATATAGAGGGGCTTGACGACTCCCCCCTCGCCTGTGCATACGTTCGCGCTCGCGGAACCGACAGGCTTTGCTCCTTCGGCGATTGGGTTGCACTCTCCGACGTCTGCGACGTAACCACCGCAAGGCTTATCGCGCGCGAGGTTTCCGACGGTATTATCGCCCCGGGCTACGAGGCGGAGGCGCTTGAAATCCTTAAATCAAAGCGCAAGGGCGGCTACAACATCGTTGAAATAGACCCGAATTACACCCCCGCACCCATTGAAACAAAGGACGTATTCGGCATCACCTTTGAGCAGGGAAGAAACGAGTTCAAAATCGGAGAGCATCTTCTTGAAAACATCGTTACCGAGAATAAAAATCTGCCCGAGGGTGCAAGGCGCGACCTCATAATCGCTCTTATCACCCTTAAATATACACAGTCGAATTCGGTTTGCTATGCCACCGACGGACAGGCTATCGGCGTTGGCGCGGGACAGCAGTCGCGTATTCACTGTACCCGTCTTGCGGGTACAAAGGCGGATACCTGGCTTCTTCGTCAGCATCCGAAAACCCTTGCCCTTCCTTTTCACGAAAGAATGGGAAGACCCGAGAGGGATAACGTCATCGACGGCTACATCAACGGAAACGAGGAGGATGTGACCGCCGACGGCATCTGGGAAAATTACTTCACCGAAAAGCCCGCCCCCCTCACCGACTCCGAAAAGCGCGAATGGCTTGACGGCTTTAACGAAATCGCGCTTGCCTCGGATGCATTCTTTCCCTTTGCGGACAACGTAAAGCGTGCCTTTAACTCGGGCGTAAAGTATATTGCCGAGCCGGGTGGCTCCATCCGCGACGACCTCGTTATCGAGGAGTGCAACAAAAACGGAATGGTTATGGCATTCACGGGAATGCGCCTTTTCCACCACTAATCGGAGGGGCGTAAATGAAAATTATGGTTGTTGGCGGTGGCGGCAGAGAGCATGCCATCGTAAAGAAATTAAAGGAAAGCCCCCGCGTCGGCGAAATCTTCGTCCTTCCCGGTAACGGCGGAATGACAGAGGATGCCACCACCGTTAACATCGGGGCAAAGGACCTTGACGCAATTGTGGACTTTGCGGTAAGCAACAAAATCGACTACGCCGTGGTTGCACCCGACGACCCGCTTGTGCTTGGCTGTGTCGACCGCCTTACCGAGGTTGGAATCCCCTGCTTCGGTCCTCGCGCTAACGCCGCTATTATCGAGGGAAGCAAGGTCTTTTCCAAAAACCTTATGAAAAAATACGGCATTCCCACCGCCTCCTACGAGGTTTTTGAGTCTGCCGACGCCGCATACGATTACCTCAAATCCTCGCCAATTCCCACGGTTATAAAGGCGGACGGCCTCGCCCTTGGAAAGGGTGTTATAATTGCAACCACCCGTGCCGAGGCTCTCGACGCTGTCAAAAGCATTATGGAGGATGGCAAATTCGGTGCTTCGGGTAACAAAATCGTTGTGGAGGAGTTTCTCACGGGACCCGAGGTTTCGGTGCTTGCCTTCACCGACGGCACAACCGTAAAGCCGATGGTTTCCTCTATGGACCACAAGCGCGCACACGACGGCGATACAGGACTTAACACGGGCGGTATGGGTACTGTTGCACCCAACCCCTATTACACCCCCGAAATTGCCGAGGAGTGTATGGAAAAAATATTCCTCCCCACCGTAAGGGCTATGAAGGAGGAGGGAAGGGAATTTCGCGGCTGTCTTTACTTCGGGCTTATGCTCACGCCGAACGGACCAAAGGTTATAGAGTATAACTGCCGCTTTGGCGACCCCGAAACACAGGTCGTGCTTCCGCTTCTCAAATCCGACCTTCTTGAAATTATGATGGCTACCACAAGCGGCAGGCTTTCGGAGTGCGAGGTGGAGTTTTCCGCCGATGCCTGTGCCTGCGTCATTATGGCGTCGCGCGGCTATCCCGAAAGCTACGAAAGCGGCTTTCCCATCAACATTCCCGCCGATATCCGCCCCTACGTCTACGTTGCGGGGGCAAAGCTCTCGGACGGCAGACTTGTCAGCGCGGGCGGACGCGTCCTCGGTGTAATTGCAACCGCCACCGAGCTTTCGGATGCACTCTCCCTTGCATACGAAAGAGTTGGGAAAATCGGATTTGATAACGCATTTTACAGAAAAGACATTGGAAAACGCGCCCTAATGGCGAAGAAAGGATAAATATGGTTTACCGTATATATGTAGAGAAAAAGCAGGGTCTTGACAACGAGGCGCGCGCACTTAAGGGTGAAATAGGCTCCTTCCTCGGCATCGCGAGCGTGGAGCGCGTGCGTCTTATTAACGTATACGATGCGGAGAATATAACCGCCGAGCTTTTTGATTATGCGGTTAAAACCGTGTTTTCCGAGCCGCAGCTTGACGACGTTTACACCTCGCTCGACACCGACGGTGCGACCGTCTTTGCCGCGGAATACCTCCCGGGACAGTTTGACCAGCGTGCCGACTCCGCCGCACAGTGCATACAGCTTATCTCCCACGGGGATAAGCCTACCGTCGCATCTATGCGCGTTTATATGCTTTACGGGAGCATTACCGCCGACGAGCTTGCGAGAATTAAAAAGCACGTTATAAACCCCGTTGAAAGCCGCGAGGCATCGCTTGAGCCAAGGGAAACCATTACCTCCGAGTACGATATTCCCACAGAGGTTAAAACGCTTGACGGCTTTCTTGCGCTTGACCGCGCGGGGCTTGCGGCATTTGTATCCGAGTACGGGCTTGCAATGGATGCCGACGACATCGCCTTTTGCCAGAACTATTTTAAGAGCGAGGGAAGATGCCCGACAATCACCGAAATCCGTATGATTGATACCTATTGGTCGGACCATTCCCGCCATACCACCTTTAATACCACAATCGACGGTGTTTCCTTTGAGGACAAGCTTCTCGAGGATGCCTACAACGAATATATCGCCGCACGCAAATCGGTCGGAAGAACAAAGCCCGTTAACCTTATGGATATTGCAACAATGGCGGTAAGGTGTCTTAAAAGGGCGGGCAAGCTTGAAAAGCTTGACGAATCCGAGGAAATCAATGCCTGCACCGTAAAAATGACCGTCACCGTTGACGGCGAGGAGCAGGATTGGCTTCTCCTTTTCAAGAACGAAACGCACAACCACCCCACCGAGATAGAGCCGTTTGGCGGTGCTGCAACCTGTATCGGCGGAGCAATGCGCGACCCGCTTTCGGGACGTGCATACGTTTACGGTGCAATGCGTCTTACGGGTGCGGCCGACCCGCTTCGCCCCGCAAGCGAAACCCTAAAGGGCAAGCTTCCGCAGCGTAAAATCGTCACCACCGCGGCGGCGGGATATTCCTCCTACGGTAACCAAATC
>JAZSHN010000038.1:0-9972 GCA_045533315.1 Eubacteriales bacterium | reverse complement strand
TACTGACCGTCAAGGTGGGGTGCATCCTTGTGCATAATAAAGAACTGGGAGGAGGCGGAGTTGGGGTCGTATGCCCTTGCCATGGAGATTACGCCGCGCTCGTGCTTAATCGGGTTTGCCCAACCGTTTGCGCGGAATTCGCCCTTGATTTTCTCCTTTGCGCCGCCCATTCCGTTGCCCTGCGGGTCGCCGCCCTGAATCATAAAGCCCTTGATTACTCTGTGGAAAATAAGACCGTTGTAAAAGCCCTCTGTGACAAGCCTTTCAAAATTTTTAACCGTGATGGGTGCGGCATCGGGATAAAGCTCAAGCTTGATTTCGCCGCCGTTTTCCATTTCGATAACTACCATTTTTTCTCTCCTTTTGTGATATATTTTTTTAAAATTGGATAAACTTAATTGAATGCCTTTTTTAATTATGTGCTTTTGGGGGTTTTATGAATACTGATGGGTTACGGCGTATCGCCTATATAACCGTTATAACGCTCGGTGCGCTTGTCGGCACGTACCTTTTGTTCAGGTATGCCTTTGCCTCGCTTTTGCCCTTTTTAATCGCGGCTGTAATTGCCTTTTGGGTGGATAAGCCGGCAGCCCGCCTTTCTGAAAGGCTTGGAATTTCGGTGCGCCTCTTGCGGCTTCTTTTAACACTTTTTGCGACGGTTGCCGCCCTCGGTGCGACAGCTCTTGCCGTATGGGGAATAGCCGCGCGCCTTATCGATATTCTTCAAAACGGCGGGCTTGACAAAATCGGCGAAATGTTCTCTAAAATTACCGACGGTGTCGGCGGAATTCTCGGGAAAATAGGGGAGGGTGTAGGCGATGCCGTCCTTTCGCTTCTTTCATCGGTTGCCGAAACGCTCGGAAGCTTTCTGTCGGTATTCGTCGGCACAATTCCGCGCGCCCTTCTGTTCTTGCTCGTGACCGTAATTTCCTCGGTCTATCTCTCGCTCGACCTTGATAAAATCGCCGCCTTTTTCCGCGGATTTTTACCGACGCGCGTTATATCCCTTGTCGGGCGTGTCAAATCAAGCTTTCTCTCCACCCTTGGAAAATACCTTCGCTCCTATTTTTGTCTGATGCTCTTGACCTTTGGCGTTATGCTTGTCGGTCTTTTAATTCTCGGACGCGGGGAGTCGTTTCTCCTCGCCGCCGTTATCGCCCTTCTTGATGTGCTGCCCGTTATCGGTGCGGGGGTCGTGCTTTTGCCATGGGCGCTTTATTCCTTCATTTCGGGAAGCGTCGGGCTTGGTATCGGTCTTTTGCTTTTATACGTAATTCATACGGTTATCCGCCAGCTTGCAGAGCCGAAAATCCTCGGCAAAAGCCTTGGCGTCCACCCGATTATAACCCTCGTGCTTTTGTACGTTGGCTATTCGCTTTTCGGTATTTTCGGAATTTTGCTTGTTCCGATTTTCACAGTTCTAATCGAGGTTACCCTCAATAAAGAGAATACCCCCGACGTCAAGGAGTCGCCCGTCAAAAAGTGACACCGCCTCAAGACCGCAAGCCCTGCACGCCGCGCGTATTGCCTCACCGTCGGGGTGAAGGTCGGGGTTTCCGACAAAGTACACCTTACCGTCGAAAACGCCCGCCGCGCCGCCGATAAAGCCGTATTCGTGGGGCGGAAGGTCGATGCCTCCCTCGCGTATCTCGTAAACTGTAATTCCTGCGTCGCGCATTGCCTTTGCCATACCGCGGTCGGCGGTAATAGCGTGCCGTGCGTCAAGCCTTAATACCGTACACGCGGGATATCCCTGCTTCACGCTTACAACGTTAAGACCCAGCGCATCCGCCTTTTCAAGTATATATGGCGCACAGCTGTCCGTCTTTGCAAATAAATGCTCACCCACCGAAAGAACGTTAAGCGCACAGTCGCGCGGGTATTCTGCGTAAAGCCTGTCGTCTGTAAAATAAACCCTGCGCCCGCTGCCGCCTGTCACTTCAACAAGGTCGGTGAAAATATGCGGTGCGACGTCACAATACTCCGCAACCGAGATTATCTCGTCGCCGAGAGGGCAGATAAGCATATCGGTATGCGAAGCCACCGCCGCGGAAAGTGCGGGGTGTGGCGGAAGCGTCATAACCTCAAAGCCGAGAAGCGAAAGCCGCCCCTCCGCCTCCTTTGGAATACGGCAATCCACCAAGCAAATCTTCCTTTTCATAACAAAAGCTCCACTCTGTCAAAATACCTACCGCCACGCAAAAGGGCAACCGACGAAAGGCTTTAATAAAAACAAAAGCTCCGCTTTCTCAAGCGGAGCTTTTGCATTATGCGCGCTCTACCTTTCCCGAACGAAGGCAACGAGAGCAAACTGCAACAGTCTGGTGAGAACCGTCAACAACCGCCTTTACCTTGCGGATATTGGGCTTCCAGGTTCTGTTGGTCTTGCGGTTAGAGTGGGAAACGTTGTGACCAAAGGTAACGCCCTTGCCGCAGATACTGCACTTAGCCATTTTAATACCTCCTAAAATCAGCCTTGCGGCCGAATTTTATATGTTTTTTTGATTAATCATAAATCGGCATTTGCTATTATATCATATCACTTTTAAAAATGCAAGTCCTTTTTCAAAAAAACTTTTCAAAAAAAATCTTTTGTCATTATCTATGAAAAAGTGCGCGAAACACCCCCGCAGATAGTAAAGCCTGACGGAACAAGCCCCCGTCAAATACATAAAAATGCGAAGCAAAACAAATCAAAGCGCGAGCAAATCCGAAAATCACTGCACAGCCGCGCGTATCTGTTGCGACATTCCCGACAAGGTGCGATTTCTATGCGCCTTTATGCTATTCGGCGTAAAAGTACAGCGAATAATTTCCAAGACTGATGGGCAACGTCGGCTCTTTCGTTCCGTATGCGTATTTTGTCATAGCGACACAGGCATAACCCGTTATTCCGTCTATCGTGATGTGATAGTCGGTTCCTTCGGGATTTCTGCCCGATACGGTATAGGCTCCCTCGTACGTCCTGTTGTTCGTAACGTCGGTAACCGTGATTTTACCGTCCTTTGCCACGAGTGTCATTTCAATAATGCTTGCTTCGGGGTAAGCGCTGCTTTCCTCTGCCACTGCATCTATAACCGCTTGATTATCCTCGCCGTGCATTACATAACGCATTTTCCACTCGTAGTCTTCAATTTTTGGTTTTCCGATTCCGCAAGCCGAAAGAGCAAAAATCACAGTTGTCACAAGCAGAAAAATTGTTATAGCCTTACGCATCGCCTTCCTCCCAAGCTTTTTTATAACCCGTAAATTCCTGTTTGAATATTATGTCACATCCGTCTGCCATAGAGTCTATCCTCTAATAATAAACTCGGTGCTGCAACCGTATGATTATTATAGAATAAAAAATTAAGGTTGTCAACCTATTTCGTGTGACGCATTATCGACCTCCGCAACTCGGCTGTCACCCGCACAGCGAAAACACGCACCAAATCACGGTAAAGCCGTGTATATCATCAAAGCACAGCTTTGAATATCATCAAGGCGTAAGCCTTGCATATCATCATTGCGAAAGAGGATACAGCCTGCGGCTGATGATATGCTCGCCTTGTCGAGATAAACTCGTCAAGGCAGATGAGATACACGCTAAAGCGTGATGATATGCCATTGCTTTCGCAATGGATAAAAAAATCCGAGAAGAAAGCCTTCTCGGATTTTTTGTGTAAAGGCTACGAAAAAGATACTCCAGTATTTTGCATTAAGGTTTTGAACCCTTGTAAAATATAATGCTTTTCTACCAAAGGGAGAAAAGCTACATCGGCACTTCTTCACTATTCACTATTACTTATTACTTGCAAAAAAACGACAAGAGGTTTTAGTGAAAAGTGAAGAGTGAAGAGTGAAAAGTGAAAAAGTAAAAACGACAACCTTCTGTCGAAGATTGTCGTTTTTTGTGTAAGACGGACAAAAAAGATGTTTTTGTGAGTTTTCGTATGGACTTGAACCCGTGTGTGTTTTAATTTGAAAGCAAAAATCAAATCTTATAATATTTATTTCCTTTTAACTTCAGCTCTCTCGAATTTAATCTTAAAAGTAAAATCTTCTGGGTGTGCATTAAAGTCGTGTAAATCGATTTCTAATATATAGTGATTTTCGTTTTCACTTAATCTGTCATCTAACCACCAAATCGTTTTTCTGCCTTCAAGAGATATGTCTGGTGTTAAAATCTTGTAGTTGTAAAGGCGGATTTCTTCCACGGAGGTGTCGTAAAGTGCGCCTTTTGCGTTTATTTTTAAGACCAAGAGATTTCGATTATAATTGCTTTTTTCTCCGACAAATTTGTTGTAATCAAAAGGAAATTCAAAGGATTCAACTTCCACAATGCCTGCATCGTGAAGTCCGTTTGTCCAATACCAGTCGGGAGAATTTTCGGGATGATGAGATATATATTTTCTATTTTTTGCCATCGCTATTCTCCTTTGCGGTGTTAAGAGAAGCGATTAAAATTCGTTTTATTTCCGTACAATTATCAAGCAAAGTTTTATCGTTATAATATCCACTTTCTAAAACAAGCTCAATCCAATATTCCGTTTCGGAACACTCTTTCAAAGCGATTTGCAGTTTGGCAATAAAGTCAGCCTTGCCATGAGCGTAGAATGCCTCGCGAATATTCGCGCCAATGCTCGTTCCCGAACGCAGAAACTGATTGATCAATGCACTTTCACATTTTGCCACTCTCAAATCCTTGCACACCTGTATCACTTCAAGCGCAAATGTCTTGGATTTTACAATCAACGGACTTTCAGTCATAACCTTACCACCTTTCAACTTGCTATGATAAGTATAACATAAAACTTATTACTTTTCAACTTGATATGATAAAAAATGCTTTTCGACCGACGGGAGAAAAGCTACATCAGCACCTTTTCACTATTCACTATTACTTATTACTTGCCAAAAATCGACAAGGGAATTTTAGTGAAAAGTGAAGAGTGAAGAGTGAAAAAGTAAAATCGACAAGCTTCTGTCGAAACTTGTCGATTTTTGGCAGGGGTAGCTGGATTTGAACCAACGAGTGAAGGAGTCAAAGTCCTTTGCCTTACCGCTTGGCGATACCCCTTTGTTTTAAACGAGTGCCGCGGCACAAGTCCGTTTGCCATTATAACACAAAAACAGCCGCTTGTCAAGTATGTAAAAAAAATAAAAACACCCAACCGCGGGTCGGGCGTTTTTTGCATCAAAAATCGGCACGGATAGTATGGAAAATCACGGGGAAATCCTTACGCGCACTGCTCCGCGTTGACAACCGAAACAATCGCTCCGTAGGTGGGGAGGGTAAGGTCAACGATTATGTATGCCGCCGTGTGGGAAAGGCTCTCAACCACCCTGTTTTCGTATGTCTTTCCATAATCTCTTGTAAATGTAACGATGTACTTTTTCATAATCAATCTCCTTTATTAAAGGTCCTTAAGCACCATAATCGCTTCACCTTGGATGGTGAGCCTTGCGCGGTCGCGACCGCGAATTACAATCGGCTCCATTTCGTCGTTTTCGGGTACGAGGTATATCGCGTCGTCCCGTTCCTTATATCTTTTAAGCGTTGTTTCCGCCCCGTCGTAAAGGAATGCGGCAATTCGTCCCTGTCTTACTCTTTCGCACCGCTTAATCAGCACAAGGTCGCCGTCGTCAATCCCCGCGTTTATCATTGAGTTACCTCTCGCGCGAAGGAGGAAAAATTCGCCCTCTCCCGTAAGCGCCACGGGCATTCTGATTGTTTCAAGCTCCGCGTCGCAAACCTCGTTAAGCATTCCGCACGGAATTGCATTTCCCATAAGCACGGGGGTCGTCGCACCCGCCGCACCGCGCATATAATCGGTGACAATTCCGCGGTGTCCGTCATACTCGACCTCGCCGCGCTCCTCCATCTCGCGAAGGTATCTTTGCACCGTGGGTCTTGAAATTCCCGTACCGCCCTCAATCTCGCGCGTGGAGGGTGAACGTCCGCATCTGTCAAAATATTCGTTGACAAAAGCAATGATTTTGCCGTATAACTCGGTATTTTTGCTTCTCATAACACCCTCCTTTTTATTGTGAGCCATTTGGCTCATTTAGATTATAGCCTATTTTTCGACCTTTGTCAAGGGTTTTTTACAAAAAAACAAAAACTTTTTTTAAAAAGCAAAAAAGCTCCCCCACCGTATCGGCAGGGGAGCTTTGTATATTCAATTTATTTTACCCAACCGTGGGCGCGAAGCTGCTTAAAGCTCTTTTCCATCTCGCCCCAGGGGTCGTCCTTCTGACTTGCGGTATCCTGCTCAACGTAAGCAATCTCAACCGTACCCACCGCAATAAGCTCGCGGATAATACTGTCAAAATCAATACCGCCCTCGTAAAGTGAAACGATGCCCCACGCGGTTTCGGGACCCTCGTTCGGCACGCGGAAATCCTTAAGGTGAACGTATTTAAGTCTGTCCTTGTACTTCCTTATGGTCGCAAGCACGTCGGTTCCCGTGTAATGCACCCAGCCCGTATCGAGAATGAAATTCCAATTCGTGTTTTCGTAAAGGTAATCCATCACGTTAAAGCCGCCGAAATCAACAAATTCGTAATGATGGTTGTGGTATGCAAAGTTAAGCCCCGCCGCCTGAATTTTTGCAACCGCGGGCGAAAGGTCGCGCACCAGCTCCTCGTACTTAATAATTCCGTCCTCTATGTAACCCGCGGGAAAGCCGACGCCAACCGTGTCCGCCCCCGTCACAAGATGCTTTCTGATAACCTCGTCGGTGTTGTTGATTATTTCGGGAATCGGCGTGTGTGAAAGCCCGATGTGAATACCAACCTCGTCCGCCGCGGCTCTTGTCGGCTCCGCCTCGTAGGGAAAGCCGGAAAGCTGTACAGAGTCGTATCCGATTTCCTTCATTCTTTTAAAGGTCGCGCGAATATCCTCCGCGCTTTGACATTTGTTGTTTACCGAAAAAAGCTGTGCGCCGAATTTCATAATCCCTCCAAAAAGGTTTTTCTTTATTTTATCACACCGAGCACAGGCTTTGCAATATAAAAATGAAAAAAACCCGCAATTTCTTGACAATTTCATTGCGTGTGTGGTAATATTAAACCGAAATAAAGCTTTGGAGAAAAATATGGAAATTAACGAATATCAAAGACTCGCAATGCGAACAATCAATTCGGATATATCCGAAAAGGATATGCTGATTAACAGCGTTATGGGACTTTGCGGAGAGTCGGGCGAGGCAATTGAAATACTCAAAAAGCACCTCTTTCACGGACGGGAGCTTGACCGCGACCACCTTATAAAGGAGCTTGGCGACGTCGCGTGGTATCTTGCGGAGGCTGCAACCGCCCTCGGCATTCCTCTTGAGGAGATATTCTCCCGAAATATCGAAAAGCTGAAGGCTCGTTACCCCGACGGCTTTTCGCGAGAGCGTGCCATCAACCGCGCAGAGGACGACATATAAAAAAACGGAGACAGGCTTTTACCCTGCCTCCTTTTTTACGCTTTCGAAAGGGCTAATACCAAAATGCTATGCAATACCTGTTGCAAAGTGCCCACCATTCCCGCGAAAAAAGCCCACCGCCGTCTATAAGGGCGCAAGCCATTTCTCTGTACTTCGCCTTCTTTTCCTTTCTTTCGTCCTTGCGCTCCGCCTTCGAGCTGCAATCGCAATAGCCGTATACCTCCGCAATAATGTCAAAGGAGGAAAGCATTTCGGCTAATACGCTTCTGTGACTTGCCGCATCGAGCTGCATAACCCGCATATCCGAAAGATAATGCCGATATAAATGCATAACGTATTTGTGTTCCCACGTTGAAAGCCTGTCATTTGCCGAAAAAATATCGATAATACACTCGCAAATCTCGCCCCTGCTAAATTCCCGTATTGCATATTTATCCTTTTCCAAGGCTCTTACCTTTGCCCTATAATCGCACAAGCTCATAAACCCCGCCATACGCGCTAAAGATACGCATTTTTTGACAATTTTATCACAAAATGAGATAAATGTCAATATCTCAAAACGAGATTATATATAATATCTAAAAAGCCATAGGGGGGCGTATGAGAATAAAGGATTTAAGGGAGGATAACGACCTTACGCAAAGTCAGGTTGCCGCCTACCTCCACGTAAAGCAGAATACCTATTCACAGTATGAAAGCGGGCATCGCCAAATACCCGTTGAATGCCTTATAAAGCTCGCGTCGCTTTATAAAACCTCGGTCGATTATATTCTCGGACTGACCGACGTCAGAAAGCCGTACAGATAAAAATGCCAGCTCAAGCGAGCCGGCATTTTTTGTTTGAAAATTTTTTGTATAAAAATTAAAGTATCGGATATCCCGCAGACTCGTGTGCCTCGTAAAGCTCGTCGCACATCTTGATTATATCATCAATGGAAAGCTCCGCTGCGGTATGGGGGTCGAGCATTGCCGCGTGGTAAATATGCTCCTTTTTGCCCGTGACCGCTGCCTCTATGGTGAGCAGCTGTGGGTTGATATTCGTCATATTCATCGCCGCAAGCTGGACGGGAAGTCTGCCGACGTGTGTCGGGTGAATACCGTCACCGTCAACCATACACGGAACCTCTACGCACGCGTCCGAGGGGAGATTGTCGATAAGACCCGTGTTAAGCACGTTTCCGCCAATCTTATACGGGTTATCAGTAACGATTGCTTCCATAATACGGGAGGCATATTCCCTTGAACGCTCGTGCATAATATCGCCGCCGTTGATTAGCTCGTCGCGCTGCTTTTCCCACTGTTCTATCTGATTTACGCATCTTCTCGGATATTCGTCAAGCGGAATGTTAAATTTGTCAATAAGCTCCGGATACTTTGACTTTATGTAAAAGCAGTTGTATTCCGCATTATGCTCGCTTGACTCGGTGCAATAATAACCGAGCTTGTCAATGTAGTCAAAGCGCACCATATTTCCGTGCTTTTCCTTTGCATTCTGCTCCTTCGCAAGCTTCTTGATAAGCGGATAAAGGTCGTTGCCATTCTTGTCTTTTATGTCAAGAAGCCACGCCATATGGTTAATACCCGCTATTCTCTCGCTTCCGATTATCGAATGGTCAAGTCCAAGCCCACGGAAAAGGTCGCTTGTACAAACCTGCACAGAGTGGCAAAGACCGACAGTTTTTATAGGTGTGTATCTTTGCATATATCCCGAAAGAATTGCCATAGGGTTCGTGTAGTTGAGGAAGTATGCGTCGGGGCAAACCTCCGCCATATCCTCTGCAAATCCCTTCATTACGTGAATGGTACGAAGTCCGCGGAAGATACCTCCGATACCGAGAGTGTCGGCAATCGTCTGACGAAGTCCGTATTTCTTCGGAATTTCAAAATCTATTATCGTGCACGGGTCGTAAAGTCCGACCTGTATCGCGTTAATAACGAATCTCGCACCGCGAAGCGCCTCCTTGCGGTTTTCAACACCGAGATGTGTGGAAACCCGCGCCCTTCCTCCGTTGTACTTCTTGTTGAGAAGGTCGATAACCAGCTTCGACTCCGAAAGCCTCGCTCCGTCAATGTCGTAAAGCGCAATTTCCAGCTCCTCCGTAAGCGCAGGAGTGAGAAGCGTGTCACCAAGCACGTTTTTTGCAAATACGGTGCTTCCCGCACCCATAAACGTAATTTTCATAAAAATCTCCTTTCGGTATGATTTACCGTCAAATATATTTTACTATATAAAATGTTGATTTTCTATTGATTTTTGTGGCATATATATGTTAAAATGTTGACAAGCGGGGGTTGTCCCCCTTGAATAACAGTTTTCGTGCGGAGCTTGTATGAATAATTATACCATAAAGCATATTACCTTTATCGACCGTCGCGGGACGGAGGTAGTGCCAATTCTCGCGGGCTGTGAAAAATGTGAGTCAAAGCATAAATTCGGGCCCGCTGTGCGCGAATACGTGCTCGTGCATTTTTGCCTTTCGGGAAAGGGAAGCTTCACCGACAGGCGCGGCACCCATACCGTCACCGCGGGGCAGGCATTTATAATAAAGGAGGGGGA
>JAZSHN010000077.1:0-7005 GCA_045533315.1 Eubacteriales bacterium | reverse complement strand
CACCCCTTGGCCCCCAGAACGACCTGGCTACGATCCGACTTCTGTTTCGCTACGCTCGCAGAGCAGGTCAATTCAGACGAGTACAATAGCAAAAGAGCCTACCGCGAGGGCAGGGGGCTTTTTGCATTTGCAACAGGAATCTGCCTCGCCCTTCGAGGTTCCCCACAGTGGAACGGCGAGGCAGTGCTTCGAACCTGATTCTGTTTCGCTACGCTCGCAGAGCAGGTCAATTCAGACGAGTACAATAGCAAAAGAGCCTACCGCGAGGGCAGGCGCTTTTGCTATGGCACCCGCAACAGGAATCGAACCTGTAACTAACCCTTAGGAGGGGTTTATTATATCCATTTAACTATGCAGGCGGATATTTAACTGTTTTCGCTCGCGACTTTGGCGGGCGTGCTCGGCGGCGCGGTTGCGCTTTTTCCGTGCTTTAATATAATATCACATAAGAAACAAAAAGTCAACCTCCCTGTGCCAAGTTTATCTTAATAATTTTAAAAGCATTTTTCCTAATATATTGAAAGTACCTTTAAAAGTACCTTTAAAGGAAGGAAACCGCGCTTTTATATCTTGACAATCGGTGACGATTATTGTAAAATATTATGGGCAAAATTATATTATTAGTTACGGAGGGGCGAATATGACCTCGCTTTCAAATAAAAATAAAACGGATATAACAAAATGGGTGAAAAACACACTGCTTATAATTTTAGGCACGTTTATTCTTGCCTTTGGCACGGCAATGTTTATCATTCCGTTCGAGCTTGTAACGGGCGGAGTTTCGGGTATGGGCATTATCGTTAACAGAATTTTTGACGATATCGGAATTTTCCCCAACCTTTCTACCGAGTTTTACGCCTCTGCAATCAACTGGTTTTTGTTCTTCGTCGGACTTTTTTTCCTTGGAAAAAGCTTTGCGGCGAAAACACTTGTTTCCACAATCGTCTATCCGATTGCACTTTCGGTAGCCTCGTATCTTGTGCGCGACGACGTTATGAACGGCTTTTTAAACCTCGCAAGATATACAGAGTACAGCCAAATTGCAATAGTCATAGCCACGGTATTCAGCGGTGCGGCTGTCGGCGCGGGCGTGGCCTTAACCTTCCTTGGCGGAGGGTCGACGGGCGGTGTGGATATAATCGCGCTTACAATTTGCAAATATTGCAAAAGGGCTAAAAGCTCGGTCGTTATGTTTATTTGCGATGCATTTATCATTATCGCGGGTATGTTCGCGATTAACAATCTCGTCGTTTCGCTCCTCGGTATAATATCCGCATTTATTTGCGCGATTGCAATCGACCGTATGTTTATCGGCGAATCGGGCGCGTTCATTGCCTACATCGTTTCGGATAAATACGAGCAAATTAACGAAGCGGTCATTCGCCGTCTTGTCCGCACGACCACAATTATAAACGCCACGGGCGGATTTTCGGGAGAGGAAAAGGTTATGCTTTCCGTAACCTTCGGACGTAATCAATATGCCGAATTTACCGCCATAATGTCGGAAATAGACAAAAACGCATTTATTACGGTTCACCGCGCCCACGAAATCGGCGGCGAGGGGTGGACAAAATACGACGACCCAACCCACTCGGAGGACCTTTTTATCCCGAGATATAAGGATAAAGACGATACAGCCGAAAATGCAAACGGCGACCAAAACGACAACCCCGTGTAAAATTTTTCCTAAAACAACAATTTTGCAAAAGTCAAAATGTAAACTATAATTTACGAAAGGAGAGCGCGGTGATACAAAGATATATCAACATTGATTTTTCAAGGTCGGCAGGAAGAATAAAGCCCGTCCTCGCCTTGAATTCGGGGCCTCTTGCCACCGCGGCTCTTTGCGTTGACCTTACCGAAAGGCTGACGGAGGCGGGGATATCTTTTATTCGCACGCACTCCCACCCCGCCGAAAGGGTGGTGGATATACATACCGTATTTCCGAATTTCGAGCTTGACGAGCGTTTTCCCGAATCCTTTAATTTCGCACCCACCGACAAATATCTTCGCGCCGTAAAGGATATGGGTGCGGGCATTATGCTCCGCCTCGGCGAAAGTCCCGAGCCGTACGAAATCAAGCGGCGAAGCCCGCTTCCCGCTGACCCTGAAAAATGGGCATCGGTGTGTGAGAGAATTATCGCCCATTACAACGAGGGCTGGGGCGGAGGAATGAAGCTCGGAATAAAATACGTGGAAATAACCGCGGGGCTTGACGCTTTGCTTGACGAGGGGGAGCGTGTTAAATTTTACGAGCTTTACCGCACCGTTGCAAACCGACTTCGCGCCCGCTTTCCCCGAATAAAAGTCGGCGGATATTCCTCGGGCGGCTTTCACAGCCTTAATCACTACGATGCCACCGACACCGAGCGCGGCTATATTGATTTTTTGGAGGGCTTTCTCTCCTATATTACGGCTCGCGAAACCGAAGCCCCTCTTGACTTTTTCACCTGGTCGTGCAGTGCGGAAACGCCCGAGGAGCTTTCTCTTCATTTAAGCTATGCCCGCAATTACCTCAATCAGTATGGATTAAGGAAAACGCAATCTGTGATTTCCGACTTTTCGATTGCACAGTCGAGCGCGTCCTACCGCGACAAAGCCTACCCCGCGCTCCTGATTTCCTCGCTTATCCTCGCGCAAAAGGGCGATGCCGCAATGCTCTTTATTGAGGGCAACCCCGAAAGCGACGGTTGCGCTCTCTTTTCGCTGGAGGACAGGCACTCGGTGCATACCTACGCCGCCTTTAACGCGCTTTCCGCCTTTGCAAGGCTCGCAAGGCTCGGCACTACCGTCCAAGCAACCGAGGATTACCGCCACGCAATCTACTCGCTTGCCGCGTACAACGGTACGGAGGGCGCGGTGATAGTCGCAACCGATACCTATAACGGAGTTATAGAGCTGTCGGTTGAGGGGGCGGAGTTCTCCGCCTATTCGATTAAGGGCATTATTGGCGGAGGCGAGCGCGGCGACGGCTTTTCAACCTCGGTAAACGACGTTTCGCTCACCGACGGACGGGTAAGGCTTCGCGCAGGGAAAAACGAG
This sequence comes from Eubacteriales bacterium, assembly GCA_045533315.1. Classification (GTDB taxonomy): domain Bacteria; phylum Bacillota; class Clostridia; order Oscillospirales; family CAG-272; genus UBA1740. The sequence continues at coordinate 3,963 of JAZSHN010000077.1, read as the reverse complement.
GTCTACCTCATCACTCTCAAATAAAAAGCGGGCTATTACTCGGTATCAAACCGATACGTGCCCCTTTATTTGTTCATTTGCGACAAAATACTTCCTAAATAATTTTGCTTTTTTCTCCGTGACAAAGCCAAAAACCGTGTTGACAAGCGCGACGCGCGTGTGCTAAAATATAAGCGGTAAAGGTTTTTGCAACTGACGGAAGCGGAATTAACCGCATGGAAGCAAAAATCATTTAAATGTCGACCGTCTGGGCAGCTCTACCTTTATGGGTGAGTTGCCCTTTTTGATTTTGTTATTAAATTGCCGATTGGCAGAAAAGAGGTATAAATGAAAAAAGTAGCCGTGCTTATGGGTAGCGACAGCGACCTTCCAATCGTGGAAAAGGGAATTAACGTTCTTCGCGATTACGGAGTGCCCTTTGAGGTACACGTATATTCCGCCCACCGTACACCCCGTGAATGTGCCGCCTTCGTTTCTTCTGCGGAGGAAAACGGATTCGGAGTTATTATTGCCGCGGCGGGAATGGCGGCTCACCTTGCGGGTGCGGTTGCCGCAAACACCACTTTGCCAGTAATCGGTATTCCGATTTCATCTAAAAATACGGGAGGCATGGACGCCCTCCTCGCCACCGTTCAAATGCCGTCGGGAATTCCCGTAGCTACGGTAGCCATTGACGGCGCGGCAAACGCCGCAACCCTCGCGGTACAGATTCTCGCGCTCTCGGATGCGGAGCTTTCCGCAAGGCTCAAGGCGACAAGGGAAAGGGCTACCGCCGCCGTCCTTGCCAAAAATTCGGCAATCGAGGATAAATTCAATTCCTGATTTGGGAGAAAAATATGGGACTTTTTGGAATTATTGGAACGGAGCGCGATAACGTTGCCTCCTCCGTATACTACGGACTCTACGCCCTACAGCACAGGGGGCAGGAAAGCGCGGGAATTGTCGTAAACGACGACGGCATCTTCCGTCAGCATAAAAACACGGGACTTGTCGGTGACGTTTTTGACCGCACCGCTATGGAGCATCTTTCGGACGGTGAAATGGCAATCGGTCATTGCCGCTACGGCACCCTCGGTACAAAGGGGGTCGCAAATGCCGAGCCCATCGTCGTCAATCATATAAAGGGAAGGCTTGCCCTCGCCACCGATGGCAGACTCGTCAACGCGACACAGCTCCGCCACGAGCTGGAGCTTTCGGGAATGATTTTCCACACCTCCTCGGACGCGGAGATTATTTCCTACGTTATTACAAAGGAGCGTCTTACCTCCCCGTCGATTGAGGAGGCTGTCAACCGCGCAATGAACACGCTAAAGGGCGGATATTGCCTTCTGCTTATGTCGCCCCGCAAAATGATTGCCGCAAGGGATGAAAACGGACTTCACCCCCTTTGCTACGGCAGAAGAGAGGACGGACGGTACGTTGTTGCCACCGAAAGCTGCGCGCTCGATACCGTTGGCGCGAGCTTTATACGCGAAATCCTCCCGGGCGAAATAGTTGTTTTCGGCGTGGACGGAAGCGTGATTTCCATTACCGACCACTGTAACAGAAAGCCAAGCGCGCTTTGTATCTTCGAATACGTGTACACTGCTCGCCCCGACTCGGTTATCTCCGAACGCTCGGTACAGTCGGCGAGAAAGGCGGCGGGAGCTCTCCTTGCAAAGGCACATCCCGTGGAGGCGGATATAGTCGTCGGCGTGCCCGATTCGGGTCTTGATGCCGCGCTCGGCTATGCGGAGGAATCGGGAATCCCCTACGGCATCGGACTTATTAAAAATAAATATATAGGACGCACCTTTATCGCCCCGGGTCAGTCGGTCAGAGAGGATAAGGTCAGAATAAAGCTCAACCCCGTCTCCGATGCGGTGAGGGGAAAGCGCGTTGTCCTTGTCGACGACTCTATCGTGCGCGGTACGACCTGCGCCCGCATTGTAAAGCTGCTTCGCGGTGCGGGAGCAACCGAGATACACCTTCGCTCGTCTGCTCCGAAATTCCTTTTTCCCTGCTATTACGGCACAGATATTGACAGCCGCGATAATCTTATCGCTTGCAAGCATACGACAGAGGAAATCGCACGCATCGTCGGCGCGGATACTCTCGGCTTCCTTCCGCTTGAGGACGTTAACAAAATTGCCTGCGGCTCTACCTGCGGCGGACTTTGCACCGCCTGCTTCTCGGGGGAATATCCCACCGAGGCACCCATAAAGCACGTAAATAAATTTGATAATAAAATTTCAGAAAGCGAGAATTGAAATGAAGAATTCAAGATCCGAAAGCTACGCTGCTGCGGGCGTTGATATTACCGCGGGCTACCGTGCCGTGGAACTTATGAAAAAGCATATCGCAAGAACCAAAAACGAGGGCTGCCTTGACGACGTCGGCGGCTTCGGAGGCTGCTTTGGCTTGAACCTTTTCGGAATGGAGGAGCCCGTCCTTGTTTCGGGCACCGACGGCTGCGGTACAAAGGTTAAAATGGCCATCCTTCTCGATAAGCACGACACCATCGGCATCGATGCCGTTGCTATGTGCGTAAACGACATTATCTGCTGCGGCGCGCGCCCCCTGTTCTTCCTTGACTATATCGCTTGCGGAAAGAACTATCCCGAAAAGATTGCCGCCATCGTCGGCGGAGTTGCGGAGGGCTGTGTACAGTCGGGTGCCGCGCTCATCGGCGGTGAAACCGCGGAGCATCCCGGGCTTATGCCGACGGAGGATTACGACCTTGCGGGCTTTGCTGTCGGTATTGTCGACAAAAAGAAAATCCTCGATAACAAAAGAATGGCGGAGGGCGACGTTGTTATCGCCCTTGCATCAAGCGGAGTTCACTCCAACGGCTTCTCGCTTGTAAGAAAGGTGTTCGACATCGACAACAACAATCCCCGCCTTTATATCCCGCGCGAGGAGCTTGGCGGTGCGACGGTTGCCGAAACCCTCCTTACCCCGACGAAAATCTACGTAAAGAGCATACTTGCACTTCTTAACGAGGTCGACGTAAAGGGCATCAGCCATATTACGGGCGGCGGCTTCTACGAAAACGTACCGCGCTCCATTCCCGACGGCTTAACCGCGAAAATCGAAAAAGCAAGGGTAAAGGTCCTCCCCATATTCAACCTCATTATGACCGAGGGCAATATCCCCGAAAGAGATATGTACAACACCTATAATATGGGTGTAGGTATGTCCGTTGTCGTGCCTGCGACAGAGGTTGACCGTGCGCTTGAAATTCTCACCGCGAACGGCGAGGATGCCTACGTCATCGGCGAAATTGTCAAGGGTGACGAGGGTGTTATCCTCTATTGATAAAATGAACGGCACAAAGAAAATCGCGGTGCTTGTATCGGGCGGAGGCACAAATCTTCAGGCACTTATCGATTCGGAAAAAAGAGGAGAGCTTGGCGGCAAAATCGCCCTCGTCCTCTCGTCAAAGCCCGACGTCTACGCTCTTGAAAGAGCAAAAGATAACGATATTCCCACCCTCGTCCTTTCGCGAAGGGAATACGCGACCGTAGCCGAATATTCGCGCGCGGTAGCCGATGCACTTGTCGAAAGGGAAATCGACCTCGTTGTCCTTGCGGGCTTTCTTACCATTCTCGACGAGCAGGTTTACGAGGCGTTCCCGAACAAAATCCTCAACGTTCATCCCGCGCTCATCCCCTCCTTCTGTGGAAAGGGCTTTTACGGCCTTCGCGTACACGAGGCGGCGCTTGAAAAGGGTGTAAAGCTCTCGGGCGCAACCGTCCACATCGTCACACCCGAATGTGATGCAGGACCGATAGTTTTACAAAAAGCGGTCGCGGTTTTGGACAGCGACACCCCCGAAACGCTGCAAAGGCGTATAATGGAACAGGCGGAATGGATTATCCTCCCCGAGGCGGTGCGCCTTTTCTGCGAGGATAGGGTATCCGTTGAAAACGGCAGAGTCAGAATCTTAAAAGGAGAATAAAAATGAAGATTTCAACGATAAAG
>JAZSHN010000178.1:0-7126 GCA_045533315.1 Eubacteriales bacterium | reverse complement strand
AGCTTGACGCGCTCTGCGCGGAGAATGCGAACTCGCATCTTGCTACGCAAGACGAGCTTGAGTCGGAGCACCACAACGAAAAAGAACAGATAACCGCAAGGGCTATCTGTTCTTTTTTGGTCGAAGTGGCGGGACTCGAACTCGCGGCCTCCAGTACCCGAAACTGGCGCGCTACCAACTGCGCTACACCTCGGAAATGGGTTGTGGTTTCGCTTGAAGCGGGTGGGCGATCGTGTGAATTTCACACGTCGGATTTTCAAACGCACATTATTATAACACATCTTTTTCGCTTTGTCAATCGGTTGCGGAAAAATAATTGACTTCGCTAAAATAATTGACATAATTAACATCTGCTAAATAATTAATATTCACAGTAGTAATTGGGTTAATAATTTCGGATAATTGCGTTGCGTTTTCGGTTTTTTGTATCTTTTTCGGCAAGCCTCCTCAACGGTTGCTTGCCGCTGCAAAAGCCTCCTTTCGTTTGCGTTGCGTATATCGAAATCTACGTTGAACGGGCGGGCGGCAAAGCGGCGAGGAAAGGGCAGAAAGCGGTGGGGAAATGTACGGCGAACGAATGGGTGGTAAAGCGGCGAGGAAAGGACAGTGAGGGTGTCGGGGAAGATGTGAGGGGGGCGGAAGCCTGCGAAAAAGCAGCAAAAAAGGTCGCAACAAATTTGACAAATACCGTTCAAAAAGTGTTCATTTTTGTTTCTTGCGACACCAACATTCTGCACAAAGCGGCGCGCGGTTTGTTGTCAAAAATGACGGTATTTTCGGTTGTTCAAATTCTATGCTTGACTTGTAAAATCTTTTATGTTATTATATGGACGATAAAGTGGCGTGATTATGCCTTTGCGTGTGTTGGGATTTTGTGGGTCCCGATATTCGCAACGGTGCAATAATCCCTTTGGGCGTTTTGCTCTCTTTAGTTTTTTTATAAGGGTGCACAAAGCTTTAGAGCGCCGTCCGATGCCGTAGGGCGGTGAAAAATTCAACGGCAAAATAAAAAAGGAGAAAACCTATGAAACTCAAAATCTTTGCTCTCGTTATGGTTTTGGTTCTTATGTCCGGTATGCTCGTCGGCTGTAGAAAGCCCGATGACGGCCCGAACAATGGTGGCGGCGGTAACAATCCCCCCGTTGAGGATAACCACTATGCCGACATTTATTGGGACACAACCGATACCTTTATTTTCAGCCTTACCGAGAACTCTAACCAGCAGGAGCTTCCCTCCACCTGTGCAAGATATCTTGCAGGCGATACCAAGCGCGGTATTCCCGAGGGTGAGCGCGCCGACTGGATAGACGATATGGTAAAAATGAGAAACGAGGATGCTATCGCAATCACAAGAGTTAGCCCCCAGTACACCTACATACCCGAGGACCAAATTCACGGTTGGGGCCAAAACATTCAACAGATGGTTGAGGATATGACCTATTACGTAGAGGGTGTTCACCCCGACGTATACTGCAACTTCGTTTACGATATGGTTAACGCATCTCTTTCGGGCGCGTTTGCTAACCTCAAGACCTCTACTCTCAAGACCGACGGCTCCGTTCAGAAGAACTGGTTCCGCTTTACCGATCCCTCCTTCGTAGATACCGGTAAGGGATACATGGTAGAGTATATGAGATCTCTTTCTCTTTCGAGAAACAAGCAGTACTGCTTGTCCTCGGACTACTTTACCGACATGGTTCGTGCGTTCTTTGTTGTTCCCGTAAACATTCAGCTTCTCGAAACCTTCCAGCTTACAGACGAGGAGGGCAAGTTTAATTACGACTACATCAAAGACGGTGAATACACCATTGAGGACTTCTATCAGTTCGTATACACCGGAAACTGGTCCTACGACACTCTTATCGAGATTTCCGAGGTTCACAACTTCCACGAAAGCAACGGCTCTAACGAGAACGATGACCCCAACGGCGACCTTAACGACAGACTTATCTTCGCTATTGGCGAGTCCTCCGGTCTTTCCTCGTCGGGTATGCTTTACACCAGCTCGGTAACCATTATCGAGAGAAATCTTACAACTCTTACCGATTCCAACGGTAACCCCTACTCCGATTACGAGTATTACTATCCCGCATCTGCGGCAGATCCGAAGTACAACAATTCCGATTATCCCAACTACATCCCCGCAAACCAGTCGCTTTACGACTTCTGCGATGCGCTCACCTCTCTTATGAACGAGTACAAGGGTATTATCTCCATCGATAATTCCCAGGACCTTGGTTGGTATCCGAACAACGCACTTCTTGCAATCCGTAACAGATTTGTTAATAACAGAATTCTCTTTGGCGGCGATATCTGCCTTGGCTCTCTTGAGTACAAGGAGTATACCGATATGGCTGACGGCTTCGGTATCGTTCCCGTTCCTCTTTTCAGAACCGAGAGACAGGATGAGAACGGCAACATGGTTAAAGAAAAGTATATGACCCAGATTCACAACGTCGGTCGTATCGGCGGCATCAATGCAAAGACCACAAAGTTTGCAAAGATTTCCGCATACCTTGACTATATGTCTATGTACTCCACCGATATTCTTGAGGAGTACTATGAGACCAAGCTTTGCGGTGACGTTGCAGGCGGCGGCGCGCACAAGGATATGCTCATCTATATCCGTTCCGAGGTTCGTACCTCCTTTGATAAGGCGTTCGAGGATGCTATCGGCTACCTCTTCGTAAAGGAGAACCAGGGCAACGCTGCCAGCTCCGAGCACCAGAAGTGGCACTCTCTTATTATGAAGGGCGGTCTTCCCGAGGACAACGGCGAGGGCTTCAATTACGACTCCTCGAAGATGTCCACCGCGTATAACGAGTACATAAAGACAAAGGCAGATCGTCTTGATGCACTCGAGGCTTCTTACGTAGGTCTTCCTTCGTAATTTAACCTAACCTTAAATCCCCGATGCGGTATGCATCGGGGATTTTTTGTGGCAGGGGCATTCGTGATTTGCGCGGCTTTGTTGCGGTCGAGCGATTGGGCGGTGCTGCCGAGGACGCGCGAGGTACAAATCAAAGGACGGGCGAGGTACAAAGTAAAAGCCGAGGCGGATATGGGGTGTGAGCCATGGCGGCGATTTTAAACCACTTGACATTCCGCGCGTGTTCTTATATAATATGAAAAGAACATATTGTGCGGTGAAATGCCGTTAAGGGGATTATATGAATTTAAACGGTGTGCGGGTAATTCTCGCATCAAAATCGCCGAGAAGGCGCGAGCTGTTAGGTGATATAACGAAGGATTTTGAAATAATAACACGCGACGTGGACGAGCAGCTTTCGCCCGATATCCACCCGTGTGTCGGAGTTGGAATTTTGGCGGTTAGAAAGGGAAGCGCCGTTGCCTGTGAGGTTGGCGCGGATGCGCTCGTTATTTCCTCCGACACGCTTGTGGAGCTTGACGGCATTCCTCTCGGTAAACCGGACGGAGTGAAGGGGGCGCGAAAAATGCTTCGCACCCTTTCGGGAAAAACGCACTCGGTGCATACGGGCGTTGCGGTTCATTTTCACGGCAGGGTCTTTTACGGGGTTGCAAGCTCCCACGTCACATTTCGCGAGCTTTCTGACGCCGATATTGACGAATATATCGCAACGGGAGAGCCGATGGATAAGGCGGGAGCCTACGGTATACAGGGACTTGGGGGCAGATTTGTGACGGGCTTTGACGGCGATTTTGATACTATTGTCGGACTTTCGCGCACGCTTACGCGCGAGCTTATGGAAAGGGCGCTTTGCGATGACTAAAAAAGAGAAAAGGGTGCGCCTTGGTGCAATATCCGAAAGGCTGGCAGAGCTTTATCCGAATGCCGAATGTGCGCTTGAATACGGGGGTGACCCGTGGCGCTTGCTCGTTATGGGGCGGCTTTCCGCGCAATGCACCGATGCCCGCGTTAATATCGTATCGCGCGAGCTTTTTTCCAAATTTCCGACCGCAAGAGATATGGCGGTGGCGGATATATCCGAAATAGAGGAAATTGTAAAGCCCTGCGGCCTATACCGTATGAAGGCGCAAAATATCAAGGCTGCATCGACAATGCTTATAGAGGAATTCGGCGGAGAGCTGCCGCGCGATATGGAGGGGCTTTTGCGCCTTCCCGGGGTGGGCAGAAAGATTGCAAATCTTCTTCTCGGCGACGTTTTCGGACTTCCCGCCGTGGTTTGCGATACGCATTGCATACGTATATGCGGAAGGCTTGGAATGTATCCCGAAAGCCTCAAGGACCCGAATAAAATCGAGGTTATATTGCGCGAGCTTTTGCCGAATGGCGACGGAAGCGACTTTTGCCACCGCATCGTCCTTTTCGGCAGGGATACTTGCACCGCGCGCGGTTATTCCTGTGCGGAGTGTCCTCTTTCCGACCTTTGCGCCCACGGCATAAAGATAACCCAAAGGACGAAAAAATAACGCGAGCTCAGACAATTCAAAAGCCGAGAAATGACGCAAGCTCGGACAATTCAAAAGCCACCAAAGAAAGGGAGGGGAAAAATGAAAAAATACAAAATAGCTCTCCCGATTGTGGTGGAGGGAAAATACGATAAAAATACGCTTTGTCAAATTTTTGAAGCAACGGTGATATACGTCGGCGGCTTTTCGGTCTTTAATTCAAAGGAAAAGCAGGCACTCCTCCGAAAAATTTCCAAAAACGGAATAATCGTCCTTACCGACTCCGACGGTGGGGGAAAGCAGATACGCTCCTTCCTTAACGGCATTTTGCCAAAGGAAAGGGTGCATAATCTCTATATTCCCAAAATCGCGGGAAAGGAAAGGCGTAAGGCATCCCCGTCAAGGGCGGGCACTCTCGGCGTCGAGGGAATGGACAGGGAAACGCTCGTCCGTGTCCTTTCGCCGTTTATTATAAACGGTGACGAAGGCGATAAGGACCATACCCGTGTTGAGTTTTGCGAGCAAAAAGAGCGCAAAATGTTAACTAAACTTGACTTTTTTGCCGACGGACTTTCGGGGGCGGACAATGCGACGGAGAAAAGGGCGCGCCTTGCCCTTTATTTTGAGCTCCCGCCGGATATGACCGCAAATGCGCTTCTTGAGGCGCTGAATATCATAACCGACTACGACGGCTATCGCACTGCCGTGGGGGAGCTTTTCGGCGAATAGCTGCCTTGACTGTGCTTTGTGCGCGCTCCGCACCCCCTCGCGGAGCGCGTTTTTTTGTTAAAGCTTTAACTATTTTTAAAAAACCCTTTACTTTTATATATTTTTGTGATAATATATATTACTGGAGGAAACTCCCCAACAAGAATATTAAAATTTTTATGGAGGATAAACCCATGATAGAAAGAAAGAAAATTTCTATGGATGGTAACACTTCGGCGGCGCACGTTTCCTATGCGTTTACCGAGGTTGCTGCTATCTACCCTATCACCCCTTCCAGCCCTATGGCGGAAGTAACAGACACTTGGTCTGCTTCTAACAAGAACATCTTTGGCGAGCCCGCAAAGAACATCTTTGGCGAGAACGTAAAGGTTGTTGAGATGCAGTCCGAGGCAGGAGCAGCAGGTGCTGTACACGGATCCCTTAACGCAGGTGCGCTTACCACCACCTATACCGCGTCGCAGGGTCTTCTTCTTATGATCCCCAATATGTACAAGATCGCCGGCGAGCTTCTTCCTTGCGTAATTCACGTTTCCGCAAGATGTGTTGCTACCCACGCTCTTAACATTTTCGGTGACCACTCCGACGTTTACGCATGCCGCCAGACCGGCTTTGCGATGATGGCGGAAACCAATGCACAGGAGATTATGGACCTCGGTGCTGTTGCTCACCTTGCTACTATCAAGGGCAGAGTTCCCGTGCTTAACTTCTTCGACGGCTTCAGAACCTCGCACGAGATTCAGAAGGTTGCCGCTTGGGATTACAAGGATCTTGCAGAGATGGTTGACTGGGATTCCGTACAGGCGTTCCGCAATCGCGCACTTAACCCCGAGCATCCCGTGCTTCGCGGCTCGGCAGAGAATGGCGACATCTTCTTCCAGCACAGAGAGGCGTGCAACCCCTACTACGATGAGTTTCCCGCAATCGTCGAGGAATATATGGATAAGGTTAATGCCAAGCTTGGCACTAACTACAAGCTCTTTAACTACTACGGCGCACCCGATGCAGAGCGCGTAATTATCGCTATGGGCTCTGTTTGCGACGGGGCAGAGGAGGTTATCGAATACCTTCTTGCAAAGGGGGAAAAGGTCGGTCTTGTTAAGGTTCGTCTTTACAGACCCTTCGTTGCCGAAAAGCTTTGCGAGGCTATTCCCGCTACCGCAAAGGTTGTAGCCGTTCTTGACAGAACGAAGGAGCCCGGCTCTCTTGGCGAGCCTCTTTACCTTGACGTTGTTACTGCTCTTGCAGAGTGCGGCAGAAGCCTTAAGGTTGTTGGCGGCAGATACGGTCTCGGCTCAAAGGATACCACTCCCGCATCTATCTTTGCTGTTTACGCTAACCTTGCAAAGGCAGAGCCGAAGAACCACTTCACGATGGGCATCGTTGACGACCTCACGGGTCACTCGCTTGACGAGCTTCCTGCTCCCGACACTGCTCCGACCGATATGATCCAGTGCAAGTTCTGGGGTCTCGGCGGCGACGGTACCGTTGGTGCGAACAAGAACTCCATCAAGATTATCGGCGACCACACCGACAAGTATATTCAGGCATACTTCCAGTATGACTCCAAGAAGACCTCCGGTATCACCATTTCTCACCTCAGATTCGGTGACAGCCCCATCAAGTCCTCTTACTATATCAATAAGGCAGACTTCGTTGCTTGCCATAACAACGCATACCTTAACAAGTATGATATGATCTCCGACGTTAAGCCCGGCGGTACATTCCTTCTTGACTGTCCTTGGACGGTAGAGGTGTTGGGTGCTCACCTCCCCGCATCTGTCAAGACCTATATCGCAAAGAACAACATCAAGTTCTACATCATCAACGCAACCAAGATTGCTATCGATCTCGGTAACGCAAAGGTTAAGAACACCGTTCTTCAGTCTGCATTCTTCAGCCTTGCAGGAATTCTTCCCAAGGAAGACGCTATCGACTACATGAACAAGATGGCATACAAGTCCTACAAGTCGGATCGTAGCCATGTCGTTCTGTGAGCCAAGGGGTT
>JAZSHN010000017.1:0-3823 GCA_045533315.1 Eubacteriales bacterium | reverse complement strand
CGCTCAACCTTCGTCTACGTGCTTATAACCGTGTTTATCGGCGCTTGCCGTATTTTAACCCAGCCGATGCTTATGACGGGATATATGGACCACACGGTCACCCTGTCCTACTATATGTATCAGCAGGGCTTTACCTACCGTTGGGTCGGCTATTCCTCCGCGGTGGCATTGCTTATGACGATATTTATAGGCGGAATAACGCTTATACAACGAAGAATTTTCAGGGAGGAGAAGTGATATGGATAAACGCTTGACACAGGATTTGCCTAATTTCAGACCTAACAAGCCACCCGCACGAAGGGCTGTCGGCGAGATTATCTATCACGCGGTCGGTATTGTCCTGTCACTTATTTTCCTTTTCCCGATTTTGTATATGCTTGCAACCTCTACAAAGAGCGAGGTCGCATACGCGGAGAGCGTCGGAACGCTTAAAATGTTCCTGCCCGATTTTGCAAATATGGGTACAGCCTTTGATAATTACAAAAGCGTTCTGCTTAACTACGATATCTGGAAATATGCGTTAAACAGCTTTTTGTACGCAGGTGCGGTTATCGTCCTGAACGTTCTTGTAAACGGACTTGCGGGCTACGTTATGGCAAAGCTTCGCTTCCCGGGAAAAAGACTTCTGTCCTTCCTGATCATTTTCCTGATTGTAGTACCCGTTGAAACGTCGATTATACCGCTTTACTCGGTGGTAAGAATAATGCTCGGGCTAAAGGGACAAATGTCCGTCATCGGCGTAATACTTCCCGCCGCGATAAGCATCTTTAACGTATTCCTCTTTACACAGTTTTTCCAAAATATTCCAAAGGAATACGAGGAGGCTGCTCGCATAGATGGAGCGACAACAATGGGTATTTTTACAAAGGTGATAATGCCCCTGTCAAAGCCGATAATCGCCACGGTTGCCGTATTCTGCTTTATCGGCGTGTGGAACGATTATCTTTGGCCGTCGATGATACTTCCCTCGGTGGATGCCAACGACGGCTCCTGGCCACTCCTGCCTATACAAACGGCTCTTATGACGATAAAGAGCATAGAGGGAATTACCACGGGAGAGATAATGGCTTCGCTTGTAATTACAAGCATTCCGATTTTCGCAATTTACGTTGCGGCACAGAAATACATTGTACAGGGCTTCGGTACCGCCGGGCTTAAAATGTGAGGACCTATGAAATTAAACAGATTAATCGTATTACTACTTATTCTTGTTACCGTGCTCGGTGTGGTAACGGGGTGCAAAAAACCCAACGGCAATCCCACCGACGGGGAAAAGAATGAAAGCACGCTTACCCTCCACTACTCGCTTGACGAATCCGACGGCAGCCTTGCAAAGGAAACGGTCAGCGGTGTGGATTATACCATTAACTACGTGTTCAACGAGCAGAATGCAGATGCCCTGTTCAAGGAGCCTAACGACCCCTTGAGAAGAAAGGGTGTAAAGGGTAACGCCCTTTATATGGACGGCTTTTCCAATAACATAGTAAACAAGGACTTCGTAACACCCTCCACCGCAATCACGATGTCCGCGTGGGTCGCACCGAGAGTTTTTGAAAACATCGTTTACTACGACGGTGCCTCCGATGCCGCGGGTCACACCCGTCTTACCTCTATCCTTAACAAGGGTGATATCGAGATGGGCGAGGGCTTTCTCCTCGGCTACGGAAGACTCGGTCTTTGGGGCATCCAGCTCGCACTTCATAACGAAGAAACGGGAGAAAATTTTGTGGTCGGCTTCTACGACCCGATGAACGCGCTCCCTCTCTACGAATGGTCGCACGTTGCCGTTTCGTTTGACGGCAATACGGGATATATCGGACTCTTCTTTAACGGCGAAAAGTCCTACGAGGCTCTTATTCCCGAGCTTGTTTCCACAAGCATCATTTATACCGAGGAGCCTCTTCGCGTAGGCTGCTACGTCAGCCCGCAGATTGAATACGGTATCAATAGACAGATGGTTTCGGGACTTCTTGACGAGGTTTCGATTTACTCCTCCGCACTTGATCCAAAGCAAATCAAGAGCATTTATAACGACACCGACTCCACAGAGGCTCACCCCTATCTTGATTGGAAGGATATCGCGCTTGACTCCTCGGTTTACGAGGGCGACCGCTACCGTCCGCAGTATCACGCACTGCCCCCCGCGGTGTGGATGAACGAGCCTCACTCGCCCTTCTACTACAAGGGTATGTACCACGTATTTTATCAGCATAACCCCGCGGGACCCTATTGGTCGCAAATTCGTTGGGGTCATATAGTCAGCAAGGATATGGTTCATTGGGAGTACGTAAAGGATGCCGTTGCTCCCACCGCGGACATCTGCCCCGAGGGTATCTGGACGGGCGGAGCCTGTATCGGTCCCGACGGTACACCCTGGCTTGCCATAACCGCGGGCACGAACCTCTACGGTAATCCCAACCACGGAGGACAGAACGTTGCCTTCGCGCACGCGGCCGACCCCAACGACCCCTACCTCGTTGATTGGGTTGTAGAGGATAAGCTTGTAATCACCCAGCCTAACGATAATTCACAGGGCGAGAGGGAGCAGTTCCGCGACCCCTTCGTCTGGTACGACGACGGCACCTACTATATGATGGTTTCCACCTCTATCCCCGGTGCGGGCGGATCTGCGGTTATATATACCTCCGCGGATATGAGAGAGTGGGAGCATCGCGGCTATCTCTATCAGTGTGATTTCGGTCAATACCCCGAGCAGGGCGCGCATTGGGAGTGCGTTGTAATGCTTCCCATCAGCACAAAGGACGGCTCGCAAACAAAGTACATACTCTTTGACTGTCCGCAGTACACGGTGGACGGCTACACCGTCGAGTGCTACTATTGGATTGGCACGTTCGACAAAAACACCTGCAGATTTATCCCCGACGATCATCAGCCAAAGCTCTTTGACCTTGGCAGAGGCGTATTTACGGGTCAAAACGGCTATTGCTTCCTGACAGAGGAGGATATAGCTGCGGGCAAGACCGAGTACGAGCAGGGAAGAACGGTTATCTACGCCATCGCACAGGGAAAGGACGCGGGCACCGCACAAAACTACACCGCGGGCTGGGCGCACAACTTCGCAATTCCGCTTGAGCTTTGGCTCTCCGACGATGGCACGGAGGTTATCCGCGAGCCTATCAAGGAAATTGAAAGCCTTCGCAAGGAAACGCTTTACTCCTATTCGGGAGAGGGCAAGGGCGCAGACGAAATCAACAGCGAAATTTCGAGCCTCCGCGGCGATACGCTTGAAATCAGAGCAAAGATAACGCTCGATCCCACAAGCCCCGATTATTCCGCAGGCATCTATTTAAGATTTAATCCCAACGGTGTCGAGGGAATGACCGAGAGAACCGAAATCGTATTCTCCAATACGGGCGTTTTTGTCGAAAGAAACCAATCCTCGCTGCTTGACTACGTAAACCGACAGCCAAGCCATACGTGGGACCGTGTTAAAACCGAATACGAAATAACAATTTTGCTGGACCGTTCTATGCTTGAGGTTTATATAGACGGAGTCATCAGCTTTACCACAAGAATTTATCCCAAATACGGAGATTCCGATTATTTGAGAATTTTTGACAACAATGCAAACATTAAATTTACCGAGCTTACCGTTTACCGTATGGGAAGTGCTTACAGCGAAACCGTAACACCTCCGTATTACGGCAACACGGGTAACCTCGGGGGTTAAGGAGGTGCCGAATGCGTAAAAAAATAATTGCTTTTATAAGTGTCGTATGTATAACGCTTTTATGCTTCGGAATAACAGGCTGTAAAAAGGAACAGCCCAATACCCCTCCGAGCAACAAGTCGGAGGCCAAGC
>JAZSHN010000183.1:0-8753 GCA_045533315.1 Eubacteriales bacterium | reverse complement strand
ACAGGCAAGATTTGACTCGGCAAATTCGGGACTTTCCAAAAGGCCGCGAAGAGAAACGCGGTAGGGACGTTTGGTCGGAATAAAAAAGTAAACCGAATCCCCGCTGCCGTTATATGCAAAAGCGCCGCGGACCGAAAGGCTCATTGAAAAAAACACCGTCATATCCTTGAGACTTGCCGCACCGATTCTCCGTGTCGGAATGACCTCAAATTTTGTAAAGCGCGGACCTCTCACAACCTCGCCAAGCGTTGCCTTCACGTTAAACGAGTCGCGAAGCGTGTTGATAACAGCCTCGCCCGTTTCTTTAATTTCGCGCTCCGCCTCCGAGGGCTTTTCTGTCGGCTTGTTATTCAAAAGCCGCGGTGAAGGGCTTTTATAGCCCTGCACACTCTCTAAATTCACCTCCAACGGCTGATAAGCCGTAAGTCCGCGTAAAAGGCGTGTGTTATATTCCGCCTTTCCCTCTGTTTTCACGAGGTAATTTACAATGCTGATAATTTTTTCAACCGCAATGTACGGAGTGCTGATACGAGTACAGTTGGTTTGCGCCATCTGCGAGAGCAGAGCGTCGCCCCTGTCGTCAAGCTCGGTCGCCTCTGCGGTGTCTATAATCATTCGCGAGTCCGCGGGATAAAACGTGCGGAACGCAATTCTTGACGGCATATTCGCCTTAAGAACGCCCGTAATGGTCGCCGCCTCGGTACGCGGAGTTGAAAGAATGAGATGTATTCCCGCCGCCCTCGACTTTTGGGAAAGGCGCATTACCGCCGTCTCTATTTCCTTTTTATGGTTAAAGACAAGGTCGGTGTAATCGTCGACAATGAAAATAATCCGCGCAAGACGGTCACTCTCGGCTACAGTCTCGTTATACTGCTCAAGCGAGCGTACCCGCGCATCCATAAAAAGCTTGTAGCGGCGCTCCATCTCCTCGCAAAGCTCGGAAAGCATCTTTGCCGCCGTCACCGAATCGTGAATAACGGGGAGGAGCATATGCGGCTCCTCGTTGTAAATATCAAACTCCACACCCTTAAGGTCGACAAGAACAAGACGAAGCCTCTCCTTCGGCACTCTCGTAATCATTGTGACAATCATCGAATGGAGAAAGGTTGTCTTACCCGTTTGTGTTATTCCCGAAATAAGCAGGTGCGGGAACTTTGCAATATCTCCGAATACGGGGCTTCCGACCGTATCTCTGCCAAGCGGGACGGAGGTGTCCGTCCTTGCTTCTATATTCATTTCCTCGCGGATTCGCGCCTCTTTAAGAAGCTCCTCGAGCGAAATTAATTCTTGATTTGAATTTAAAAGCTCAAAGCCGACCTGTGCCCTTTGCGACGAGATTACGTATCTGATTTGGTCAAGCGCAAGCGAAAATTTCAGATCCTCCACGAAATTTTCAAGCTGCTTAACCCGTATTCCTCGCTCAAAGGTAACGTAGTAGGTCGTTATTCTCGGACCGATTTCAACCTCGCTTACGAGTGCCTTTACGTCCGAATCGTTAAAAAGTCTGTTCATTATACGGGCGTTTTCGGTTATCTGCGCGCGCACGTCATCTGTAACGCTGCCCCTGTAAATCCTTATCGGAAAGGCATCGGACAAATCGTCAACCGCCAATCTTTTTGCGGCTTTTTTCTGCTTTTTTTCACCGAAAAAGGCGGAGAGGTCCTCCTCATCCTCAACAGCTGCGGGGGTCTCATCTGCCTCTGAATTCGCGCCGTCCCTGCATTTTTGAATAAGCCTCGCCCCACAGAGCGCGGCAATAAAGCTCTCTCTGTCGAGAAAGCGATTGTAAAACATGGCTTGAAGCGTGCCGAGCTGCATCTTCATTCCGCTTGACATTTTCACGTCGGAAAGATAGATTGCGAGCATATCACGCCCCTCGCTTATTGCAAAGTTTATCTCTCTTATGCAGTTGCGCGATGCAAGAGCATAATCCGAAATAAAGAGCAGGGCTACCGCGCAGCTTTCAAGATGCTCGGCTATGTATTCGGGCCACTCTGTGCCCGCCTCTATACCCCCGTCGTACCAAACGCGAAAGCCCCTCGCCTGCAATCCCTCGATAATGGGAAGGACGGTGGGCGTGTCCTTGTGCGCGTAGCTGACGAAAATATACGGCTCTTTTCCCTCGTAAACCGCCATAAAAGCTCCTTTTATACCTATTTACACCAAAGGTGTAATACCGAAAAACTAAATATTATTTTAAAAGCCTTGCAAGCTCGTCGCCAAAGGCAACCGCCGCGCGAAAATCCCTCGCCGTTGTGATGGCTCCGTCGGTGACAACCGCCTCGCCCGTCGGTGTCGCACCGATAAGCTCACCCTCAAAGCCGGGGAAGCAGGTCGCACGCTTACCCTTAAGCAGACCTCTGCGCCCCAAAACAAGCGGCGCCGCACAAATAGCCGCAAGCCTTCCGCCGTTTTCGCTTACCGCCTCTATAAATTCGTCGGCATAGGGCGAAGCGTCGAGATTAAGCGAGCCGGGCATTCCGCCGGGGAAAATCACAGCCTCAAGCCTGCTCCTCTCAACCTCGCTCGGCAAAAGGTCGCAAATCACCCTAATTCCGTGTGCGCCCGTAATCTCCCTTCCGCCGATGCCGACGGTCATTACCTCAATATTTTCTCTGCGTAAAATGTCAACGGGGGAAAGTGCCTCAAGCTCCTCAAATCCCTCCGCAAGCAATACTATAACCATAAATCCTCATTTCCGCGGCACTGCCAAAACAGAAGCCGCATAAAACCTCAACCTTACGGCACTGCCGAAACAGGAATAAAGCTTAAGCTTTTGCGGTAATAAAAACAGCAGCCGCATAAAACCGCAAAGCGCGGCATTGTCTTTGAAATAAACAAATAAAATAAGCAAGAACCCCCCTCCGCCCGCGTGGGGCGGAAAGGGAAGTGCTTTATTAACCGAGGTCAACACGCGAAAGCTTGTCGTACCACTGGTCCATGGAGATAAGCACGTCGCGCGGCTTTTGTCCGTTTGCCTCGCTGACTACGCCGATTTCCTCCATTGCGTCGATATATTTTGCCGCCTTTCCGTATCCGATCGACATTTTCCTCTGCAAAAGAGAGGTTGAAATCTTTCCCGAACGGATTGCAAGCTCCACGGCATCGAGGAATTTTTGGTCGTTGTAATATCCGACCGCATCCTCTCCGTCGCCGTCGTCGTCGGCATCTGCTCCGCCGCCGCCCTTCTTATTGCCGCACTTCTGTGCCGCCTTGTTAACCTCTGCGAAGATTTCCTCGTCGTACTGTGCGCCCTCGCCCTGTGATTTGAGGAATTCCATAATTGCCTCAACCTCGTTGTCCGAAACGAATGCGCCCTGAACACGTATGGGCTTTGTCTTGTCAACGGGCTTGAACAGCATATCGCCTCGGTTGAGAAGCTTCTCCGCACCCGCCATTTCAAGAATGGTACGGGAGTCGACCACCGACGTTACCTTACAGGAAATACGTGTGTTGATGTTTGCCTTAATCGTACCCGTGATAACCTTTACGTCGGGACGCTGTGTACCGATTATAAGGTGTATGCCCGCGGCTCTTGCCTTCTGTGCAATTCTCATTATAAGCCCCTCGACGGGATCTCTTACCTGCATCATAAGGTCGTTAAGCTCGTCGATAACGATAACGATTTTCGGCATATGCTCGCCGATCGACGGGTCAAGCGCCTGCCTCTCGTTATATGCCTCGATGTTACGGATGTTAAGCTTTTCGATAAGGTCGTAGCGGCGCTCCATCTCGTCAACCGCCCACATAAGCGCACCCGCCGCCTGCTTTGCATCGGTGATAACGGGGATGAGAAGGTGGGGAATACCCGAGTACATTCTGAACTCAACCTTCTTCGGGTCAATCATTATGAATTTTATCTGGTCGGGCCGTGACTTGTAAAGAAGGCTTATCATTATGGAGTTAATGCAAACCGACTTACCCATACCTGTTGCTCCCGCAACAAGCGCGTGCGGGAACTTTGCAATATCTCCGAACACGGGGTTGCCCGCAACGTCCTTTCCTATACAAACAAAGGTGTTTGACTTTGCGTTGATGAATTCCTCGCATTCGAGAAGCTCGCGAAGCCTTACGTTCGTCGGATTTTTGTTCGGAATTTCAAAGCCGATTGCCGATTTTCCGGGAATGGGAGCCTCCATACGGATTCCCTCCGCCGCAAGGTTCATCGTTATATTGTCAAGAAGGTTCGTAATCTGGTTAACCTTTACACCCTTTGCGGGAACAACCTCGTATCTCGTGATACGTGGACCTCTGTCAACGCCTTTTATGGAGGCGACAACGTTAAAGGATGCAAGCGTTTCTATAATAATGTTCGTATTTTCGCGTATCTCGTGCGAAATTTCGTCGGTGTCATGCACCTCCTCAAGACCCATAAGCTCAATGGGAGGCTTCTTGTAATTCTTAAAGCTCGGCTTTGCCTTTGGCTTTTCGGGCTTTTCCTCCTTTACGGGCTTCGCGGGAGCTGTAACCACGGGCTCGTCAAACGGAGGCTCGTCCTCGTTCTCTGCTTCGCGGTCTGCTTCGCTGTCTGTCTCCTCGTCTGCCTCGCTGCTTGCGCTCATGCTCTCGCGAAGGGCGGGGAACATATCCCTCATCTCGGCAACCACGGGGTTGCGCTTTTCGGGCGGAATTTCCTCGTCGGGAGTGTCCTCCTCGACAACCTCGGCAACCTCGCATTCGTCCTCGTATTCGTCGGGCTCGTCATCAAGGCTGTCGCCGTAATGCGTAGTTTCGGTTACGAGAGTTTTGCGCTCGTCTGCCTTGCCCATATCAAACTCGAATACAAGACCGCCCGCGTCCGCACCGCCGTATTCCTTAAAGCTCGGAGCATCTGCCTCGGCGATATCACCCTCCGTGGAGTACTCGCCGCGTCTTTCTGCACTCGCACTTTCAAAGCTCGGAGTGTAAACGTCGTCAGCGTCCTCGTCGTCGAACGAGAAATTGTATTCGGGCTTCGGCTCTGTAACCTTTGGCTCGGTATTTCTGTCCTCCGAAACCGCATCTGCTGTTGTGTAGGGAGCATACGGCTGCGGCTCTGCACCTGCATATCCGCCCGATACGTTTTTCACGGGCTCGGTGTGCGATATGCTCGGCTCGCTTGCCGCGGGCTCGGAATAAACGGCGGGCTCAACCCTCGTCGGCGTATTGTATGCCGCGGGCTCAACCCTCGTCGGCTCCTTTGTGTCCTCAACCGTTGCGCTTGCAAATTCTGCCGCCCTGCCATAGGTTGCCCTCCCGCCGTTTGCACCCGCCGCACCGTCTGTTCTTGCGATTGGCTCTACCGTGCTATACGTCCTTTCGGGCTCGCTGTATGCATTTGCACCCGAAGCGGTTGTATTCCTGCCGTATTCGGGCTCGGAAGCCGCGCTTGCGGGATATTCCTCGGCACTGCGGCATGTTGTATATGCGGGATTGACCGCACCGCCCGATGCGCTGTCCGTGCCGTATCCGAAGCTGTATTCTCTCTCGCTTGAGTATTCTGGCGAATATTCCGCCTTTTTCTCCGCGGTGCTGTCAACAATTACCGCTTTGTCTGCTGCTGCCTCTGCGCTTGGGCTGTACTCATCGGTCCTGTATTCGACAGTCCTTGCCTCGTCTGCAGACCTGTCCGCTGCGGGAGCTGCGGGCGCGGCTTCTGCAACCACCGCCGCCTTTCTTCTCTCAAACTCGGCGTTGCGCCTTGCTTTTTCGGCATCCTCCTCGGTAAGCTCGTGGATTTCCTCCCTAACGCTCGGCTTTTCGTCAAGAAGACTGCGCGAGGACGGCTTGCTCGCAAGCTTTTCCGACATTGCAAGCTCGTACGGGTCGAAATCCGCTGTAAAAATATCGTCAGCCGAGGGCTCTGCCTCGTTCTTCGGCGCGGCATCCGCCTTTGCCAAATCCGATTTTCTGTCAATGAATGCGGCATCGTCTATTACAAAGCCCTTGCTCTCCGCCTCCGCAGTGACGTCCTCGTAATACGCTGCGCTTGCGGCAGCCCTTTCTCTCGCCTTGCGCTCCATTTCGGCGGCTTCCTCGGGCGACACGTCCGACTTGTGATGCACCTTGTCGCGAAGCGTGGTGTGTCCCTCGACCGATGCCTTGTCGCGTGTCTCGCTTATTCCAAGCTCGGAGATTTCAAGATGCTCTATTCCGTTATCAACGTCAAAAAACTCATCCTCCATAAGCGCGCGGTTCTTTTCCTCCGCCGCCTTTGCCTTTTTCTCCGCCTTTCGGTTAGCTCCAAAGAGCTTTTTTATACCCTTCTCAACCCAGGCACAGAAGTACACGATACCCTTAAGCGTACCGTAAAGCACACGGCCGATAACCTTCTTTCCGCTTGAAAAGAAGTAGGTCAGGTATATCGCAATCACCGTAGCGGCAAGGATTATCGCACCCACAGAGCCGATTACCTCTATAATGCCAAAGCCGATGGTGCTTCCGACAGCACCGCCGCCAACGGAATTGATGCCGTCCTTGTAAAAGCTCGCAATATTGAACGCCACCTCGGCGTTGTTCCAATGCTTTATCGCATGGGCAAAGGATGAGACCGAAACCACCGCAACGGAGGAAAAAATTATCCTCGTCACAACTCGCTTTGCCTCGACGTCGGAGGCGTAAAACAAGGCGTGAAGCCCTATCAGCGCGGGTATCAGATACGCGCCCCAGGAGAACAATCCGAGCAGCACGCTTGATATTGCCCGACCGAGAGAGCCCGTCGACCCCTGTGACCCGGTCGCCTGCGTCACAAAGCAAAGCCCGATAAACACCGCCACCGCGGCAAGTATAATCGGCACTGCCCTGTGAAAGCCCGAAAGTGCGGAATATGAAGATTTTTTCTTGGTGTCGCTCATTTATGTATACTCCTGTTCGTTATCTTGATTTACCCGTTTCCTGCCGTAGCAATGGGGGAGGGGAGCCCCGTTATAGAAATCCGCATCCCGAAAAAGGTTAGAATGCGGCATATTACTCTAACCTATATTATACCAAATTTTTCGCCCGAATACAAGGGGAAAATAAAAATATTTATTATTTTTTTGCGCTCGCCCATTATTTATTAAATAATACTTGACAATTCTCGCGCTATTTGTTAAAATAGTTAAGATAAAATTAAAATGCCGTAGTCTCGGCTTTTTTCGGGATTACTTTTTGGGAGGAATTTATGCTTCTTTATAATTCGCTTACAAAGCAAAAGGACGAGTTTGTGCCGCGCTTTGCGGGACGGGTGTCTATGTACACCTGCGGTCCCACCGTTTACCACTTTGCACACATCGGAAATCTTCGCACCTATACGATGGAGGACGTGCTTGAAAAATACCTTCGCTACCTCGGCTACGACGTAAATCGCGTAATGAACGTTACCGACGTCGGACATCTTTCAAGCGACGGCGATACGGGCGCGGATAAAATGCTCAAGGGGGCAAAAAGAGAGCATAAAACGGTTATGCAAATAGCCGAGTTTTATACCAACGCATTCTTTGCCGACTGCGAAAAGCTCAATATAAAGCGCCCCGACGTTATCGAGCCCGCAACCAATTGCATCGATGAATTTATAGATATGGTACAAACCCTGCTTGAAAAGGGCTTTGCCTACGAGGCGGGCGGAAACGTGTATTTCGACACCTCGAAAATCGAAAAATACTACGTGTTCAACGATTTTTCGGAGGACGACCTCGCCGTCGGTGTACGCGACAGCGTAGAGGAGGACGGTAACAAGAAGAATAAAACCGACTTCGTGCTTTGGTTTACAAAGTCAAAGTTTGATTCGCAGGAGCTCAAGTGGGAGTCTCCCTGGGGTATCGGCTACCCCGGCTGGCATATCGAGTGCTCTGGTATTTCCATGAAGTATCTTGGCGAGTATCTGGATATCCATTGCGGTGGTATTGACAATGCGTTCCCGCACCATACCAACGAGATCGCGCAGAGCGAGGCTTATATTGGACATAAGTGGTGCAATTACTGGTTCCACGTGCTGCATCTGAATACGGACAGCGGCAAGATGAGCAAGTCCTCGGGTGAATTTTTGACCGTTTCTCTCTTGGAGAGCAAGGGCTACGATCCGCTGGCGTACAGATTCTTCTGCCTGCAGTCGCACTACCGCAAGTCTCTTGTGTTCTCTTGGGAAAACTTGGACAATGCAGTTGTTGCTTATGAAAAGGTCATCGCGCGCGTCATGCAGCTCTCGACCGAGGGCGAGGTAGATGCGGAAGCATTTGCACAGGGCAAGGCAGCCTTTGCCAAGGCACTGGATAACGATCTCAACACCGCGCTTGCCATTACTGCCGTTTACGACGTGCTCAAGGCAAAGTACAACGATGCAACCAAGCGCGCGCTGCTGAATGATTTTGACGCAGTTCTCTCGCTTGAACTGGTGCAGACTGCCGATAAGCGCAGAGCCGAGAAGGAAGCAGAGGAAACGGCAGCTCGCGAGCAGGCGATGCAGGATCCCTTTGTGGCTGAGATCCTGACCCTGATCGATCAAAGAGCTGCTGCCAAGAAGGCAAAGGATTTTGCCGAGGCAGACCGCATTCGCCAGTATCTGCTGGATAAGGGCGTGACGCTGATCGACTCCCGCGAGGGCACGACCTATCAGATCAACAAATAAGAAAGTTTGGAATATATGGAAAATCAAGCAAAAAAGACCGGCAGGGAAGCAATCATGTACCTTGTGTTCGGCGTGCTGACAACGCTTGTCGGATGGGGAGTGTATTTCGCGCTGATGCTGGCGTGGAAGGCGATCTTCAATCTTCCCGCAGATGACAGCACGAGTGCTA
>JAZSHN010000053.1:0-3486 GCA_045533315.1 Eubacteriales bacterium | reverse complement strand
GCACCGAAACGGGCTTGATTCACGGAAAATACTGTACCGTCTGCGGCACTGTTACGGTTGAGCAGCAGGAAATCCCTACGTCGGCGCATAACTACGTCGATGGCGTGTGCTCGGCTTGTAAAACTCGTAAAACGAGCGAGGGGCTTCGTATTCTTAAAAATTACGACGGTGTAACCTATTACGTTGCAGGTATAGGCTCCTGCAAGGATACCGTCATCGTAATACCGTCAACCTATGACGGTGGGGCTATTACGAGAATTGCCGACGAAGCTTTTTATAATAACACCAAAATTACGGGCGTCGTTCTTACAGGTAATATCACCGAAATCGGAAGAAAGGCATTCCAAAACTGTACCGCGCTTGAATTTGCGGAGCTTTCGGACGGCATAATCAAAATCGGTGATGCGGCATTCAGCGGATGCTCAAGGCTTGCGAGCGTCAATATTCCGAACGGAACAACCACGGTCGGCTATCAGGTGTTTGCGGGATGCAAGCTTACCGACGTCGTCATTCCCGCAAGTGTAACCTCGCTTTCTTACAGCATCTTTGGCACTAATTCTCCGAGCGGTACCGTTTATTGCGGAGCACCGAGTCGTCCCTCGGGTTGGCAATCCGATTGGTATTCCGGCTCAAATGTCGTATGGGATGCTGTAAAGGTATTCATAGAAGACGGTATAAAATATGCCGTGAGCGCAAATAACACCGCAACCGTCGTTGCTTACGTCGGAGAGGGCGGAGCGGTAATTATCCCCGAGGTTGTTGACGGCGCAACCGTAATCACCGTTTACGACAAAGCATTTAAGAACGTAAATACGATAACCTCTGTGAAGCTGCCGAGCACGATTAGTAAAATCGGAACGGAGGCATTCTATAACTCCTCTGTCACCTCTGTTAATTTCCCGAATGGGCTGACCTTTATCGGTAACAGCGCCTTCTACCTTTGTAAATCTCTCGTTGGAGAGGTAATACTTCCCGATACTCTCAAAACCCTCGGTATACAGGTGTTTCAAGGCTGCATCTCCATTACGGGTGCGGTTATCCCCGGCTCCGTCGGAAAGGTAAGCGATTACACCTTCAAGAACTGTACCTCCCTTAAAACCGTTACGATGGGCGAAGGCTTGTATTCCGTTGGTGCGTGGGCATTTTCAACCTGCTCGTCCCTTGAATACGTGTATATTCCGTCGGGAGTATCCTCGATAAGCGAGTTTGCATTTGAAAAATGCACGTCCTTAACCGATATTTTCATTCCTGCAACCTTGAGGTCGTTTGGACGTCTTGTATTCTCCGGCTCTACGAGTCTTACTATAAGATGCGAGGCGCAGAGCGCAGGCTCTTGGACGGGCAATTGGAATCATACCTGAAGCTCGGGTACGGCAAAGCTTCCCACCCTTTGGGGACAGGTAAGAGAGCCGTAACGGTATCTTGGCGTTTTCGCCGTTGACCGTTTAACGAACTGTTAGCCATTTTTCTTAAATTACTTGATTTCACATACGGTTTTACCGTCGGGCGAGTGTTTTGAACTCGCCCGATTTTATTTTTCGTTTACTTTGTGAAAATTACCGTCCGAATTGGTTGACAAGCTACGGTAAATATGTTAAAATATTTATTTAGTAAAGGCTCGCATACGCGACGTACACGCGCGAGGCTGTGAATGAAAATACAGAGCCGAAAACACGAATAAAGCGATTTAACGGCGGAAAGGGGGAAAATATGGCAACGGATAAAAAAGACAGAGATGATTTTTGGGATATAGACAAGCTCGTGCCGAAAAAGCGCGGCACACTCTCGCCCTTCGCCTCACAGGACCCCACCCGCGACATAGAAATCCCCTCCAAAGCGGAGGCTTCGGTCGGTAGCGCAGAAGTCCCCACGGACGGCAAAAAACCCGAAAGCGGCGGCAATCCCACAGGAAAGCCCGAAACAAGCAGGGTAGAGGATAACTCCCCCCGACCCGAAAGCGAAAGAAGCCTTGGCAATATTACCCCCCGCGCCTCGTCGGTGGAGGAGCTTACCTACACACCCGACGGTGACGGACTTATCAAAAGCGTAACAATCCGTCACTTTATCGACAAGTACGATTTTTACGATAATTTCCGCAAATCCGCGCTTATATATTACGACTATAACCCAACCGCAAGGGCGGAGTTTGCACAGTTTTATTCCTATATGCCGCAGTATTCGCAGCTTAACCCCGCGCAAAAGGCATATTATTTCTTCTGGCGCGGAGAAATGCAGCGCGGAAGATTTCTTAAAAGCGATTACTCCTACGTATACCTTTACGTTTACGAAATCCTGAATTTGCCCGACAAAATCCCGCCAACAGAGGGGATAAAGCTCCTTTGCCGCGTGTGGCGCGAATACCGAAAAGCGCTTCCGCGCCTTGACCTCTATTTCGCTATTTGGGTACAGGATTATTGCCTCGTGCATCGGCTTAAATGCCCGATGGGGGAAATCGAGGATTTCATATTCGACGTTATTGCCTCCTCCACCTTCAAGGAATTCTATATCTCTGATATAGGACGATACGGTGGTACGGGCACCTCGGCACTTCTCGCCTATCTTTCCGACTATGATTGGAGGCGCGGAAAATTTGCCGCGGGCGACCCCGATGCCGATGCCGAAAAAAAGAAAAAGCAGGCAACCGAATACCGAATTCATATGGAGGGCGCAATGTCGCTCCTTTTCCGCGACCTTTGGGACGACTGTATCACTACGGCAAGGGCGGGGAAAACCCAAACCGTAAGGCGCGATGCCTTTCCGAACTCGCTTTGCACCCATATGGTAAAGCGAAAGCTTGAGGTTGAATTCTACCCAATCGCCTCCGCAACAGGACTTCGTACGGGAGTTACCGCCGCGGTAAGATATACCGAAAACAAAATCCGCGCCCTTTTCGGCATACGAAGCCGCCTCGCGATAAAGGACCTGCCCAACGACTACCGCAGAATTATAGACTTCTATTTCGATGCAATCGAAAGGCGGGAGCAAAAACGCCGTGAGAGGGAGGCTGCACCCGAATATATGCACCTTTACGATGCGACCACGGTAGGAATGTCGCTTGCGGGAGCAGATGAAATCGAGCGCGCCTCTTGGGATACAACCGCGCGACTTGTCGTTGATACGGATGTGACCGACGATGCCGCCGCACTCCCCGAAAATACCGCAAAAGCCGCAACGGATGCGGAAAATACCGCGACACCCCCCAAAAATACCGCAAAAGCCGCGACGGATGCGGAAAATACCGCGACACCACACGAAAACACGGCAAATACCGCATCAACCTCCGAGGGCACCGACGCCTACGGTCTTTGTGCGGAGGAAATCGCATATATTTCCCACCTTTGCCTTGGAACCGAATACACACCCACCGCCACACCGCTAGACACCCTCGCAGAAAGGATTAACGAGGCGTTTGCCGACGGCTTTGGCGACGTTATAATCGAAGCCTCGGATGACGGATACGCCATTATCGAGGATTACAGAGAGGAT
>JAZSHN010000044.1:0-5397 GCA_045533315.1 Eubacteriales bacterium | reverse complement strand
GCATCCGCTGACCCTGTCAGCTCTTTACCTTTTTGCCTACGTAGAAGAGAGGCTTCGCAATTACGGGGAGGCAATAGCTCTTTTCGGGCGGCTTCACGAGCTTCGCGCAAGGATATACGGAGAGGGGGATGCCAGGACGCTTTCCGCCCTGAATACCCTTGCCAACCTTTACGGAGCCGTAAAGGACTACAAAAAGGCAATCTCTGCCTTTGAGCAGCTGTACGTTTTCAAGTGCGAGGCTCTCGGCGAGGAGCATCCCGAAAGCCTTGATGCTCTTGATAATATCGCGTGGATTTATGACAAGCAGGGTGATAAGGAGCGCGCCCTATTGTATTACGAGACAATATATATTACCCGCCGCGATGCCTACGGAGAGGATGATGCCGATACGCTTGTCGCGCTCGATAACCTTGCCGACACATACCGCGAGCTTGGCAATCTTGAAAAGGCGCTCTCCCTTTACGAAAGCGTTTATGAATTAAGGTGCAAATCGCTCGGCGAGGAGCATCCCGACACGCTTTCGGTGCTTACAAGCATCGGCTTTACACACAGCAGGCTCGGGAATTGCGAAAGAGCAATAGAGCTTTACGAAAGGGTGTATCTTTCCTACCTCCGTCTGTATGGCGAGGAGGACAAAAAATCCGTTTCGGCTCTTGCCAACTATGCTATTGCTCTTAACAACGGAGGAAGATACAAGGAGGCTCTGCCCTATCTTGAAAGGCTCTGTGACCTGCGGCAAAGGCTTTTCGGCGAGGAGCATCAAAGCACGCTTAATTCAATCAACGGACTTGCCTGCGCCTGTGCCGAGGTTGGCGACCTCCCCCGCGCGCTTCTGCTGTTTGAGAAAAATTACGAGATAAGATGCCGCGTCCTCGGGGAGGAGCATCCGCAAACGTTGATTGCGCTCAACAATATTGCGTGGACGTATTGGCGGCTCGGCGAGCTTGAAAAGGCGCGAGAGCTTTACGAAAAATGCTATTTATTGCGCCGCGAGCAGCTCGGAGAGGAGCATCAAAGCACGCTGTTTTCCTTAAACACGCTTGCCGAGGTCAACAGGGAGCTTGGCAACAGTGCGGAGGCACTGCGGCTTTATAAAAAGGAGTACGGGCTTCGCGTGAAATATTACGGAAGGGACGACGAAGGGGCGATTGCCGCGGCGAAGGCAATAGCCTCGCTTACGGGCGAGGAGAGTTGACCTCACGGCAAAAGCAGAAAAACGAGGACATATGGCTGAATTCAAAATCAAAACGAAAAACCAAAGCAATATAAAAGACAAGCCGAGGGTGTATTTTACCGCCCATCCCGATGGCTATAAAAATCACTTTGACAGAATAACAAGGGACATACTCAAAACGCACGACTGTGCCATTTACTACACAGAGAATATGAACGAGCCTCTTGACGGGGAAAATCTCTCGCTCGACCTTGAGAGAATGAATCTTGTCGTAGTGCCCGTCACGCTCAAGCTGTTAACCGAGGAGTGCCGTGCAATGACGGTGGAAGTACCCTATGCAATCAAAAGAGGAATACCCATCCTACCCATTATGATGGAGGACGGACTCCTCGAAATATACTCAAAGAGGGACAAATTCGGTGAGCTTCAGTACATATCGCCCCTCACCTCGGACACAACCGAGGTAAGCTATGAGAGCAAGCTTGAAAACCGACTGCTATCCACGCTTACAAGCGACGAGCTGGCAAAGCGAGTGCGCGAGGTCTTTGACGCCCGCATATTCCTCAGCTATCGCAAGCGCGACCGTGTGTATGCAAACAAGCTTCTTTCGGCAATCCACGGGGATGACCGACTTCGCGATATAGCGGTGTGGTACGACGAGTTTCTCACCCCGGGTGAAAGCTACGTGGAAAACATTGACAGCGCAATGAACGAGAGCAAGCTTTTTATGCTTCTCGTAACCCCGAACGTTCTCGACGACCCGAACTTTGTCAAGGACACCGAATACCCCACGGCAAAAAGGTTGAATATGCCCGTTTTCCCCGTAGTAATGGCAAAAACGGATATGACGGAGCTTTACGAAAAATACGAGGGGCTGCCCGAATGTGCCGTCTTTGACGGCAGCTTGTGCGATAAAATCGCGGAAATACTTCTTCCCTATGCAACCGCGGAGAATGATACCGACCCCGAGCGATGCTTCCTGCTCGGTATTGCATACTCGGACGGTCTTGAGGTTGAGATAAACCGTGAGCGCGGAATGAAGCTAATCAAGCTCTCCGCCGATGCGGGCTACAGCGAGGCAATCGGCTTTATGTACGAAATCCTCAAATCGCGCGGAGACTACCTCGGCGCTCTTGAATATGCAAAAAAATTCTATGAGACACACAGTGCGAAGCACGGTGAGGACGAGGAAAAAATGTCGCTGTCGGTCGGTATCCTTGCCGAGGCATACGGCAACGCGGGAAATTATACGGATGCGGTCGCACTCTACGAAAGAAAATATGACCATCTTAAAAACACGCTCGGCGAGGAGAATGAAAGCACGGTATGGGCGATGATGAATCTCGCAACCGCGCGCTCCAACGCGGGAGACTATCTCGGCGCATTGCGGCTCTACGAGGTCATATATGCAACGCAGGTGGAAAGACACGGAGAAAAGCACGCGATTACTCTCCACTCGCTCGCAGAGCTTGCCACCGCTTACGGAAATGCGGGAAATCACCAAAAAGCATTCGAGCTTAAGGAAAAGTCCTTTCATCTCAACGCAGAGCAATTCGGCATTGCATCCTCAAAGGGGCTCTCCGCGCTGAACAACTATGCCTTTGCATTTGTGCAAATCAACGAGCTTGACAAGGCACACGAGCTGTTTGAAATGGCTCACTCCGTTGCGGTACAGATGCTTGGAGAGGACCATCCCGAAACGCTCAACGTGCTGACAAATCTCGCACACGTGACCTTTATGATGGGAATGCAGGATGAAGGAATAAAGCTCGCAAGGCTGGCGGTCGGCTCTATGATAAGAGTGCTGGGCGAGGAGCATCCCGCCACCATCAGAGCAATCGACAATCTCGCTTTCTATAATAAAAAGGTAGGAAGGCTTGACGAGGCGATTGCACTCAACGAGCATTCGCTTGCCCTTTACAAAAAAGTTCTCGGAGAGAAGCACCCGTCCACAGCCACCTCAATGAATAATCTCGGAAACGCGTACGTGGCAAAAAAGGACTACGCGAAGGGCATTTCACTTTTACACGCGGCATATCTGACGAGGGCAGAGGTAATAGGCGAATACCATCAAAGGACCGTAGAGACGCTTGAGCTGTTGGCGTGGGCGCTCGTGAGTGCGGGCGATTTTGTACAGGCAAGAGATGCCTATCTAATCCTGATCGGCATATATGACAAAACCAAGCCAACGGGACATCCCGACAGGGTTGTGGCGCTATATAATCTCTCAAGCTGCTACTATGCGGCAAACGAGATGGATAATGCGATAAGCTATATGCGTCGTGCATATAACGAGGCACGTATAGGCTACGGTGACAGTCATCCGAGAACGAAAAAATACAAGCAGGTGCTTGATATGCTGACGGGAGATTAACCGAAAGAAGCAGCGGGCATAGATATTGCGTCGTTTGTTTTAGATACGGCACGCCCGCCGTTTAGGTAAAAAGGAGCTATATATGATAATAAAAGGACTTCAAAGGCTTACGCTTCTCGACTTCCCCGAGAGGGTGGCTTGCACGGTATTTACGGCGGGGTGTAATTTCCGCTGTCCGTTTTGCCACAATGCCTCGCTCGTGGTAAAAAGCGAGGGTGAGCAAATTTCCGAGGCGGAGCTTTTCGATTTTCTCGAAAAGCGGCGCGGCAGGCTTTCGGGTATATGTATTTCGGGCGGCGAGCCAACGCTTCAGCCCGACCTTATCCCGTTTATAAGACGGGTGCGCGAAATGGGCTACGCGGTAAAGCTCGACACAAACGGCTATCGCCCCGAGGT
Source organism: Eubacteriales bacterium (assembly GCA_045533315.1). Classification (GTDB taxonomy): domain Bacteria; phylum Bacillota; class Clostridia; order Oscillospirales; family CAG-272; genus UBA1740. Next base: position 1,453 of record JAZSHN010000044.1, on the reverse strand, counting down.
GCTTTACGAGCTTATTTCGGAGGGGCTTGTCGACTATATTGCGATGGACATAAAAACCTCGCGCGAGCGTTATTCTGCGGTTGCGGGTGTGGATATCGACGTATCCAAAATCGAAGAAAGCGCAGAATTGATTATGAGCTCGGGCATTGATTACGAGTTCCGAACAACCGTCGTAAAGGAGCTTCATTCGGCACACGATTTTACAAATATTGGCAATTGGCTTTCGGGTGCGAAAAAATTCTTTTTACAGGGATTTGTCGACTCGGGAGATTGCATTGCGTCGGGTCTTAACGGATATGACAAAAACGAGCTTTCGGATTTGTTAAATCTGCTAAAAGTGAAAATTCCGAGTGCCAAAATTCGCGGCTAAAAATACTACATATTGTAGAAATATACACAATTTTATCAATATTTTGTGTTTTGTGTTGACAAAGCGCTCCCTTTGGTGTATACTTTATGTACACGCTTTCGGGGGGCGTTTTTTCTATCCCCTTTAACAAAAAAAACAAAAAAATCACATAAACGAATTTGGAGGTAAAAATGTACGCAGTTCTTAAACGCGACGGCAAAATCGTCAGCTTTGACATTAAGAAAATTGCCGATGCAATCAAGCTTGCCTTTGAGGCAACCGAAACCGAATACAATCAGGACGTCATTGACTTTCTCGCATTAAAGGTCACGGCTGATTTTTCAAAGAAGATAGTCGACCACCATATATCCGTCGAGGATATTCAGGACAGCGTAGAGCGCGTGCTTATCCAAGCGGGCTACGACGACGTTGCAAAGGCATACATTCTTTACCGTCGCCAGCACGAGAAGATGCGTAATATGTCCTCCACCGTCCTTAATTACAAGGAAATCGTCGACAATTACGTAAAGGTTGCCGACTGGCGCGTTAAGGAAAACTCCACCGTTACCTACTCTGTCGGCGGTCTTATCCTTTCCAACTCGGGTGCAATCACCGCTAACTATTGGCTTTCCGAGGTTTACGACGACGAAATCGCAAACGCGCACAGAAATGCGGAAATCCACATTCACGACCTTTCGATGCTTACGGGCTATTGCGCGGGCTGGTCGCTCAAGCAGCTTATACAAGAGGGTCTTGGCGGTGTAACGGGAAAGATTACCTCCGCACCTGCAAAGCATCTTGCAACCCTTTGCAACCAGATGGTAAACTTCCTCGGCATTATGCAAAACGAGTGGGCGGGCGCGCAGGCGTTCTCCTCCTTTGACACATACCTTGCCCCCTTTGTAAAGGTTGACAACCTCTCCTACGAGGCGGTTAAAAAGTGCGTTGAGTCCTTTCTTTACGGAGTTAACACCCCCTCCAGATGGGGTTCACAGGCTCCCTTCTCCAACATTTCCCTCGACTGGTCCGTTCTCGCTGACCTTGCGGAAATGAATGCCATCGTCGGCGGCAAGGAGATGGACTGAAAGTACAAGGACTGTAAAA
>JAZSHN010000152.1:0-1883 GCA_045533315.1 Eubacteriales bacterium | reverse complement strand
AAATTTAACACGGGTGGGGTGTAAACCTAATAAATGTAAATAACTATTTACTTTTTGGGGATAACGGCGTATCTGTAAATCTCGCTTTCGCCGCCCGAAAGACGGCTCATAGCCCTCGTGTCGAAATTTTCGGGTGTCAGTCCGTCCGCGGGAACACCACTCCACGGCTCAAGGCAAAGGTATCTTGCCTCGCTTACGGGAGCCTTCCAAATGCAGAAATAGGGGAGGTTTGTCGAGTACAAAAGCTGTACCCCGTGTCTTTCCCCATCACTGATAAGCGTTACGTCATTCGGCGCATTCTCGATAATGAGGGTGTCGTTTTCGTATATTTCCTGCTCGTTAAGGTAATACCTTCCGCTTTGAAGCGGAAAGTCCACGCTTTCGGGATCAACAAACGGACCGTTTTGAAGCGAATGTCTTTTAAGAGGACCGTCCACACCGAAATTGATGTAAAAGCTTGAAATATCCTCCCCGCCGCCAAGGTTGAATGCGGGATGCCAGCCGAACATATACGGCATAACCCCATCGCCGAGGTTTTCAACCGTAAAGGCTACGTTCAGCATAGAAAGCGTAAGAAAATAGCGCGCGGTAAGCTTGAAATTGAACGGATAAGCCGCAAGAGTTTCCTCACTTGCCGAAAGCGAAAGGGTTATTTCGTCCTTGGAGGCATTTTCAACCTTAAACTCGCTTTTTCTTGCAAAGCCGTGCTTCGGCATTTTGTATTCTACGCCGCCTACCGTGTACCCGTCACCGAGCAGAGAGCCGCAAACGGGGAAAAGCAGGGGGGCGTGACCGCGCCACGCCTCGCCCGACCAAACGTATTCAAATCCGTCGTTGCCGAGAATTGACACAACCTCCGCGCCGAGGGTGTCAACCGTTACGGTAAGATATTTGTTTTTTATTTCGTATCTCATATCAATGCTTCTTCGTTTCTATTTCGTAAACGAGCTTATCGATAAATTCGTCAATGCTGAACTTGCCGCCCTCGCCCTCGGTACGCGCTCTTACGGTTACGCCGCTTGAGTTCATTTCGTCCTCTCCGACGACAACCATATACGGCACCTTTGAAAGCTGTGCCTCGCGAATACGGTAGCCGAGCTTTTCGTTCCTGTCGTCAAGCTCCGCACGAATGCCGCGCGCCTTAAGCTTATTAACAACCTCTGCACCGTAGTCGGCGAAATCGTTTACGACGGGAATAACCGTAACCTGCGTGGGAGAAAGCCAGAGGGGAAGCGCACCCGCATACTTTTCAAGTATAAGCGCAAGCGTTCTTTCATAGCAGCCCATCGAGGTGCGGTGAATGATATAGGGGGTCTTTTGGGTGTTATCTCTGTCGGTATATTCCATACCGAACTTCTTTGCAAGGAGCATATCCACCTGAATTGTAACGATGGTGTCCTCCTTGCCGAATACGTTTTTGTACTGAATGTCAAGCTTCGGACCGTAGAACGCAGCCTCGTCGATACCGATAACGTAGTTTTCACGACCGAGGTTCTCGTCAAGAAGCTCGCCCATTATCGACTGTGCCTCCTCCCACTGCTCGGGAGTGCCCTCGTACTTGTCGGTACGCTTGGGGTCCCACTGGGAGAAGCGGAAGGTACAGCCCTCCCAAAGTCCGAGCGTTTCAAGACAGTATTTCGCAAGGTCAAGACAGCCCTTGAACTCCTCCTTAAGCTGCTCGGGACGGAGAATGAGGTGACCCTCGGAAATGGTGAACTGACGAACTCTGATAAGACCGTGCATCTCGCCCGAATCCTCGTTTCTGAAAAGGGTGGACGTCTCGCCAAGTCGCATCGGAAGCTCGCGGTAGGAGCGCTTCTTGTTAAGGTAAACCTGATACTGGAACGGACAGGTCATCGGACGAAGTGCGAAGCACTCCTTCG
>JAZSHN010000082.1:0-5012 GCA_045533315.1 Eubacteriales bacterium | reverse complement strand
TGGGATGGCGAAGCTTGCGAAGCGCCTTTGCCTCTATCTGTCTGATTCTTTCACGGGTGATTTTAAACTGCTTACCAACCTCCTCAAGAGTCCTGGGACGACCGTCCTCAAGACCGAAGCGAAGTCTTATAACCTCCGCCTCTCTGGGAGTGAGGGTATTGAGTATGTTGGTAATCTGCTCACGAAGAAGCGAGTAGGATGCGCTCTCCGAGGGGGCGGGAGAATCGTTATCCTCCACAAAATCCCCGAGATGGCTGTCCTCTTCCTCGCCGATAGGGGTTTCAAGAGAAACGGGGTCCTGTGCTATTTTCATAATCTCTCTGACCTTGTCGGCGGTCATACCGAGCCTTTCCGCAATTTCGTCAGTGGTAGGCTCTCTGCCAAGCTCCTGAAGAAGCTGGCGCGCGGTACGCGATACCTTGTGAATAGTTTCAACCATATGTACGGGAATTCTTATGGTTCTTGCCTGGTCGGCAATCGCTCTCGTGATAGCCTGTCTAATCCACCATGTAGCGTAGGTAGAGAACTTGTACCCCTTGCTATAATCAAACTTTTCAACGGCCTTTATAAGTCCGAGGTTACCCTCCTGAATAAGGTCAAGGAAATACATTCCCTTTCCAACGTGTCTTTTTGCGATGCTTACAACAAGGCGAAGGTTTGCCTCGATAAGCTCGTCCTTTGCCGCCTTGTTTCCGAGGGCAATCTGCTCTGCAAGATATTTTTCTCTTTCGGCTGTAAGAAGGGGAATTTTTCCGATTTCCTTGAGATACATTCGCACGGGGTCGTCGATAGCAAGTCCCTCCTGCGAAAAAATCTTTTCCATATTTTCGGGAGAATCGTAATTTTTGGCATCCTCCTCAAGCTCCTTGAACTCCTCGCTGTCAATATCGTCCGGCGGATTTGCCGCGTCGATATCAACGGGGGCAATATCGTAATCGATATCCTCAAGCACGTTCATAATTTCGGAGTTGCCGATGCCCTCTCCCTGTGAATCGATAAATTCGTTTACGTCAATCTTGTCTCTGCTCATTTTAACACCTTTCTTTGATAGTCCTTACCCACCGCGCTTCTTTTTGAGAAGGTCGTTAAGTCTATCCATTGGATTGTTGTTTTCGCCGCGCTTTTCCGCCACGGCAGATTTAAGATTATTAATACACTCGAGAAGCACTTCCGTTCCGTTGGAGTCAAGCTGCATTCGTGATGCCTTCATTTCAACAATACGCCCCATTTGCTCGGGAGTGAACCTCTCGCTTATAGTAACCAGCCTATCGTCCCCGTTTTCGCACGCCTCGCGCAAATAAGTGAAAATATTTTTTCCGAGGTCGGTAAAGAAATCATCTTCGTTAAGAAGCTCCTCGCAAAAAACCTTTTTCCTATGCTCCGGGAACAAAAGCATAAGTCCAAGCACACGCTCCTCGTGCTTTGCAATATCGGGAGCACGGGCATAATCGGGATTAACCTTGTCGGTATAGCCGATGCTCTCCTGCTGCATTTTGCGCTCCTGCTCGCGCCGTCTTTTTTCAAGATTTTTTGCAACCTGACGGTCAACGTCACTCTTTAAGCTGTCGTAGCTTACGCCAAATCTTTTAGCTACCTCTCTTATATAAACGTCGCGTTCTGCCTCGGAATAAAACTCCGAAATCATTAAAACAAGCTCTTTCAAAGCATCAATCTTATGTTGCGGAATGTTTATGTCGTACTTTGAAACAATGCGTTGAAGATTATATTCAAACTTACTTTTCGCGGCAGAAAGAACCTCTTTAAACTTGTCCCTTCCGTGCTTTTTAATGTATTCATCGGGGTCCTTTGCATCAGGAATGGAGATTACACGAACGTCAAGCCCCACCTCCTCAAGCATACCGAGAGCGCGTTGTGCAGCCTTTTGCCCTGCCTCGTCGGCGTCGTAGCAAATCAAAACCTGCTTTGTATATCGGCTCATAAGCCGTGCCTGCTCGGAGGTGATTGCAGTTCCGAGAGTTGCGACCGCGTTTGTAAATCCCGCGGAATGGAGGGCAATAACGTCCATATAGCCCTCGCAAAGGATTATGGTTTCCTGACAGGTATGCCGCGCGAAATTAAGCGCGAAAAGGTTACGAAGCTTTTTAAATACGGGGGTATCCGATGAGTTTTTATACTTTGGCTTTGAGTCGTCCATAACTCGTCCGCCGAATGCGATAACATTGCCCGAAACGTCGATAATGGGGAACATCACCCTGTTTCTGAACGCGTCGTAATAGGTTCCGCGCTCGCTTTTCCCCGCGAGAAATCCTGCAACAAGCTCGTCATAGGTATACCCGCGCGAAAGCATATATTTTGAGAAAACGTCATAGCTGTTAGGTGCGTAGCCAAGTCCAAAATGCTTTACGGTTGCGAGCGAAAGGGCGCGCTCCTTTGTAAAATAATCAAGCGCGGCACGCGAGTCGGGATTGTCCTTAAAAAGCTGTGCATTGAAGAATTTTGCCGCATCCACGTTCATTTTGTAGATACGCTCTTTATCTATCCTCGGTCCGTTGGAATACTTTTCCTTGTTATCGTCGATAACGGTTATTCCCGCCCTTTTCGCAAGAATTTGTACCGCATCGGGATAATCAACGTTTTCCATTTTCATTACGAAGGAAATCGCATCTCCGCCAACTCCGCATCCGAAGCAATAAAAGCTGTTATCCGCGGGATAAACGGTAAAGGACGGCGTTTTTTCGCTGTGAAACGGGCAAAGCCCCTTGACGTTTGAGCCCGCACGCTTTAATGCGACGTATCCGCCGATTAATGTTTGTATATCTGTTCTGTAAAGAACCTCCTCGATTGTCTCTCGGCTTATCAAGTAATCGCCTCCTTTCCCTGTCTACATCCTTAATATAGTCTGCAAATTACAAAAAACACTTTTTTATTTTCAAAAATCCAAAAATTTTTCTTAAAAAGCAAATTTTTCGGCAATAATATCGGTTTTTGCTCTGCCACACGTCGCTTGTGTAAGCTCGTCGATAAGCAAATCAACCTCGCATTTTTTAACCGTTCCGCAAAGCACAACAGAAACGGCAAAGCGCGAGTCCTCCGTACGAAATCCGCGCCTTGCGAGTATTGGGAGGATTTTCTGATAATCGGAGTAATCAACCTCAACGTTAAGCTCCAAATAAACGTCGTATTCGATTATTTCCGCATTTTTCAGCGCACCGATTGCGGCGGCAGAATATGCGCGTACAAGTCCGCCCGTACCGAGCAGAGTGCCTCCAAAATAACGGGTAACCACTATAACCGTATCGGTGCAGCCGTTTTTGCGAATTGCATCAAGCACAGGCATTCCCGCCGTCCCCTGTGGCTCTCTGTCGTCGGTAAATCTCATTATTGAATTATCGCGCAGCACGTACGCATATACGTGGTGACGAGCATCGGGATATTTTTTCTTTACTGCATCAATAAACGCGAGTGCCTCCGCCTCCGTGGAAATCGGCATAGCCTCTCCGATAAAGACGGACTTTCTATCCTCGTATTCAAAGGTGCCGTATTGCTTTACGGTAATATATCCTTGCATATCACGCCTCTCCCACTAAATAACGGGAATAAAGTCCGACAGCGCGCGCATCAAGCACAGCCTCGACCTCCACGCCCGTGTCAGTATAATCAACCGAATTAACCGTGTAGGAGTTATAAAGATTGCTGACAATTCCCTGCTCGCTATACGGTATTAAAAGCCTGCACACTCTTTTCGTTCGCATTATGACGTCGCTTATCAACGAGAGAAGTCCGTCAATTCCCTCGCCTGTTTTTGCGGAAACGTTAACTCTATCCTCGCCGCGAATTCCGTATTCAACACCTTCAAGGGTGTCGCATTTGTTATAAACGTATATTGTCGGCTTATCCGACGAATCAAGGTCGGATATAACCTCGCGCGCGACGGCAATATGCTCCTGTGCCTCCGTATCCGCGGCATCGGATACGATAAGAAGTATATCGGCGTATCTTACCTCGTCAAGTGTAGATTTAAACGCCTTTACGAGATGGTGCGGAAGCTTTCGTATAAAACCGACCGTATCGGTAAGCAAAATGCTTACTCCGTCGGGAAGCTCCATCTTGCGCGTTGTTGGATCGAGCGTAGCAAAAAGCTTGTCCTGTGCGAGGACGTCCGCACCCGTAAGCTTATTCAAAAGCGAGGATTTACCCGCGTTTGTATAGCCAACAAGAGCAACCTTTGTAAGACCGCTTTTATCCCGTTGCTGGCGCATTGTTGCTCGGTTTTCCTCAAGCTCCTCAAGCTTTCTTTCAAGCGCAACCACCCTTTCGTGAAGGTGGCGGCGGTCGGTTTCAAGCTTGCTCTCACCGGGTCCGCGAGTGCCGATGCCACCGCCCTGACGGGAAAGCTCGCTTCCCTTTCCTATAAGACGGGGTGCGGAATACTTGAGCTGTGCAAGCTCAACCTGAAGCTTTCCCTCGCCCGAGGTGGCATGGAGCGCAAATATATCGAGAATAAGCATACTGCGGTCTATAACAGATGCAACCGAAATATCGTTTTCAAGATTTCGTATCTGTGCGGGGGTAAGCTCGAAATCAAAGATTACAAGGTCGACGTCGTTAGCCTCGCAAAGCTCTCTGATTTCGGCTACCTTTCCCTTGCCGATACAGGTGCGAGGGTCAAACGCCTCCTTTACCTGTATGATTTTGGCAAAGCAGCTTCCGCCCGCTGTATCAAGAAGCCGTTCAAGCTCGTCAAGGCTTCGCTCGCATTCCGCGACATCGCTGCCGCGCTCCGCAATGGTTACAAGGATAGCCTTTGTTTCGTTTATTTGTGACATAAAACCTCCGTAAAAAAATAAAAAGAGCGTGGGAAAACCGACGCTCTTTTTAAGCAAGGATTACTTCTGCACCTTTGCAAGACGCTTCTTGAACTTATCAACGCGTCCGCCGGCATCTACGAATTTCTGCTTTCCTGTATAGAAAGGATGTTTCCGATGGGCTCTTTCTTAAGGTCAAGGTCGTAGTATCCGTTCTCGGCCTTGTCAACCTCGAGCTCGTTGTTG
>JAZSHN010000177.1:0-7995 GCA_045533315.1 Eubacteriales bacterium | reverse complement strand
GCTTGTAACCACGATAATCTTTGATTTCGCTCTCGTTACCGCTACGTTAAGACGGTTTTCGCCACCCTCAACCGTAAGCGAGCCGTACCACGTATAACGCTTGCCCTCCTCGTTCTCTGCATAACCGATGGAGAAAATGATAATATCTCTTTCGTCACCCTGCACGTTTTCAAGGTTTTTGATGAAAATACTTGTATCCTCTCCGCCGTCAAGCCTGTGTCTTTCCTTTAACATAAAGGAACGGAAGTCGGCATCCTTTATCATTCTTGCGTCGATTGCATCGGCGATACAGGACTGCTGCTCGCTATTAAAGGTAATAATTCCGATGCTTTCGTTATTCTTGCGACTCTTGAATATCTCGGAAAGAAGCTCGACAACCTTTTCCGCCTCCTTGGGGTTTCGCCTGTCAATCCACTTGCCGTTTACCTTGTAACGCTCAATCGGGCGGGAGTCCTTGTTCTTTGAAATATTCGGAGCAATCTGAAGCCCCGACGAATAAAACGCCGCGTTTGAAAAGTCGATAAGCTCCTGATGGCGGGAGCGATAATGGTAGGTAAGGTTTGCGCTTTCGTATCTCGCCACCGCAAGGTCGAGAAGGCTGTCAACCTCAAGCGCTGCCTGTACCGAAAGGTCGTCCTGCATTTCGGGGTCTGCACCGAGATAACGCTTCATAAACGTGGCGGACGGACGAAGCTGCTTGTCGTCACCCGCGACAACTATGGCTTTTCCGCGGTAAATCGTGGGTATAGTGCTTTCGATAAACACCTGCGATGCCTCGTCGAAAATAACCACGTCGAACATATTTTTTTCAAGCGGGAGAAGGTTAGATACGTTTTCGGGGGAGAGAAGCCAGCACGGGAAAAGCGTAAGCACGTAGCCTCCGTATATCTCCATCATCTTTCTGATGGGCCAGAATTTTTGCTTCTTTGAAATCTGATAAAGGTAATCCTTGTTATCCTTCCCGTTTTCGTAAAGCGTTTCGTATTCCTTGCTGTTTTTACCCGCACAAAGCTTGTATGCAATCGCAAGCTGCTCCTCCTTGTGCTTGTAAATCTTTGCCGTGATGTTTTCGTAATCGAGAATTACCGAAAGCGCATCGCTGCATTCGTCCTCGTACCTCAAAACCTCGTGATAAATACGAATGTCGAGAAGCGAGGCTATAATCTCGTTATAATTCGCTCTGCTCCTTGATACGGTATATGCGAAATTCAAAATCGAAAGCTTCGCCGAATCGAGGCTTTCGAGAAGCCTGTTCACGTCACGCAGAGCGATATAGTTGTCAAGTGCCTCGTAAACCAGCTTGATATACGCGGTATTTCCGCGCAAAACGTTGTCTATTACCGCAAGATAGCCGTCGGGCGTCATCACACGGTGCAGACAGTCGTATTCCTTTACGTACGCGGCAATAGCCTCTCGGGTTTCGAGAATTTTTGCCCTGATATCTGCGTCGATTTTCTTGATACCAAGCCTTTTGTCGGGATATTCCATTCTTCGCTGCATTTTCACAACGGCGTCGAGATGCTCCGCGTCGTCAAGCTCGTAATAGTACGCAAGCACAAGGCGGTAGTACGGATATTTCGCCGTGCTGAAAAGACCCTTTTTCGCCTTCTGCACGTCCTCAATCTCGCCCTTCACCTCGGCAAGGGTGCGAATGTCAATCCCCTGCTGCATATTGTCGATAAGCGGGTTTTTCTCCTTGTCCTGGAGAAAATCGTAGTACATCTTTGCGAGGTTCATCTCGCGTATGCCGAAAAGTGCCTCGGAGAGTGCCTTGTAATCAAGGCTCATTATATCCTCTTGCTCGATAAGCCGCTGATATACCGCATACTCGGAGGAGGTTTTTGAAAAATTAACGCTCGATGCGTACATATCCGAAAGCGAAAGCCCGAACGGACGCACCTCCGTAAGCGTCTTTTCTATCAGCCGAAGCTTCTTCTCCTCGTCGCGTATTTTTGCCTCAATCCCGTCGTATTCGCGTTCAAGCGCGGCAACGTCGGAAAGGCTTTCGACCATATCCCTCTGATGCGCCGAAAGGCATCTTTCGTAAAAGGAACGCTTTTCTCTCGTCTCGTCGCTTATGTACATCGCCTTGTCGTTGAGAACGCCGAGACGGTTGTAAACCACGTCAAGCGCCGCCTTCTTCTGCGAAACTACAAGCACGCGCTTGTTTTTACAAATCGCGTCGGTTATAATGTTAACGATGGTCTGCGACTTTCCCGTGCCGGGCGGGCCGTATATAACCATATTGCCCTTTTCGTCAACCCTTTTGACGACCTCCGACTGTGCAAAGTCAAGCATTTTTACGTTATAGCTGTTTCTCTGCTCGGGTCGGCTTGCAGCCTTTGCCTTTTTCTTCTTTTTCTGCTTACCGATGTGTAAAAGCTCGTTTACCGCATCGTTGTAAAGCTTTTTCTTTTCAAGCTCTGTATAATCGTGATAGATTGAGTTTGTAAGAGGGAAGCGCGCAAGCACCGCGCCGTATCTGACCGAAAGGTCGGAGCGATTATCGGGCTCCTTGAAAATCGAGTACGGATAAATATTTTTCGACTCGGTGGCGTCAATCTTAACGTGCGCCTCTGCGAGATAGTCTATTACCGAGCGCACTGTCGGAAATTTCGACATATCCTCAAATTCAAGGTCAAGCCCCTCGATATTGAGCTTCTTCGCCTGTGCGTAAGCGTAAACAAGCGCGTGGTTTATACGTATTTTTTCGCTCTCGTTTATGGAGATTTCCGCCGTATTCTCGTCGGGAAAGTCAATTCTTACGGGGAAAAGCAAAAGCGGAGCCTTTATCAGCGTCTTGGTCCCTCCCTGCGGAATACAGCCGAAAACAAAAGGATACCCGACATAAAGCTCGTACCTGCCGGTCTCCCTTTCGATTTCTTCAACCTCGCGTTGAAGGTCCTTGAGCTTTGCAATCTCGTTTTCCATCGCCCTGTCACAGGAGTCGCGATACGCCTTTGAAATTCGGCGCTTCTCCGTGTCGGTTGCCCCCGCGGGAATTTCCTTTTCCCTGATGCCGAGGTTTTCGATTATATCCGCCCTTTCCGCAGAGCTTATCACGTTGAGAGGGAAGTGCTTTGACGTGAAAAGAAAATTGACAAGCTCGCCCGTCTTGCTCTCGCGCTTTTCAAAAATTCTGCCGAGGTCGTAGGCGCTTTTGCGAACTATACTTTTCAAATAAAGGCATTTGTTGCTTCCGCCGATTTCAATAAGGCGTTCCTTATAATATGTATAAATGCTTTTTGCCATTTTTTCTCCTTCCCGTGATTATGCAGAAAAAAGCTGCCGTAATATGTCAACCGTCGAGTGGCGGATTATGTCGTAAAACACTACTTCAAAATAATTATAGCACACCCGTGTCGAAAAATCAACCGCGCAGGACAAATATTTATATTAAATTTATTTAATTACTTGTACAAAAAGAACAAATAGCAGAGCGAAAATTTGCCATATTGCCGAGTTGATTTTTGTATTGTTTGATGTTATAATTATTACGAGCAAAAATATTTTTTCTGCACAATTTTTTAAGGAGATTGCAATATGAAAATGTCTAAAAGAATTTTCGTTTGCCTGATTGCCCTGGCAATCGGTGTGTCTATGCTCGCCCTTGGCGTGTTTGCTGACGGCACGGAGTTAAAGTATACTACCGAAAACCACGCGCGCATTCTTGAGTATTACGAGGAGCCGATTATCTTCGGCTTGGACTTTGAAGGCGAGGAGGTTGTCAGCACGGGCTACACCCATGCACAGCTTGTAAACGTTAAAAGCGCCACCGCCACCTCCCCCACAAACACAACCGCTGTTGTGGCAAATGATGACGGAAAGTATCTTTCCATTACGGGTGGTACCTCCGATATGAGATCAAGTGCTGCATTCATCAACTGGAATGCCGAAGCGGGCACGGAAATTGACGACTTCATTCTTGAATTCGATATTATGACCTCTGGCGAAGGTAACCGCACCGTTGAAATTTACGTTGGCGAGACTGCCGCAACCGTTGCGGAGATTATTGCAAAGAACGGTGTCCCCGGCACGTCTATCGTAAAAATCAATTTTGCCGACGGTAAAATCGAATATGTAAACGGAAGTGCCGACGGTGCTTATACTTACGGCTCTGTCGATGCGGCTCTTGCGTCCGATACCTTCTACCACGTGGCACTTAATTACAGTGTCGTTAACTGTAACGTAAGCTTCGATATTTCTCTCGGAGAGCAAAGCGTTGCTGCCTACACCGACGGTGTTATTCCCACCGAGGTTGTCGGTAATATCAGAGTCGGCGCCTCCATCGCGAATATGAAAAAGTCTACCGTTGCATACGATAACGTTGTTGCATCGGGTGGCTCGTTTGCCCGCATCGAGGAGGATAAGATTCCCGAAACCGAGCGCGCAATTTCCGATTTCATTACTATTTGTCAAAGCTCCGACGTTTCCGTTGATGAAAAGGTTGCCGTTGTAAATACAGGTATGCGTCTTATTACCGTTCACGGCGTTGTTGGCGAAACCGACGAGGCAAGGGCTAATGTCCTTGCGTTTAAGAAAATCGGTGTCGGACTCTTCGTTGACCAGCTTGTTGCCTGTGTAAACGGTATTACCGAGGATGCTCCGTATGCCGAGCTTGTCGAATACGTGGAAAGCTACGCTAAATTCGTTGACCTTATTCCCGAGGATGTAAGCTTTATGGACGATGCTGCTGCTTGCGAGGCTGCTGTTGCGGCTTATCAGGCAGAGGTTGAAAGACTTGAAGCTCTTAAAACGGATTCCGAGCATGTGCTTGCCGTGCTTGCCGACGTTGACCTTTCCAACACCAATATCAGAAGCTACAGCTACCTCAAATCCTATTACGACGCTATTGCAAATGCTACTCCATATATCGGTTACCCCGGCATTCCGGAGATTATGGAGAGCTACAACACCGTTATTGAAAAATATGAGCAGCTTGACGCTCTCGGCGACATGTTTGCCGAAAACGTGGGCATTGCGACCGATACCGATAACACCTTTGGTGTTCGCTTCAATGCGTTCTGTGTTGCACGTGACTCCTACTTTGACGACCCCGCATATCCCGAAATTGAAAGCACTCTCCTTGCATATAACGGTGTAAAGCTTGAAATGGATGCCGTAATCGCCCTTTGCGACGAGTTTATACTCAACGTAAACCGTGCCGATTATTCGCAGTACCTCTCCGCAAAGCAGAATGCGCTTAACTCCGCGGAGAACTCTCTTGCCGAAATTACCGAAAAGTATATCGAATATCCGGGTGTTCCCGCCGCAATAGAAAGATATAACGAGCTTACCGTTTCCGTTGGCGACAGCATTGCCGCTGCGGAAAGCTACGTCGCATTTGTAAACGAGCTTGCAGAAAAGGCTGATACCCTCACAAAGGAAGAGCTTCAAGCCGAAATTAACAAGGCTCTCGAGCTTCAAAAGACGGGTAACGTTATCGGTGTAGACGGTGTTACCGAGGCGAACATTTCGCTTAATAATATGCAGTCCGACCTTGAGCTTACCGTCGGCTATAAGACACAGTTCTCCAACCTCGTTTCCGAGCTTCTTGCCGAAAAGGATAACGCCTTGAAGTACGGTCTTGCACTCGATGCTATCGAGGCGGCGGCTAACGCCGAAAGGTACGAGGGTGTCAATTCCGACGACAAGGCAAAGCTTGATGCCGCCGTTGCCGAGTACAACGCTAAAATTCAGGCACTCAACGATGGCTTTGCCGCTGCAAATGAGGTTGCATGCAATACCGTTTCCGCATCCTCGGGCAGCTCCGCAGACAACGATTGCCTCGGAAGAGTTATCGCACTCATAAAGAAGTTTTACGAATAATTCGTAACGCTCTCTAAAAATAACAGCCCAAAAAACGGGGGAGCAGATAAAGCTCCCCCGTTTGTATATAAAAAGCTTTGTATGTAAGATATTAAGGAAGTAAGTATTATGGAACGAAGGCTGATTTTCGCATATCCCGGCTTTACCCGCCGCGCGCTAACCTTTACAATCGACGATGCAAATATCAAATACGACGAAATCTTTATAAATATCCTCCGCCCCTACGGTATACGCGGCACGTTTAATCTCTGCGCCGACAGAATGGATAGGGAGGATGGCTTCTACCGCGAATTTTATAACGGCTTCGGTATCGCAAATCACACAAATAACCACCCGTATGCAATTGCCGATAACGACAGATCCGAATTTGTGAACGAGCCCGCAGGCTACCAACCCGTTGATACAGACCGCTTTTATCTCTCGCCGCGCGGAGAGGGCTATTATATGAAGCACACCCAACGCGGCTGGCGCGAATGGGCGGACGACGAACGCTATATGGACTGTGTTACAAGCTGTCAAAGCCGACTTGAACGGATTTTTGGCAGGGAAACGGTTAACGGCTTTGTCTGGCCCTATTGCGAGCAAAATAACGCAAAAATCAAAGCTTTTATTAAAAGCCTCGGCTTCGGGTCGGTACGTAAAACGGGCGACCTGCTCGATACGACGGATTTTGCACTCCCCGACGACCGTATGGCGTGGTCGTATAATGCACACAATACCAATTTAATGGAGGTTATGGAAAAATACGACTCCGCGCCCGATAACGGCAGCCTCCGTTTTTTCGCCTTCGGAGTCCACTCATGGGATTTCGAGCGTGACGGAGATTGGGAAAAACTCGCCGCCTTTGCAAAAAAATACGGCAACCGCCCGACCGATTATTGGTATGCAACCGTCGACGAAATCTTTGCCTATGCCGATGCGGTAAAGGAGCTGAAGCTCACCGATAAAACGCTTGAAAATCCCACAGAGCTTACCCTCTACGTTGAGCTTGACGGAGTAAAAACGGTTATTCCCCCAAAAACCCTGCTTCCGATTTAATGCGCTCTTGCCTTCCCGAAAGGGGCAAAAACGTATAATCTCAACCCCAAAACAAAAAAGAGCGAAGAAGCCGTCCATCCGAACGGAATACTCGCTCTTTCTTTATAAATAAGGGATTTAAAGCGTTATATTGGCTTTAAATATAAATTCGGTTATATATTTTGTGCCGTTTTGTACGCCCTTGCGGATTCCGAATATTTCCAAATCCGTAAAACAAGCTCGGCAAGCGAGGAATCCTCTCCCACCGCAAAATCATAATACGCCCGAATGTTATATTCTCCGCCGACGTCCGTGCCCGCAACCGTATAGGTAACGGTGTCCGTCATCTCGTATGCATTCATTCGCACCTTGATGTAAATACGTCCGTCCTCGGCTTCGGCTATCTCGCATTTCCTGACCTCGCCATTTACGCGTATCTCGTATTGCTCCGCCGCAAGCTCGCCGTTGACGTAGAAAATGAATGATAAACCGTCCTCAAGCTGTAATGCCGCTGAAAGCCCCTCCATTTTTTCCGCCTTCTCAATTTCGGTGTCGGGAAGCGAGTCCTTGTCATAATCCGCGCCGATAATGCCGTCAATTTTCGAAATTACCTCGTCCGCACCCTCGCGGTCGGCGTATTTGTATACGCTTCTTATGTAGGAGAGTATGTCCTTAACAAGCCGTACCTCCTCGTCCGTTTCGCCCGCCTCAATCAAATCCGAAAGATAATCGGTGAGTGAAAGCGACCTCGTGGCGGTAAAGCTCATATCCTCTGCCAAAGCCGAAAGTGAAAGCAGGATATCCTCCGCCGCGCGGCTTGCCGAAATGCCGAAGGGAACAGCGTAGCATTCCTCTCCGTCAATCTCAACTCTTTTCAATGCCGAAAGCTCGTAAACCGCCCCTTCAATCTCTATTGCCGTAACGTTTTTGATTGGCACGTAAACAGTATAAACGAAATCCGAATGAAGCGAAAGCCTTGTGTGAAGCTTGGGCAAAGCAACAGCCCTTGAAATCGGATAATAAACGTCCGCGCCGTCACGGCTTTCTGTCTTTACAAGCACTGCCTCTGTGCCGTCTTCCAAAGGAAGGCTCTCATCCGTAGCCCTTCCGCCCGACGAAAGCGTTACCGTAGTATATCCGCCCTCACCC
>JAZSHN010000016.1:0-7546 GCA_045533315.1 Eubacteriales bacterium | reverse complement strand
TCTTCACTTTTCACTCTTCACTCTTCACTCCTACCTCTTCACTCTTCACTCTTCACTCTTACCTACCCTTATACCTTGTCCTTCATCTTGACGGGGAGAATCATATAAACGTAGTTAAACTCCTCGCCCCTTTCGGTAGGCTCGATAAGAATGGCGTGCTCTTGGTCAAGAAGCTTGATAATGATATTCTCGCCCTCCGAAACCTTTACCGCGTCGATAAGGAAGCGGCAGTTAAGACCGATTTCAATATCTCCGCCCTCGTGAACGCAGTCCATTTCGTCGTTTACGCCGCCGTTAGCCGAGAGGGAGGTGAGGTTAAGGTAATGCCCTGCAACCGAAATTTTAACGTAGCTTCTGCCCGAATTCTGCACCTTTTCCTCTGCGATGATATTCGCACGCTCAAGACCCGTAAGAAATCTGTCCCTGTCAACCGCGACGGTAATATCGTTATTGGTGGGGATAATTTTATCGTATGCGATGTACTCCGAATCGATAAGGCGGGAGAAGAAGGTTACGTCACCCTTATTAACTATGGCGTGCTTTCTCGAAAGGTAAAGCTTTACCTCCTCGTCCTGTCCCTCTCCGAGAATTTTGGTAAGCTCGCCGAGAGCGTGACCGGGGATAATAAAGGAGTAGTTAATCTCACCGCTTGCCGCAAGAGAGCCGACGTCGCACTTGAGAGTACATTTGGAAAGGCGATAGCCGTCACAGGACACAACCTCGAAGCCGCCCTCGTAAATCTTGAAGAACGCGCCGCAAAGCATAGGCCTGTTGTCCTGGCTTGCAACCGAGTGAACAACCTTTGTAATCATTTTGCGAAGGCTCTCCGCACCGACGGTAAAGCCGCGCTCGGTAACAAGGTCGGGGAGATTGGGAAAGTCCGCACCTCTTTGTGCAATCATTGTGAATGCGGAGCGTCCCGAATAAATCTCACAGTTAAGGTTATCCTTTATATCAAAGGTAATTTCGTCGTCGGGAAGCACCCTTACCGTCTGGTAAAGACGCTGCGCGTTTATGATAAATCTGCCTTCGCGCTCAATGGACACGGGAACGATTGTAGCTCTGAAGCCCTTTGTCATATCGTACGTGGAAATTTGAATAAGTCCGTTTTCAAGCGTTTCGATAAGCACACCCTCTATCGCGGGAACGGTGTTCTTCGTGGAGATGGAGCCCATCGCAGGGGTAAGCTTTTTCATAAGGTCGGATTTATTAACTACGAATTTCATTTTGTTCTCCTTTTATTCATTTTGTTTACTCTCTTTCCGACCCAAAGGGGCGAAGAAAGAGAATTTATTATTAATTATTGTTTGTGGTATTAGTTGTAGGGTCTGTGGAAATGTGGAAAACTCGTTTTTCCCCCGTGGCGTATAGCCTTTTTCGCGGAAAAAGTCAACATTTTTCTGTCGACGGAGCTGTTGAGATTTTTTCGTTAAATACCCACATTTTTATCAACATCGGACCAACACAGACTTTTCAACAATTCAACATTTTTCTGTCGGCGGAGCATTCACTTTATTCAGTGCTTTTCCTTTTTGACCTCTTTGATAATCTGCTTTACCTGCGCCTCGTAGCCGTTAATCGTGCGGATATTGGTTTCCACCTTTTCAATGGAGGAGAGAATGGTCGAATGATTTCGTCCGAATATCGCACCGATTTCCTTTAGGGTAAGGTCGGTAAGCTTCTTTATAACGTAAATAGCAACGTGACGCGCGTTTGCGATGCTGTCGGTTTTTTTCTTGGATTTAAGGTCCTCGACGGTTATACCGTATGCCTTTGACACAGACATAAGAATACGCTCGATAAGCGCCTCGATTGGAATGTTTCCGGGGTCGATAATCGAAATAACCTCGTTGATTTTCTCCTTTGTAACCTCCTGCGAGGTAAAGGAGGTAATGGCATAAAGCTTTTTAAGCACACCCTCAATTGTGCGGATGTTGTTATGCAGCCTTTCGGCGAGGTATTCGATAATCTCGTTTGAGATTACAAGACCCATGGAGTCCGCCTTTTTCTTTATGATTGCGATACGAAGCTCAAAGGACGGGGGCTGCACGTCGGCGATAAGTCCACCCTCAAACCTTGTGCGAAGCCTGTCCGACAGCGGCTCAATTTCCTTTGGCGGACGGTCGGAGGTCAGGATTATTTGCTTGTCGTTCTCGTAAAGCGCGGAGAAGGTGTGGAAGAATTCCTCCTGCGTTTGCTCCTTTCCCGCAAGGAACTGAATATCGTCGATAAGAAGGACGTCGGCGTTTCTGTATACATCCTTGAACTCTGCGGTAGAGCCTTTTTTTATCGCGACGATAAGCTCGTCAAGAAAGCTCTCGCACTTTTTATAGATAATTTTAAGACCCGGGTGATATTTTTTCATATCGTTTATCACCGCGTAAAGAAGGTGGGTTTTGCCAAGTCCCGAATCTCCGTAAATGAAAAGGGGATTATAGGTGTTTGGCTCGCGAGCCACCGCCTCGCAGGCTGCCTTTGCAAACTTGTTTGAAGAGCCCTCGACAAAATTATCAAAGGTATAGTTTTCTATAACCGAGCCTGTGAGAGAGGGACTGTTCATAATCTCGGTGATTGTGCGCTCCTCCTCGCGGCTTCTTGCGACGCGGACCTCGTCGCTCTCCTTCGGCGGCTCAACTCTTACGGGCGGTTCGTTCTGACAGTAAATGATTACGTCAACGTCAAGGTCGGTAATCTCGCGCAGTGCCTCTCTTATAATACCGCCGTATTTTTTGATTATGATATCCCGCTTCATAGGGCTTGACACACGAAAGGCTGCCGTCGTGTAGGTAAGCTCGGTAAATTCCATATCCCCGAACCAAAGCTTGATGCTTGAGGGCGGGACGTTATTGTTTTCTCTTATGTAATTGATAAGCTCCGAAAAAATACTTGAAAGCTCGTCCATAATTCTCTCCGTTTCCTTGTAATTTAAATCTGCGTGCGAAGCCGACGTATTCCGATATTACTTAAGCTACCGACGGCTGCTTTTAAACGCCCGTACTGTAAAGTCATTCGGCGCGGAATTTCTGCCTTAAGCTTACGCCCTTACTCCGTTTGTTCTCTCACGTGGGTGTATGCACGCGCGTTAGACGCACTCGCTCGCGCTCGCCCGTACGCAAAATATAGCACTCTTGCCACCATTATATCATACTAAAACCGTTTTGGCAAGGAAAAATATAAAAAAATCGCCTGTTTTTCAAATATTTTTATAAATTTCCGCAATGGGTGATGGGTTTTATGTAATTATGCCTTCTCGCGGGAGGCATAACCGACAGTCGCGGACCACGCTTTGAAAAAATAACACAGGAAAAGCCCGTTGTTTTGTCCTGTCACATTTTCTTGTGCTTTCCGCGGGCAAAGAGCGAGAGAAGAAAGCCGAGAAACAGTGCCGCGCTAATGCCTGCCGACGTGGCGGTAAGCCCTCCCGTAAATACACCCAAAAGCCCTGTTGTATCCACCGCATCCCTTACCCCCTTTCCGATTGCCGCGCCAAAGCCGATAAGCGGAATTGAAGCACCGCAGCCCACGACCTCGAAAAGAGGGGTATAAAGACCCACGGCAAAAAGAAATACGCCGAGCACCACGTAGCCGACGAGTATCCGCGCCGGAGAGAGCCGCGTTTTGTCAATTAAAATCTGTGCCGCGGCGCAAAGCGCGCCGCCGACGGCAAAGGTAAGGAAAAGATTCATATTTTCTCCGTTGTAATTATTTTTTGTATTTTCCGCCCTCAATTCGTATAGCGGGAGCAATGCCGATGATATTATCCCCCTGAAGCACGGAGGACGGCGACATAAGCGCGCCCGTCGACAAAAGAAGAATACTGCCTATTTCACCGCGTGCAAGCATCGGTAAAAAATGCGTAGCCAAAACAGAGGCGGAGGTGCCGCAGCCGCTTGCACCCGAATGCACGTCGCGCTTTTTGAAATCGTAAAGAAGATTTCCGCAGTCGAGATGCCGCGAAATCACCGACGGGTATCTGTCGGAAAGAAGCTCGTAAAGCACGCGCGTGCCAACTGCACCGAGGTCGCCCGTAACAACGTAATCAAAGTCGGTGGGCCGCCGTCCGCTGCCGTCAAAATAGGATATAATGCTGTCCGCCGCGGCAAATGCCATCGCACCGCCCATATTCGTCGCATCGGTTGTGCCGCCGTCAATCATACGACCCGCCATACATTCGGTAATACAAATTCCGTCCGAGCTTGGCGCTCCCGAAAGGATAAAAGCACCCGCGGCGGTTGCCGTCCACTGTGCGGAGGGGGTGCGCTGTCCCCCGTATTCGATGGGGTTGCGAAACTGTCTTTCCGCCGCGGAGTTGTGGCTTGACGTCACCGCCGCACCCATGCCCCCCGTTTTTGAAAGAAAAAGCGAAAGGATAGCAAGGCTTTCGGTAGCGGTGGAGCAGGCACCGTAAACTCCGAGATACGGTATACCGAAGGAGGCAAGACCGATGGCGCTTGCCACACATTGATTTTGCAAATCTCCCGCTACAAGCACGTCAAGGGCGGAATGCGAAATTCCAAGCTTTCCGAGAGCAATATTAAGGGCAAGGCGGCTCATCTCCCCCTCCGCCCTTTCCCAGGTTTTTTGCCCGAATTTCTCGCTCGGGTCGGTAAGGTCGAATTTCTCGCCGAGAGGACCTCTGCGCTCCTCGTACCCTCCAACCGCCGAAAATGACAGAATGGAGGGGGGCGTGGTAAATTTTATAATACGGCTCATAGATTTTTGTAAACCTTTGTTATTTTGATTTTGTTTTAAATATAAAGGGTTATTTACACAAAAATGTAAATATTTCTTTGCGTAATTGTTATATAGACGTTAAAATAAAGTAAATAAGACCGTACACCACACCCGAAACCGCGGCATAGAAAATAACAGGACCGGCAACCGTAAAAATCTTTGCCCCGACACCGAGGATATATCCCTCGCTTACAGAGTCGATGGCAGAGGAAACTATCGAATTTGAAAAGCCTGTTATCGGTACGAGAGTACCCGCCCCCGCGTGCCTTGCAAGGCGGTCAAAAAAGCCGAAGGCGGTGCATATCCCTCCGACAAGAATAACCGAAAGGGTGGCAAGAATGCTCCCCTCCTCCTCCCCCGTGCCGAGGTAGATATAAAGCCTTCGTAAAAGCTCGGCAAAAAGGCAAATTCCCCCGCCGACCAAAAAAGCGGTCAGGGTGTTTTTTACCACCCTGCTTTTCGGTGTACATTTTTTAATTATAGCCCTTTTGTCCTTTTCGTTTAGACCCTGCATAAGCTCTCCAATTTTGTTTTTTCTATTATTTCCGTCAAAAAACAAAAATATTCGTTGCATTTTTTAAAGAAATAAGATATACTAAATACAAGAAAGCCTTTTCTATATATTATATATGGAAGAAAAGTAAAGGAAGGAGGGCGCGGATAGGATATGGGATACAGAATAAAGGCTCGTCTTATGGACGGGGATATGATTAACCGCGCTATGCGCCGTCTTTCCCACGAGATTGTCGAGAAAAACAGGGGGACGGAGGATATCGTCCTTGTCGGAATTTACAGGCGCGGAGTGTCGATGGCTCACCGCCTTGCCGAGGAGATACGAAAGGTGGAGGGGCGCGGAGTTCCCGTCGGGGTGCTTGACGTTACCTACTACCGCGACGACCTTTCGCACAGTATGATTCCTATTACGGAGGGGGTTACCGACATTCCCTTTGACATAAATCGCAAAACCATAATTCTCGTTGACGACGTTATCTGTACGGGAAGGACGGTAAGGGCGGCGATTGACGGCCTTTTCAGGCTTGGCAGGCCGAAAAAAATTCAGCTTGCGGTTATGATTGACCGCGGACTTCGCGAGCTGCCGCTTCGTGCCGATTTTGTCGGTAAAAACATTCCCACCTCGCACAGCGAGGCGGTTTCGGTTAAATTTGCCGAGTATGACGGCGAAAATGCCGTTGATATTCTTGAAAGTGAGGAAGACTGATGAGTGACGATTACAGAGATGAAGGGCTTTTGCCCGACGTGGCAGAGGAGGAGATAATAACCGAGGAGGAAACAAAGACCGCCGAGAGTAAGAGGGAGGAGGAGTATTACGAGCTTCCCGACTCGCCCGATGCGCGCAGACGCGGCTGGAGCGTGATTTCGCTGTTTTCGGGAATTCTTGCCGTGCTTCTTTGCTCGGTTTATTACCTCGGGCTTGTATTTGCGGCTGTTTCAATCGTTGCCGCCGTTGTTTCGCGAAAAAAGCTCGGCTACTTTGACGGGCTCTCGCTTGCGGGTCTGCTTGTCGGAATTGTCGGATGCGTATTTTGCAGCTTTTCGCTTATCGTCGACGTTACGGGAGTGCTTGATGCGCTGAAAAAGTAAAAAACAGGTTAAAATAAAAAAACGGCAGATTTCTGCCGTTTTTTTACGCATAAGGATATAAAAGCTGTTATCAATTTACGGTGGTTTTTGTCCGTCTGTAGCCTGCGGGGGTTGTGCCGACGATGTCCGAAAACGCGCGGTGAAAGCTTCGCTCGTTTGAAAAGCCGCATCGCATCGCAATATCCATTACCGTAAGGTGCTTTTGATTTATAAGGAGGTTTTTGGCATACTCCACACGAAGTGAATTTAAAAGACGCCTGAAATTAAAGCCCGAAAGCCCCGCAATACAGTTTGACACGTATTTCGGACTGTAGCCAAGGGAGGCTCCCACCGACTCAAGCGTAAGATTTTCGGTAAAATGCTCCGTCATATAAATAAGTATGCGAGAGAGTGCGTTTTTGCCCGAAACCCGACTTGAAGTGGGGACCGTGTTAAAATATTCGGTGAAAATAAGATAAATCAAAGAGGATATTGAATGTAAATAATTGTTGTCATTTCGCTTTCCGAGCTGGGTTAAACACAGCTCCACGTATCCCTTTTTGTCAAGAAATTCGCAAAGCTCTGCAGACGGGCTGAAAACCGCACGCTCTCTTTGCGTATAAAGCTCGTCGTGGGTTATCCTTCCGACGATAAAGCTGTCGGATATGACGGCGATATGTATTTTTGAATATTCGGGTGTGAAAAAGGAGTGAATGGCAAACGGGCTTATAACCGTGAAATCCCCCTTTTTTGCTATCTCCCTTTTGCCGTTGACGGTCATTTCAAGTTCTCCGTCAAGCACCCATACAAGCTCCGAAAATTGGTGAATATGGTCGCCAAAGCAATATTTTCCCTCATGCACGCCGCTTCTTATAATCTGAATGCTTCCAAAATTTGTGTTTTGAATTATCATACCGTTTCCCTATAATGTGGAGTTTTGTCTGTAATTATAACACTTTATTTCTTTTTTGTCAACCGTGTTTATATTATAATTAAATCGGTATAAATCCATTGGACAGTATTAACAAATTTATTTTGGGGGTAGAGTATGAGAAAATCTCGCTTTATAAAATTGGCACTTTTTCTTATTTTGACGCTTTTGATAACCGCCATTTCGGTTGTTATCACTACCGCAAACGGGGAGAAGGGAGTCGATATGATGGACGCAATTTTGAGTGATGCGACCCTCGCAAAGTATAAGCAGGGTAACACACAAACGCTTGAAAACGAC
>JAZSHN010000125.1:0-22850 GCA_045533315.1 Eubacteriales bacterium | reverse complement strand
CCGCCGCAAATGGCACAGTTGATGTCAAGCTCAAAGCCCGGCTCGACAAACGGGAAAAATCCGGGGCGAAGCGGGTCCTGGCTTCGTGTTTCGGAGGATTACGGCGTTACATGGAGCGAGGCAATAAGAATGCCGATTTCCGCACCGCACGGTCCGAACGTATGCAAGGACGGCTCTCTCGTTTATCTCGGTCTTGAGTATCTTTCAAGGGGAGAGCTTCCCGAAAGGTGCATCGCGCTTTACAAGAGCTTTGACGGTGGCTACGGTTGGGAAAAAACGTCGATTGTCCCGACGCCAAGCTGGCTTTCGGGTGACGAATTCCTTGACGAGCCGCATATTATGGAGCTTCCGGACGGACGGCTTCTCGCCTCGTTCAGGGTTGAAAACAGACAGCCGTCCTTTAGCATTGCAATCGCGTATTCCGAGGACGGTGGAAAGACATGGAGCGAGCCTGTTTGCACCGACGTTTCGGGCTCTCCTCCGCATCTTATGCTTCATTCGTCGGGCGCGCTTATTTGCTCGTTTGGCAGACGGCAGCCTCCATTCGGAGAACGGGCGATGGTCAGCTATGATTTTGGAAGGACATGGGCGGACGAGTACGTGCTTGACGAATGCCCAAGCGGCGACCTTGGCTATCCGTCAACGGTAGAGCTTGACGACGGAAGCCTTATGACGGTTTATTATCAGAAATATCAGGACGACAAAAAGTGCTCTATACTCTATACAAAGTGGCGGCTTAACGGCAAATAAAAAGCTTGGTAAAATGATTTACAGCGAGGCTTACTATGGAAAAAATGAATTTAAAGCGCTTTTGCTCTATGATAGACTGCTCCCGAAATGCAGTTATGAATATCCCTACGCTCAAAAGATGGATAGACGTATGTGCGGATATGGGATATAATTCGGTGATGATTTACACCGAGGATACATATGAGATAGAGGGGCATCCCTACTTTGGATACGGGCGCGGAAGATACACAAAAGACGAGCTAAAGGAGATAGATGCCTATGCCCTCTCGCGCGGGATAGAGATTATTCCGTTTATACAGACGCTTGCACATATTGAGCAGATATTCAGATGGCGGGATTACGCACCTATTCACGACATTGACGACATTTTGATGTGCGGTGACGAGCGTGTTTACGAGCTTATCGACGGTATGTTCGACACGCTTTCGGAATGCTTTACGTCGCGAATAGTGAACGTGGGAATGGACGAGGCGCACAATTTGGGGCGCGGAAGATATTTCGACCTTTACGGAGAATCAAACCACACGGAGCTTTTACTCTCGCATCTTAACAGGGTGGCGGATATTGCACGGCTTCACGGCTTTGAGATTTGTATGTGGTCGGATATGTATTTTAACTTCGCAACGGGGGCGGGTAATTACTTTAAGCCGAATGCGGAGGTTGACGAACGTGTTGGCGAGCTTATACCCGACAACGCAAACCTCATTTATTGGGATTACTACAAGCGCTCGCAGGACGATTACATAGGTATGATGCGTGTGCACGAAAAAATCAAGCCCAACTTCTGGTATGCGGGCGGAGTTTGGATGTGGGACGGCTGGTCAACGCAAAATTGCTACTCCATAGAGGCACTTAAAAACAATCTTGAAAGCTGTCGCGAGTGCGGTGTTGAAAATATCATTGTAACCTGTTGGGGTGACGGCGGCGGAGAATGCTCGGTTTTCGAAGCGCTTCCCTCTCTGTTTTTTGCAGCGGAATACGTAAGAGGCAACTCGGATTTGGAGTCAATCAAGCAAAAATTCGCGGAAAAATTCAGGATTTCGTTTGACGAGTTTATGCTTTTCGATCAGGTGACGAGGGAGGAAAAGGAGGCGTTTTACCTTTCCCCGTCGAAGTACCTTCTATATAACGACCCGTTTATCGGACTTCTTGACACGACAATTCCCGAGAGCTGTGCGACGGATTTTGATGAGGTAGCAAGACTGACGGCTCCGCTTGTAAGCCATCCCGTGTGGGGCTATCTTTTTGAAACCAACCACAAGCTTTCACAGGCGGTTAGCGCAAAATGCGACATTGGTATAAAAATCAGGACTGCGTACAAGTCAAGGAACAAGGCGGCACTTTCCGAATGCTCCGCGGAGCTTCGCAGAATTCACGGTCTTGTGTACGAGTTTTACCTCGCGTTTGAGAGGCAATGGATGCACGAAAACAAGGCATTCGGCTTTGAAATTCAGGATATACGTATAGGCGGAGTTATGACGCGCCTTTTGCATTGTGCAGAACGGCTTGACCGCTACGTTGACGGACTTGACGAGCGCATTGAGGAGCTTGAGGCAGAGCAGCTTGACGTGCGCGGCAGCCGCGATGCAATGACTCACGAGAGGAAATATATTCGATATAACAAGTGGCCCGAAATCGTTACGGCGGGCAACCTTGCGATTAGCAGATAAATTACACACGGTCAAGCGCGCTTTTGCGCCATTGACCGTGTTTTTCTTGACTTTCGAATTGGTGTTTGGTACAATTTTTGTGACGGTTTTTTCGGGAGGTATGTGGGATGCCGAAATGGTTGAATAGATTTGTTGAATTTCTTTTGCTTCGTAAGAATTTTGAGATAAAGACGAAGCTCCCAAAGGAGCGCGTACTGAAAAAAATGGCCGAAGTAACGAGCAATAAGGATAGCTTTTATCGCGGTAAGGTGAACGAAAACGGCTTTTCATTCAAAGAAAAGAGCAAGCTTTTTTCCAAACATTTTCGCCCATATTATAACACAGAAATAAGGGCAACCGTTTACGAAGAAGACGGATTAACACACGTTAAATGCGTTATTGCCGTAGAAAAATGGATGGAGATATATTATCATATATTTCGTTTTATCGTTATGCTTATGATTATTCCCATCCCCTTGATAATTTTGAATGATAAAACCCTTTTTTTCAAGCAGGCAAAAGCACTTACGGAAGAGCTTGAATATTTGTTAGTATATTAATGGAGATTTATCTATGCTAATGCTTTACGAGTTATTGGAAATAGAGAAGGATAGCTTTCGCGACTATAAAGTTCATTTTGCAATTGGAGCAAAAGATAGAAAAGAACCGTATAACGCATTTTTGATTGATGACTTTAAGGAGTGGCAGGAACGCCAAACACAAAAGAATTTTAAACGCAAGTATATATTATCCCTTGTTTATTACGAGCGCGACGTATGGATGTTTGCGGGAATCTATGAAGTTTTGCCGATAAAACCCGTACCGATTGAATCCGAAAACGGGTGGCACGGTTGGAAGTATGAAACCCGCCTTGTTGACAGGGCGACGGATTTAATCGGAAGAGCCTTTTTGGGATTTAAAAAAGAATTTCGTGCCTCCTACCCCGTTTTTGAATTAGACCCAAAAAACGGAGATCCAATCGCAGAAATGCCGCTCGCGTATCTTTTGGAAAAGCGTGTAACCCTTGCCGATTTTACGGGTTTTGATTCGGTCAACATTGATTACAAAACTTTAAAATATATCGTTTCGGATAATATTCACTCCTGGAAAGCCGCACTTTCAAAGG
Source organism: Eubacteriales bacterium (assembly GCA_045533315.1). Lineage (GTDB taxonomy): Bacteria > Bacillota > Clostridia > Oscillospirales > CAG-272 > UBA1740. Next base: position 19,325 of record JAZSHN010000125.1, on the reverse strand, counting down.
TGAAGGGGGTGTATCTTATCGTAGATACACATACAGGAAAGCAATATGTCGGAAGTGCATACGGCGACGACTGTATTTGGCAAAGATGGGTTGAATATGCCAATAACGGTCACGGCGGTAACGTTGAATTAAAAGAGCTTTTAGCAAGGAACGGTGAAAATTACAAATTCAACTTTAAATACTCGATACTTGAGATATGCAATGCGAATCTCGGAAACGATTACGTGATAGGTCGCGAAACGTATTGGAAAGAGGTTTTGCTTACCAGAATATTCGGATTGAACAAAAATTAATCCTTCATTGTTTTAAGCAAGAGGTGTATAATGCCGAAATGGTTAAATAAATTCGTTGAATTTCTTTTACTTCGTAAAAGGGTAAAAATTAAGTCAAAGATATCGCGGGACGGTATTTTAGCCAAGGTCGAGCAAATAGCGGACAATACCCCCGAGGTTATGCTATATAGAATGACGAGAAACGGTTTCTTTATTTCCGAAAAATATACCGAAGCGGTGCCGGGTGGCTATTCAAAAGATGCGTTTGCGCCGATTATCAGGGCAAGGCTTTCGCAGGAGGAGGGTGTAACGTTAATCAACGTCGCGATTCGCCCGAATTTTTTGGTGTACCTTGTGTACCTACCGATTCATATTATTTCAATATGCCTTGTTGTAACTATACCGATAGCATATATATTCACACGCGCTTTTTTTGAAAGAGCGAACATATTATCTGACAAGCTTGAAAATCTTTTGCTGGAGGATTGAAATGAGCAGAATTAACGAAAACACCGTAAAGGCGGAGGGACAGGTTGCCCTTGATGATAGGATAACGGTAAAGGAAAGCGGTGCGGATTTTCGCATTTTATTCGTTGGAAACTCAATTACAAAGCACGGTCCCGCGCCCGAAATCGGATGGCACGGTAATTGGGGTATGGCGGCAAGCTGTGAGGCGAATGACTACGTACACGTGGCGGTGTCGATGCTTGAAAAGAAGCTTGGCGCGGTTGATTATATGATTTGCCACGCGTCAAAATGGGAGAGAAATTTTTGGGACGAGTCGGTGCTTTCGGAGCTTTCGGCTGCAAGGGATTTTGCAGCAGACGTGGTTGTAATACGCCTCGGCGATAATATGTGGAACGTGCGCGAGGAGATTGAGCGACGCGACGTTGTTCCATACTTTAAGAGTATGGTTGATTTCTTTGCAAAAAAGCCAAGCGCAAGGGTGATTGTAACCGATTTGTTTTGGGAAAACGAAATGCTTAACGGCATTATCAAAGGAGCGTGCGCGGAGGGCGGATATACCCTTGTCAGCATTTCCGACCTTGGAGCTTTGGACGAGAATATGGCTATCGGACAGTTTCAGCATCACGGTGTATCGGTGCATCCGTCCGACCTCGGAATGCGGAGAATTGCCGAAAGAATAGTCGCGGAAATATAACACGCACCCCCTCGCGATTTATAGATTTTCTCAAGCAAAACACGACATTTTGCAAATAAAAGTTTACAAAAACAAAGAAAAACACCTCGATTTCAGAGTGCCATCCGTTAAGGACATCACCAATTATCGAGGTGTTTTTTGGTTAAGAGTATGTCAAATTGAGGTGTTTTTTAATTAAAGATATGTGGAATCAAGGTCGTTTTGGCATTTTGCCTTATATTCCTCGAGGCTGGTGAAATTTTCACCGCCGAAGCGGACAAGAAGCGTGTCGTTTTTGGTGTAGCGGTTATTTTTGAGGGTGATTTGCGCCTCCGCTTCGGGGGAGATAATCGAGTAAATCGCCGCACCGTAGGGTGCATCACCGAAGGTGTTGTTTGCGATGAGGATATTTCCGCCCTTTGTGGGGGTATCAATACGCCAGAGGAAGACGTGGTGACCCATTGGCTGGGGCCAGATTTCAGACCCACGCGGTAAAATGCCGTCCGCGGTAGCAAAGCCAACGCCCGCACCGATGCAAACGTTATTCACGAACTCCGAGCCGACGGGAATTTTATCGCGGTATTCAAACGCCGCCATTCCGTAGTTTTCAAAGCGGCAATTGCGAACGTTCATATTTATTGCGGGGGGTGTTTTTTCGCCCGGCCCCTGGTGCGTGACGCAGGAGTCGTAAACGTTTTTGAAGGTGCATCCCTCCACAAGCACGTTTTCGGCGGTAATCCAAAATTCGACCGCGTTTCCAAATCGGATTTTAAGCGGATAACACCACACGCATCCGCCGATATTTTCAAAATGGCAATTGCGAACGGTAACGTTTTTGCCGCCCGCGCCCGCAACCGCGTGCACCGCGTTATTACGGAAGCAAAGCCCGTCGAGAATTACGTTATCGCGAATGAAGCAAAGATGCGCGGTGGCAAAGTCAATCGCCTCTATTTTCTCATAAACGGTGGCGGGGTTACCGATCGAATACATATAGAGGTGGTTTTTCGTGGGCGTGGGCTTGCACCATTTAATGCGGAAATCGTTTTCGGCATTTAACGGGTCGTAAAAATCGCCCTGCCCCGAAAGGTCCTCCATATTATATCGAAGGGCGGATATACAAACGTCGCCGTTAAAGACGAGATTTCCAACGCATCCGCGGGTTTCGGCGGTGCAAAGCCATACGTTTTCGCGGTCGGTGGGAATCCAATTCTCCACACCACTCACATCGGTGCCACCCGCAAACGTCGGAGCACATCCCTCGCCATACGCGCCATAGGTAATCGGTGCATCGGGAGTACCGGAGGTGAGGTTTAAGACGTGGTGGGTTGTACCGCGCCGAAAAAGAACGGTGTCCCCGGACAAGAGCGAAAGCGCGGTATAGTCAAGTGCCGGGGCATCGGGGCTTTTGCCGTCGTTTTGTAAACAACCGTTTACATTATCAACATAATAAATCATAGTGAAAATTCCTGTATTTGGGGTGTAGTGCCACCCCGTGTTAAATTTTGAGGTTGTTTTTTCAAAAAGCCGTGTGTCAAAGAGGCACACGGCTTTCACTTTAGGTATAAGCTTTCGGAAACAATTCTATTAACCGATAAACGGCAAGCTTGCAGCGGCGATGGACTGACCGACACGGCGGCTCGACTCGTCGGGAAGGTGAATGGTGATTTTCTCTGCAAGCTCGGGGAACTCCTCGCGAAGGACGCGCTGTGCATTGGCAAGGAGGATATTTCCGCCCTCGCCCGAGGATACACGACCCATAAGGAGAACGTGCTTTATATCATAGAAGAGTGCGTAGTAGGCAACTGCGTAACCGAAGTACACGCCGATGGTTTCGTAGATGAGCCTTGCGCGCTCGTCGCCCTCAATCATAAGCTTTTGAACGACCTTGAGCTTTTCAGCGGGAGATGCGTTTTCGTCAAGCTCTATACCCGCCCTCGGAGCAAGCTTGATTACCGAATCCTGGGAGAAATACTTAACGCCACAGCCGTAGTCGCCCGACCATTCGTCGACCATAGCCTCCTTGTTATAATCGGCGGGAACGAATGCAAGCTCGTTAAGCCAGCCTGTAATGTTTCCGTTTCCGTCAACGTAGCCGCCCGCCTCGGACGTTCCCATTGCAACACCTAGAACGTTGTTATCGCCAAGGTCCATAGCTCCCGCAAGCGCGGTAACGTCACCGTCGTTTGCAACCTCAATCGGAACGTTGCCAAAGGTCTTTGCAATATCGGTGTAAATGTTCTTTACAACTTTCTCAAATGCTTCGGGGTTTTCCTTTTGAACCTTAAGGAAGAGGGAGGACGTCATAATACGGTTGCCGACAACGACACCCGCAGTGGATACTCCGATACCGTCAACACGGGGCATTTTAGATGCCGCAGTCTTCATTGCGTCCATAATTCCGTCGTAGTGGTATTGGGGGTCATTCTGGAGCTTCGGGAACCAGACAACCTCCTCCGAATATGTAGCCTCTCCCTCCACAACAGAGGAGACCTTTCTGTCGGATCCGCCTGCGTCAAAGCCGATGCGGCAGCCGTTAAGGTGTCTGCCAACGGGAGATGCTGCTTCCTTTTCAACAGGAGCGTTTTCGAAGGGAACGTGAACTACCTCAAACTCCGACTCGTAAACGCCGGACATAAACTCGCGGTCAAAGTCGCGATAGCCGCCCACGGAATAGTCCTCCTTTATTCTGTCGGCAATGACCTTTGAGCCTGCAATAATAATTCTAAAGCCGCCGCGAGTCCAAAGGAGAGTTTTTACAAGTCTTTCAACAAATTCGTGGTTTTCCTCGTCGTGACCCGTACCGTCCTTAAACACCTCAACGGTATAAACAGAAACAAGTCCGTCGTTTCTTTCAAGTCCGACGGTGAGGGGCTGTCCGCCCTCCGCCTTTACCCTTGCCTCGAAGTCGCGGTATACAACCGCCATAGGCATAAAGCCGGGGTCAAGGGGTGCATTTACTTTAAGCAACATAGATAGTTCTTCCTTTCTTTATGGTTCTTTGAACATTAATATTATCGTCAGCGATAATGATGTCGGCATCCTTCCCTGCCTCAAGAGAGCCAAGGCGGTCGTCAACGTGAATTGCCGCGGCAGCGTTAAGCGATGCCATATTGAATACCTCGTTTACGGGGAGGTTTGTGTGATTAAGCACGTTCTTTACCGCGTCGTTAAGCTTAAGCACGCTTCCCGCTATTGTTCCGTCGGCAAGGCGGCACTCTATGCCCTTTAGGAATATAGGCTGTCCGCCGAGGTCGTACTCGCCGTCGGGCATACCGCCCGCACGTGTACAGTCGGTAATAAGGACCATTTTTCTGCCCTTTACCTTTGCAATAATGGAATAAAGACCGGGATTGATGTGGAAGGTATCAGCAATAAGCTCGACCGAAACGTTATCGGCAGCGAGAGCTGCGCCGACGATACCCGGATTTCTGTGCGCGAGGGGAGTCATTGCGTTAAAGAGGTGGGTGGTGTGGTTCACACCGTCCCTTGCAGCAGCCATACCCTCGTCAAAATCGGCTCCCGTATGTCCCATAGAAACAAGAACGTTGGAATTCTCGGCAATTGCCTTTATACACTTATGTCCCTCGTCCATTTCGGGTGCGAGAGTGATAGACGTGATAATATCGGCGTTTTTAAGAACAAAGTCGGCATCCGGGGGGAGAATATTGCTTTCCGCCTGCGCTCCTTTTTTAGAGGGGTTGATAAAGGGTCCCTCTGCGTGGACACCGATAATCTCCGCGCCGTCCCAGGATTTGCTTTCCTCTTTAAGGCTGCGCACCGCGTTAAGCGCAGCATTGATTTCGTCCATAGACACGGTCATAGTGGTGGGAAGGAATGCGGTTACGCCGTTTTCGGCAACACCGTATGCCATTTTTTTGATACCCTCGGGCTTTGCATCCGAGGTATCCTCGCCAAGATAGCCGTGAATGTGAATATCAACAAGACCGGGGGCAACGTAGCCGCCCATGGCGTCGATAACCTCCGCACCGTTCGGTACAGTATCAACGACACCGATGATTTTACCGCTTTCCGCATCGTAGGCGAGCGCTTTGCCCGTTAAAACCTCGTCAGGGAGAACGATTTTACCGTTAATGATGTAGGTAGCTTTCATATTGGTCTCCTCATTTCAAATTTTTGCCAACTACATTATAACAAAAGAAAAAGCAAAAAACAATAGCTTTTTTACCAAATTAAATTTTTCTACAAAGTGTTGAAAAAGTGCGGAATTTATGATAAAATATAACCAAAAAACAAGAGTTTTCGGAGGCTCTAAAAATGAAAAACGCAATGATTTTCGGCGACAGCTACTCTACCTTTGAGGGATTTATTCCCGAGGGATATGCGATATACTACACGCAAGTGCCGCAGGTGGAGGGTATCGACGTTACCGACGTATCCGAATGCTGGTGGCATTTGCTCTCATCGGATTTGGGATTTCGGATTGTCACAAACGACAGCTGGTCGGGCTCGACTGTTTGCTTTACGGGATATGACGGAGATTGCAGGGACTCGTCATTTGTTACGAGGCTTGAAAAATACATTTCGGACGGGCATTTTGAGAAAAACGGGATTGACACCGTATTCGTTTTCGGAGGCACAAACGACAGCTGGGCAGACTCGCCGATTGGGGAGGTAGACGACAGCAGTGACGGTGCATTGTTTTCGGTAAGACCCGCGATAAGATTTTTTATGCGTAGGCTTCGCGAGGCGTTTGACGGCAGGGTTGTCGTTATAATCAACACCGAGCTTAAGGAGGAGATTACCGAGTGCCTTGCCTCGGAGGGTGCGGCAATCGGGGGTGTGGTGGTACGCCTTTCGGATATTAACAAAATTTCGGGGCACCCCGGAAAGATTGGAATGAGGCAGATTTACGAGCAGGTAAAGGCGGCAATCGTATAAGTCAAAGCGTTCCGATAACAAAAGCTTACGCGCCGCGGAATACCGCGGCGCGTTTTTGTATATCTTGTACAAGCGGAAAAATATAGATTTGTTGATAAATTAAACAAATTGCACTTGACTTGTCAAGCGATTTATGATAAAATAAACCGAAAAACAAGGTATAAGTCTGCGATAGGGGCAGACGTTTCTACGCACCACCGAGAATGGTCGACTACCGCGGATGCCCGTGGTGCGACCTTTTTTATTTTGTCGTGGAGGTCGACGGGTTAAAAAACACAGTCGCTCCTGCGACGGAATGGAGGACAAATGAAATTAACAATAGACGGAACAGTAATAGAAGCCGTGGCGGACAAATCGCTTTACGAGATGTGCGAGGAGCTTGGGCTTTTCTGTGGGCGGCTTTCAACCGACCCGCTTGCCGCGAAGATTGCGGGGCGAGTTTTCACGCTTAACTACGTGCCGCTTCGCACAAAGGACATCAACGAAAGAGAGTCGGTAAGGCGGGCGGTTGCCGCCTCGGGCGGAGTTATACGGCTTCAGAGATACCGCGACCCCATCGGGCGCGACGTTTATATGCGTACCTCGCAGTTTATACTTTTCCTCGCGATAAGCAGGCTTTGGCCCGAAGCGGAGGCAAAGATGAGCTGTACGGTCGGGTCGGGTTATTACGTTAAGATTTCGGGGGCGGACAGCTTTAGCGTAGATGCGCTTAAGGCGGAGGTCAAAAATATCGTTAGCGAGGCAATACCTCTCAAAAGACGGAGGATAACGACGGAGGAGGCAATAGCCTTTTTCCGCGCAAGGGGTATGGAGGACAAGGCACGCCTTCTCGAATACCGTACCGCACCGCATTTTAATCTTTACGAAAACGGGGATTTTTCGGATTATTATTACGGCGAGATGCTTCCCACGACGGCATTTTTACGCTCGTACGATATTCTTCCGACGGTTGAGGGCGTGATTTTTGTAATGCCCGACCTTAAAAACCCCGATACCGTGTCAAATTATCGCGAGATGCCAAACTTTTTCTCGATTTACACAGAGGGAAAGCGTTGGGGCGAGCTTATGGAATGCGAGACGGTTGCAGACCTTAACGACCTTGTATCAAGCGGACATATTCGCGAGCTTATCAGAGTTAACGAGGCGCTTCACGAAAAGAAATTTGCCGAGATTGCGGATATGATTTGCGAAAGAGGCGCAAGGGCGGTAATGCTCGCGGGTCCAAGCTCGTCGGGCAAAACAACCTCGGCAAACAGGCTGGCAACACAGCTTCGCGTTCACGGCAAAAAGCCGATACTTATGTCGCTCGACGATTATTATATCGACAGAGATAAAATCGCTCCGGGACCCGACGGAAAGCTTGACCTTGAGCATATCAACACGATAGACACAGAGCTTTTCGGAGAGCAGCTTTCCGCGCTTCTTAACGGCGAGGAGGTGGAGCTTCCGAGCTTTAACTTCAAGACGGCAAAAAGAGAGTGGTGCGGACACAGGCTTTGCCTTGATGAGCGTACTGTGATTATAGTTGAGGGGCTTCACGGTCTTAATCCTGTGCTTTTGCCGAAAAATCTTGACCCGATGCTTGTTTTCAGGGTGTACGTAAGCCCGCTTTTGCCGCTTAACCTTGATAATCATTACAGAATACCGACAAGCTATCTTCGCCTTTTAAGGCGGACTGTACGCGATTTTGAGACCCGCGGGGCAAGCGTGCAAAAAACGATGTCGATGTGGGATTCGGTAAGGAGAGGTGAGGAAAGATGGATTTTCCCGTTCCAGGAGAATGCGGACGTTATCTTTAACAGCTCCACGCTTTACGAGCTTGCTGTATTAAAAAAGCACATTTTCCCGCTTTTGACGGCGGTCGAGCCGTGTGACGAATGCTACGACGACGTGCGTGCAATGGTAAAGGTGCTTAACTATATAATGGAGGCGGACGTTGACGACGAAATCCCGCCGACAAGCATTGTGCGCGAGTTTATCGGCGGTAACAGCTTTTACCGCAAGGAAAATTGATGTAAACAATTCTTTACATTAACAATTATAGAAAAACAGCCGAGCGTTTTGCTCGGCTGTTTAATTTAACACGGGGTCACGGCTTTTGCCTGTTTTCCCGATTTAAAGCCATTTGAACTTTTATTCAAGGCCGCCGCCGCGAATATAATCTGCAAGCAGGTCGCGCGCGAAGATGCTTGAATCGTATTCCGCAACAACGGTGAGATTATTATATTCATACTGTGCGGTATACATATCGACAACGATATAGTAGGTGGCGTTTTTGTCAATATTCGCCTTTACCTCCGCGCCGTATTCGCCGTAGGCGGTATAATAATCCTCGCTTGCGGTGTTAAAGAATTTGCTGTAGAGGTCGCTTCCCTTTATGGAACAAAGGACGATTTGATTATCAAACGGCATCAGCATCATAAGGTCGGAGTAGGTTACCTCCCCTGCTGCGAGGTTATACGGGCTTCGCGTTTTTAAATATCCGCCGCCGAGGACGATATCGTATCCGTCGCCCCAGACCTCGACACCGAACTGATAATAAAGCTCGGCTGTAAGCTGCTCTATATCGCTGTCGTCGCGGTATTTGGAGTTATAGCCAAGCGTGCCAAAGGCATCGCCGATTTGTTCGTCATATTTTTCGCGCAGCTCGTCGACTATCGCATCCTTTTCAAGCCGTGAATACGTATTATAGGATACGATTTGGGCCGAATTTGCTTTAACGCTGTCGTTTACGAAGTTGACGTCAAGCTCCACGTGTGCAACACCGTTTTTGTTATCGCCGCCGTTTTGTACGTGGTAAACTCCGTAGGTATCGTAGAATGCGTATTTTTGGTGGGTATGCCCCTCAAAAACAACGTCTACGTAGCCACCGCGAGAAAGCTCCGCGGCATAATAGGAGGAGAGGCGGGTGGTTGAAAGCTCCCCGCTTGCGCTTCTGTCATATCCGTCGTGCAGGGAATATATTATTAAATCAACCCCTTCCTCGCTGCGAAGCCTTTCGGACTCCGCCTTTACAAGCTCGGTAAGCTCGCTTCCCACCTTGAAATAAACATCCTCGACCTTATCGGCGGAAATAGAGGAATAGCAGTCACCGATTGCTCCGATTATTCCGATTTTAAGCTCGCCGCGCTCCACAACAACAGAGGGAGTGCAATAGTCAACAGGCTTTTGTGTGGCTGTATCATACACGTTGATGGCGAGGAAGGGGAATTTTGCAAGCTCGGAGTTTTGCAGTATATAATCCTCCCCCCAATCGTATTCATGATTGCCGAGGGTCATTGATACAAAGCCGAGGTGATTCATCCAATCGGTGACGATAGCTCCCTTTGTAATATTAGACTCGGCGCTTCCCTGCCACATATCGCCGGAGGAGATGAATATGTATTCCTCGTCACGGGATTCGGCACCCTTCAGATATGTGGAAAGCTCGTCAACGCCGATTTGAGAATCGGTATCGAAAATTTTTCCGTGAAGGTCGTTAATTCCGTAGATGTCAAGTGTAATTACAACGTCGGCGGCGCATTTATCGCAAAATCCGTTTTCGTCGGCGTCGGTATGCATTTCCTTTGTTGCACAGAGGTCGTCGGGTTGGTTGTTACCGGGTTGATTGTTACCATTTTGATTATCCCCAGATATGTAGCCGCAAGAAACGAAGGCAGACAAAGCGAGAAGCAAAACAATAGTTAAGCTGATTATTTTTTTCATATATTCCTACTACACTTTTTACTTAAAAGAGGTCGGGCGAGCCGACCTCTTTGTTTTTATTATTCGTTAATGTTGGTGATGGAAACCACGTGAGGATTCATTCCGTTATACCAATATACAAAGCACTCTACGTCGATAACGTCGCCCACAGCAAGAATTCCCTGTGTAAAGAGCTTGTAAAGGTCGGTGGAGGTGCCTGTGAGATAAATCTCTACGCAGAAGGAATAGTCAACCTCTCCCTTTGTAAGAGTGAGGTAAATGTCGTCACCGGGCTCGCCGTTTTTATACTCGAAAGCCTTTACGGTCATATCGGTGAATTTTACGAGCTGGTTCTGGTAGCTTATAAGCTCGTCGGTAGCAAGCTTGTCGGTGATATCGACAGGCTCTGCCACGTATGTATCGCCACCAACGGGGTAGATGGTGCCGTCCATAACTTCAACCTCGCCCTTCCACTCGGACTTGTAGCCGTAAACGCCGACTCTTGTTCCGACGGTGAGTGCATTATAAACCTCCTCGGTAACCGCCATTTCGTATGCGAAAACGGCTCCGTCGGGGCTTTGAAGATAGAAGGTACCCTTGTTATCCCACCAGGACTGCTTGCCCTGGACGTAGGAAATCACTCTTACCTCGGTGTTAAGCTCGGCAGCCTCGTACTCCGCGTGGGTCATATACTTGCCGATAGAGGTAACGTGGGGATTCATTCCGTCATACCAGTAAACGAATGCCTCGACATCAACAAGGTCGCCAGCCTGAAGAGTGCCAACGGTGTTATAGACATCAGAGCCAACACCGGTGAGATAAACCTCCACGCAGAAGCTGTACTCGTTTTCACCCTGCTTTAAGGTGAGGTAAACATCGTCGCCGGGCTCGTCGTTCTTATATTCTACCGACACAACCTCGAGGGCGCGGAAGATGGCAAGCTGATTCTGATAATTAATAAGCTCATTTGTACCGAGCTTTGCGGTAAGGTCAACGGCGGGAGCAACGTACGGCTCTGCCTCTACGAAATTGAATGCACAGTCGGTGATTTCAACCTCGCCCTTCCACTCGGACTTAAAGCCGTAAACACGAAGCTTTGTACCCTTTTCAAGCTTTGCGGCATCCTCCTCGGAGCAAACCATTTCGTATGCGAAGTAAGCGCCGTCCTCGTCAGCGAGGTAAACGGTAACCTTGTTATCCCACCAGCTTTGGTGTCCCTGAACATAAGCCTCGATAACAACGTGGCTGTTAAGCTCCGCCGCCATATACTCCGCGTAGGTCATAACCTTGACCTCCATTGCGGTGTTACAGCTATCACAAGCGCCGTCGTAGTTTTCATCCGCGTGAGTGCAAGGAACGGGAACCTCGGCACCGCAGCTGTCGCAAGCACCGTCGGCATCAGCATCAACGTGGTCGCACGCCTTCTTACAAGAAGCGAGAGCAAATGCAAGGCATACCGCCAAAAGCAAAATCAAAATCTTTTTCATTGTTTATTCTCCTTTTTATGCGTACCCGTCCGCGGGCACAATTATATTATACATTAAATTGGAAATAAGTCAAGTGGCAAAGAAAAAATTATCGGCTTCGGTTGGTTTTATCGCTTTTCTTTTTCTTTAACACGTACTGAACGGTTAGTGCGGTTATTATCACAGCCCAAGACACGCCAAGCCCCGAAAGAAGAATTACAGAGCCGATTGGTAACGGTCCGCTTTCGTTATCAACGGGTGCATTTCCCGCATCAACCACGGCAAGCTCGTTAAGCTTGTACTGTGTAGATACGGTTTTGAAAAGCTTTGTGATGTAGGACGAATTTACCTCGTATTTTCTTCGCGGCGCTTTATTTACCGTGTCTATAAGCTCGCCCGCCGCCTGCCTTACTCTCGCGGAGCCGTTAAAGACGGGGGTGATAAAGGTGTTCTCGATATTTTCGGTAAGAAGGCGGGTCGCGGCAAGCTTTACCGTATAATGCTCGTCGGAATTGTCGCCCTCATGATTAATATAGCTTTGATACTCCTCGGAGGAAATCGCCTTTTCGGTTACGGGGATATACCCCTCGGTTTTTGCATAATCAATCTGTACGTCGTTGGTAAGAAGGAATTGCATAAAGAGCCAGGAAGCCATAACCTCCCCCTTATCCTCCTTGTTAAAAAGGCAAACGGAGGGTCCCTGTGAAATCATTTCGGGATTTTCGGGATTGAATTGCGGCACCATCATAACCTCTGTATCAAAGCTTACGACGTTTTCGCGGTCAATATCGAGGTGGGGGGAGTTAGAGCCAATCCAAGTAGCTCCCGCGGTTGAGTCAATCGCGAATATGCACTGTCCCGCGTTGAAATAGTCACCCGGATAGCTTGAAAATTCAAAGGTGGAAAATGCCCCCGTTTTAGCATGCTCCGCAACAGTCATAAGTATGCTTCTTGTGGTGTCGTTAAACAGCAAAATCTCCGCGGAATCGGTGGTATATCCCGCATCAAGCTGCTCTAACATCTGAATCATCATATTGTCGGTGGACTTGTATATAAAAGGGATAAGCACCTTTTGCCCGTTAACCTTATACGTGCCGTCGGAGTCTTTAGCCATTGCCGCCTCCGAAACCTCCCAAACGAAATCCCATGTCAGTATTCCGTTTTCGGGGAGCGTGAAGCCAAGGGCTTCCACCATATCGCGGTTGACGTAGCACGCCTCCGTCGACCTCACGAAGGGGAGCGTGTACTGTACCTTTCCGATTTTGCCCTCCTCCATAAACCTGTCGACCATTTCGTCACGGGTGGGGGCGTCAAATCTTACCTCCGTGCCGCCGAGTCCGAGCTTTGCATCGTTTATAAGGTTGTCAAGCGGGACGACAACGTTTTCGCCCGTCATATAGGTTGCAACGTGGTCGGGATAGGATATGCAAACGTTGGGCGTTGTGCCCGTTTGCATATTGGTAAGCACGTCCTTGTAAATATCGTTGTAGTTAGTGTAAATTTTGAGGTTTACGGTTATGTTCGGATAATACTCGTTAAACCTTTTTATGGCGTTACGGTAGACGTCCGCCTGTGCGTCGTGACCCTCGTTTTTTGCCCAGAAGGAGATTTCATACTCCGCATTTTGGTTGAAGTCGGTCGGGATTTCAAAGCCCGCAATCTCTCGCGCTCCGTGACAGGAGGTGAGTGAAAGCGCGGTAACAAGAAAAACCGAAATGACGAGAAAAAGCGAAATAATTCTGTTCATCATCCCTTTGTACCTCCTCGTGAAACTCCCTCCATTATCCTATCCTTGAACACGAGGAATAGAACGATAAGCGGCAGGGATACAAGCACAACCGCAGCCATCATTGCGGGCACGTTACCCCTTCCCGCCCCGCTTTCGCGAATGTTTTGTATCGCAACCGACAGGAGGAGGTGGTCCGCATCGTCAACGATGAGCCGAGGCCAAACGTAGGAGTTCCAACACTCGATAACCTTTAAAATAGTGATGGTAACAACGGTCGGCCTACAAATCGGGAGCATAACGCGCATCATATATTTGAAGTCGCGCGTGCCGTCAACCTTTGCCGCCCAATAAAGCTCGTCGGGAATTTGCGAAAAGTTTTCCTTTAATAAGTAGATATAAAAAACCGACGTAACGCTCGGAAGAATGAGTCCGAGAAGCGTATTGCGAAGATTAAGATTTGTGACGGTTACAAAGTTCGTAATTACCACAAGCTCCGTCGGTATCATCATCAAGGCGAGGAAAAAGGTGAAAAGAATATTTTTTCCGCGAAAGTTAAGTCTTGAAAAGGCAAACGCCGCGGGAATGATTACCACCATCATAATCGCGGTGGTAAGCACCGTGTACAAAAAGGTGTTAACGAAGGCGCGGGCAAGATTAACCTGCTCGGTCGGGGTAAAGGCAATGCCGAAGTTTACAAGGGTCGGGCGCAGGGGAAAAAGCTGCGGAACGGTTTCGGTAAGGTAGGACGCGTTGGATTTAAGCGAGGTTATAAGCATCCAATAAAACGGGAAAAGCACCGCAAGCGCCCACAGCCCGAGCGCAGTATATATCAGCACGTTAAGTAATGTTTTGTTTACATTATCACGCTTTGCCGCATCTTTAAAATTTGTCTGTTTGTTCGTTATATTCATACACGCCCCCCTATTAATAATGCACCTTCTGCTTTGACACAAGCAGATTGACGGAGGTTATCGTGAGAATAATCAAAAACAGAATTATCGCTGCGGCAGAGGCGTAGGACGGATATCCGCCGCCCTCCCCGTACAGCATATCGTAGATATAACCGACGATGGTATTCATTTCCTGTGAATTAAGGTTTGTACCAAAAAGAGCGACAGCATCGCTGTATGCCTTGAACGCTCCGATAAAGCCGGTGATTACGAGGTAAAAAATCATCGGGGATATCATCGGGATGGTAATTTTTGCAAAAATCCTTGCGCGGGAGGTGCCGTCGATTCGCGCGGCATCGTAATAATCCTTTTTCACGGAGGCAAGCGCGCTTGTGAGAATCAGGATTTTAAAGGGCAGCACAACCCAGATTGTATAAACCGAAAGCACGAGCATTTTCGCCCAATACGGGCCGTCGATAAAATCAACGGGCGTCATTCCGAACACCGACAGCACGGTATTCATAAGACCCATAGAATACTCGGTTTTATCGAATATAATCATAAAGACCATTCCCACCGCAAGCGTGTTGGTTACGTACGGGAGGAAAAATATCGTTTGAAATGCACGGCGAAGCGGCTTTATCGCGTTAAGGCCGAGGGATATAAGAAGTCCAAGCCCCGTGGAAATCGGTACGGTTATGAGAACGAGGATAAATGTATTCTTTATCGCCTGTAAAAAGAATGGGTCGCGAAGGACGTATTCGTAGTTGTAAAAGCCGATACCGGTTGAGGTTTGAGAGGCGAAATTAAAGCTTTCCTCGAAGGAATATATCAAAACATCGATAAGCGGATATACAAGGAAAACACCGAGAAAAAGGATGGCGGGCAAGAGGTACAGCCAAGCCTTTGGACTGTTTTTTTCCATAATTTCTCCTTTCCGTGCGCCCGCAAGGGGGCGTAATTCAATTTATTTTAACACAAACGCGCGCATTATTCAATAGCTGTTGCAAATTTTGGCACTATTAACCAAACGAGATGCGACAAATGGAAAAAATAGATAAAATCATCCAATTCTATTGATTTTGCGATGGCAAAATGATATACTTTACTCGGTGCTGTCGCGCCCATTATTACATTCAGGAGATAAAAATGAGAAATCTTTACGAAAGCAATCCCGTAAATGCGGTAAGACTTTCCACCGACGTGCATTTTGCCGATTACAGTAACGAATACGCATATCGCGGTTTTATGGACGAAAGCTTTAAATTCATCGAGGATTTTCAGCATTTGCGCCCCGACCTTTGGAAAAGGTTTGTAGAGCAATTTCGCGAGGAGGATGCGGATTACGAATCAGGCTGGCGCGGCGAATATTGGGGAAAGATGATGCGCGGCGCCTGTTTCGTATATTCATACACAAGAAATCCCGAGCTGCTTCGGCTTTTGCGCGAAACGGTGACAGATATGATGTCCACAGCGGACGAGGACGGACGAATCAGCTCCTACGCAAGGAGTCACGAGTTTGACGCGTGGGATATATGGTCGAGAAAATACGTCCTTCTCGGTATGCAATACTACCTTGAGATTGACCCCGAATGCGAAAACAGGGACGAAATTATACGTTGTATGTGCCGTCAAGCCGATTGTATTATGGAGAAAATCGGTCCGAAAAGCGAGGGTAAAAAGCCGATTACCTCGGCTACGCACCATTGGCGCGGGCTTAATTCCTCGTCGCTTCTTGAGCCTATTGTAAGGCTTTATTCCCTTTCGGGTGACAAGAGATACCTTGATTTTGCCGGATATATCGTTAACAACGGCGGATTTGACGTAGAAAATCTTTTCGAGCTTGCATACAAGGACGAGCTTATGCCCTATCAATATCCCGTGACGAAGGCATACGAGATGACCTCCTGCTTTGAGGGGCTTATCGAATATTACAGAATAGTAGGCACGGAGTGGTATCTCGATGCGGCAGTCAACTTTGCAAACAGGGTGCTTGAAAACGACTTTACGGTAATCGGCTGTGCGGGCTGCACACACGAGCTTTTCGACCACTCGACGGTAAGACAGGCAAACACCGATAACGGTAATATTATGCAGGAAACCTGCGTTACCGTTACGCTTATGAAATTTTTCTACCAGATACACCTTTTAACGGGCGACCCGAAATACGTCGACGCGTTTGAAATCTCGCTTTACAACGCATATCTCGGCTCTGTAAACACCGAAAAGGTTATCGAGCCGACAATTCAGAAAAATCACCCCGATTGGGCGATAGAGCCGCTGCCCTTTGACAGCTATTCACCGCTTACGGCGGGCACTCGCGGAAACGGTATCGGCGGTCTGAAGCTTATGAGCGATAATCACTACTACGGCTGCTGTGCTTGTATCGGTGCGGTGGGCATCGGGCTTGCGCCGAAGATGCAGCTTCTCGCAAAAGAGGGGGGCGTTGTGCTTAACCTTTATATCGACGGTGAAATCAAGACGGCAACCCCGTCGGGCAAGCCTCTTACAATCAAGGCGGAAACCGAATACCCGAAAACGGGCGAGGTCAAGCTTACTCTCGATTGCGAAGCGGAGGAGTTTGAGCTTTATCTTCGCAATCCCGCGTGGAGCAACGAAACCGCTGTTAGCGTATGCGGCGAGGACGTAGAGGTGACGGACGGATACGTCGTTATAAAGAGAGTATGGAAAAACGGCGACACGGTAGTTATAAGTCTCGATATGACAGCGCAGGCGATTTTGCCGATTGCATACGGCACACAAGTCCTTATGAATAAGGTGGTTTGGGGACACAACTATATGGTTCCTTCGTTTGACCGCGAGGACCCGATTGCACACAGGCATATTGCGATAAGGCGCGGACCGATTATGCTCGCACAGGAAAACCGCCTCGGCTACTCGGTTGACGAGCCGATTGACGTGCTTGTAAACCCCGACGGAACGGTAGACGTTAAATTCCCCGAGGCGGATATTGCCCCCTATCCGCATATTATAGAAATGGAGCTTCCTCTTACCGACGGCTCTACAATTCGCGTTACAGACTATGCCTCTGCGGGCAAGCTCTGGTGCGAGGAGTCAAAGATGGCGGTTTGGATGCTTACCGTTTGATTTAGCATATATAAACGAAAACGCCCCTGCAAAAAGCGGGGCGTTTTGTAATGATTTATTTGCATTTTTTGATTTAGTTAAATTGAGATTTTAGACGAAAATTTAACACGGGGTTGGGGCAATCGGCAATATAGACCGTTTTTGCGGAATTATATTTCCACAAGCTCGTATTCAAGCGAGCCGATGCCAAGCTCCGCCGCAGCCCGCGGGGTAAGCGTGCCGTTTCGCGTTTCGATACGCTTTACAAGGTGGTCGCGACCGCGGTCATCGGAGTTATAAACAAGGTCAAGGCAGGCGCGGTCAATTGCAACGGGGTCGGTTGAGGCAAGCACGCCTATATCCGACATACAGGGGTCCTCCGCCACGGCACAGCAATCGCAGTCAACAGAGAGGTTTTTCATAACATTGATATACACGATTTTTCCGTCAAAAAGCTTTACAACGCTTGATGCGGCATCTGCCATTGCGCGGAGAAAGGAATCGTGGTCGGAGTTCCAAAAATTATCCGTATCCCCCACCCCGTGTATATATTTCTTGCCGTAGGAGGAGGCAAATCCAATCGAAAGCTGCTTAATGGCTCCTCCGTATCCGCCCATTGGATGCCCCTTAAAATGCGAGAGGATAAGCGCGCTGTCGTAATTTACGATATCACGTCCGACGAAATTGCGCTTGATTTCAACACCGTTTGGAATTTCAAGCACAAGGTCGGGTCCCTCCGCGTCGAGAAGGTCAACGTCGAAGGCTGGCACCCAGCCGTGAAGCTTGAACGTGGCGAGGTGCTTTTCGGTGGTATCTCTGCCACCGTCGTATGCGGTGTTACATTCAACGACAGTGCCTCCCACGTGCTCGATTATCGGGCGAAAGAATTCGGGGCGAAGGAAGTTTTGGTTTCCGACCTCTCCCGAATGGACCTTTATCGCAACTCTGCCTGAAAGCTCTTTTCCGACAGCTTTATAAAGCTTTACAAGCTCTTCCGGAGTGATTTTTTTAGAATAATAAACCTTTGGGGGCATAGAATATCCTCGCTTTCCTTTTTTCTTTTATTTTATCAAAAAACATACGAAATTACAAGGAAAGTTGCGGTATTTTAAAAAAATATTTTCATAGCGTGGATTTTTTTATCTTTTTGTATTTACTTTTAGCACTGTATATGCTATACTAAAGTGTAAAATTTTTAACCCTTTTCGGGAAAAAGGAGACATATTATGTCAAGAATGGTCGGAACAGTTTCGCGCGGTGTACGCGCCCCCATTATCAGAAGCGGTGACAGCATTGTCGATATTGTTACCGAGTCGGTGCTTAAGGCGGCGGAGGTCGAGGGCTACGGTATCAGAAACAGAGATATCGTCGCAATGACCGAGGCGATTGTTGCACGCGCACAGGGTAACTACGCGACGGTAGAGGATATTGCAGAGGACGTAAGGACAAAGCTTGGCGGTGAGACCGTCGGAGTTATTTTCCCCATCCTTTCAAGAAACAGGTTTGCAATCTGTCTTCGCGGTATTGCAAAGGGCGCAAAGAAGGTTGTGCTTATGCTTTCCTATCCCTCCGACGAGGTTGGAAACCATCTTATCTCGCTCGATATGCTTGACGAGAAGGGTGTAAATCCCTACTCCGACGTGCTTGACCTTAAAAAATACCGTGAGCTTTTCGGCTACGAGAAGCACAGATTTACCGGCATCGACTACGTTGAATATTACGTAAGCCTTATTGAAGAGTGCGGTGCGGAGGCAGAGGTTGTTTTTGCAAACGACCCCCGTGCGGTGCTTTCCTACACAAAGCGTGTGCTTAACTGTGACATTCATACAAGGGCGAGAACAAAGCGTCTTCTTCGTGCGGCAGGTGCGGAGATTGTTGTCGGTCTTGACGAAATTCTTAATGCTCCCGTAAACGGAAGCGGCTTTAATGCGGATTACGGACTTCTCGGCTCTAACAAGGCAACCGAGGATACCGTAAAGCTTTTCCCCCGCGACTGCCAGCCCATCGTTGATGCAATTCAGGAAAGGATTTTGAAGGCAACAGGCAAGCTTGTCGAGGTTATGGTGTTCGGCGACGGCGCGTTCAAGGACCCCGTCGGAAAGATTTGGGAGCTTGCAGACCCCGTTGTTTCGCCCGCTTACACCGCGGGGCTTGAGG
>JAZSHN010000102.1:0-5806 GCA_045533315.1 Eubacteriales bacterium | reverse complement strand
CTTGAAAAGACTGTAAGACGCGGCGCATTCACCATCGCCGAGGAGGAGAATGACGAATACGTTGAGGAAGGGGATTTTGAAATACGAGTAAAGACATTCCCGTTCAAGCCAATGAGTCCCGAGGAGGCAATTCTTCAAATGAATCTTTTGGGACACAGCTTCTACGCATTTACCGACGACAAAACAAACGAAATTTGCGTAGTTTATAAGAGAAAGGCGGGAAGCTACGGTCTTATCGTTCCCGAGAGATAACTCAACGAAGCCACCGAAAATCAAAAGAAAAATCGGGGATGAAGCCCCGAAGAAAGAGAGGAAGGTCCAATGGCACACTTGTAAAAAGTGGCAAGCGCTCGTGCAAAATTGAATAGTCACGGGTCGGACCGAATCCCGTATATAACGGATAAAGCTTTACGGTTTGCTTGCCACGGTAATAAAAGGAAAAAAGAGGAAGCGCGGACGGATTTTCAACGGGTTAATATATTCACCCCGACGCGCATGGCAAACAACGTTACCAAAAAAGGGTATAAACCAATGTACTGAACAGCATTTATTTTGTTGGTAAGGGCAGGATGCCCCCGCAAGTCACGGTAGCGGTACCGTGGAATGACAAAGGAGAAACGCCAATGCACGAATAATTTGCATGGGCAAATATAAAAATCAACCACAAAATAAGAAAAAGCTATGACAGACCGAAAATGAATTTAAAGCCACCGCGGTATGTGGCATAGACCAAATCGCGAACGAGTATCGCCGAACAGAGATTGAACCGCCGAAAAAGTCGCAAGGAGGCAAAAGAGGAATGGCACCGCCGTGTATTCCGCGATATATGGCACGATTATAAAAAGGTATTGACCAATGTACTGATAAGAGGGACCCGTGTTAAATTTTAGAGAATTTATCATTTCCCAAAACGCAAATAATACTTTACAATTGAATATTTAAATTTTACTTTAAAATCTTTATTAAGATTTGTTCCGCGGTGTCGGATAACACCAAAAAATACAAATTAACTGTATACAGTATGCCTCCCCGAAAAAGCGGGGAGGCTTTTTTGCCTTTTCACATATTCTTTACCGCTTTTACATATATCCTTGCCGTTTTTGCTTGCGTTTTTTTGCCCTTTTCACCTACCTCTTGATTTATTCATAAATATATGTTATAATATAGAAAAAATCTTCTATTTTACAACAAACCTATGAAAAGGGGCTTGAATATGAAAAGAAAATTATTTATTCTCGCGCTTGTCCTTGGACTTTTGATTTCACTTTTCACCCTGCCGAGCTTTGCGGCAGAGGAGGGGGAGGGCGAGACCTTTCCTTACTACGGACGCGCTGCGCTTTCCGAGTGCGAAAACTCAACCGCACTTCTTTACGCATACGATGCAATAAGCGCGGGTGTGGAATCCTTCGAATCCGAAATAAGCATTTACAACGGCACGGATGCACTCACACAGACGGAGCTTGATGCGGTTGTCGATGCGTACAGGCGTGACAGGGCGGAGCATTTCTGGCTTGGTAACGAGTATCAGATTGTTGCCACCGATGGCATTCCGACCGTCATTAAGCCGACCTATTTATTTGAGGGCGCGGCTCTTAATGCCGCAAGGGCGGCTGTTGAATACGAGGTAAGCGCAATCCTTTCCGCCGTGAATGACGAATGGACCGATTTTGAAAAGCTCGTTTATCTTCACGACACGCTTGCGGGACGAATTGAATATACCGACGGCGAAAATGCACACAGCCTTTACGGTGCGCTTGTCCTCGGGAAATGCGTCTGCGAGGGGTATGCCGAGTCGCTCCAGTATCTTCTTCATCGCTTGGGCATAGAGGCGTTTCTCGCCATCGGAAAAAGCGTTAACCCCGACACGGGGACAGAGGAGGGACACGAGTGGAGCTATGTAAAGCTTGACGGAGAGTGGTGTCATGTCGACCTCACATGGAACGACCAGGGCGAAAGCCTTTATCATGCATATTTCGGTCTTACCGATGCGGAAATAAAGCTTGACCACATTATTGGCGAAACCGCGTATCTACTCCCCGAATGCACCTCGGCTGCAAACAATTATTTTGCACTCAAGGGCGGAGTGATGAATGCTCCGTATGACGCCGACGCCATTGCCGACGTTCTTTTGGCGGGCGGAAAAAGCGGCACGTTTTACGTTGACGATGCTGCAGCCTTCGTTCAGTTTGTGGACGACAACATATATGAAATTGCCGAAAAATGCGGTGTTACCTCCGCATTTACGCGCTCGGTTTCTTCAATGCTTAACGAGGTTAAGCTGTCTATCAAAATCACCGAATGTCCCCACAACAGTATCTCTCCCGTTGCCGAAAAGGAAGCGAGCTGTACCTCCGACGGAGTACGGGCGCACTTTGCCTGCGACGATTGCGGCGAAGCCTTTGAGGATGCGCTTGGACAGAACCCCGTGTCAAATTCCGAGCTTGAAATTCCCGCCCTTTCCCATTCCTATACCGAAAAAATTGAAACCGACGACTATATAAAGGAAAAGGGGACATGTAAACAAAAGATTACATATTGGTATGCTTGCGAGCATTGTGAAAGACCCGCAAGCCTTGACCCCTCTGCGTTGGATAAATTCTACGAGGGAGAGGGTGTTGGCGAGCACACCTTCTCGGATAAATGGACCTCTCTTGACGGAGAGCATTGGCGCGGCTGTACACAAAGCGGCTGCCAGGCAAAGACGGAGGTTGGGGAGCATATCTTTGAAGCCGACGTTTATTCGCATAAGGAAAAGGACGGTCACGCCCACCTTTGCACGGTTTGCGGTGACCACGACGAGCTTACACCGCACGTAACGGAGGATGGTGCGGAGCCTACCGAAACCGAGCCTGTCCGCTGCGTTGATTGCGGATACAAGGTTATTCCTCCGCTTAATCATACAAGCCACACGCCCGAGGAGGCTTGGAGCTATAACGAAACCGCGCATTGGCACGAGTGTGTCGGATGCGAGGAAGAGCAAATCGACTATCGCATTCACATTGACAAGGATAAGGACGGGGCGTGCGATTCCTGCGCTTATCCCGTACCTATTGACCCAACCCCCGACCCGATAGAGGATAAGCTTCTCGAGCTTACCTCAAAGCTCACAAAGCAGCAGGTGATTTACATCGCAATCGGTGCGGTGGCGGTTGTAATTCTTGCTATTATTATTGAGATTTCCACCTTGATTCATAGGAGAAGAAAGTGGTAATACTCTCGTTGCTCCGCGACTTCACTTTATGATTTCAAAAAATCCCCACTTGAAAAAAGTGGGGATTTTTGCTTTGAAAGGCAGCGCGCCATTTTAATTGCTGCATCGCGCAATCCGGGGCTTCTCTGTCCTGTGATTATTTACGTACCAAAGGCTCCGTCCGTCTTAATCATCGTGCTTCGTATTCGTCGATTGCCGCATCTATTTTTCTTTGGCATCTCTCGGTCGGGAGCCACATCGGAAGTCGCATCTCGGGTGTACAGTATCCCGCCCGTGACATCGCGTATTTTATCGGCGCGGGATTGGTATCAAGGAACAGTGAATCTATAACACGTGCCAACCCGTGTTGAATTTTTAACGCCTCTGCGTGATTTCCTGCAAAGAATTGTTTACATATATTCACCGTGTCCTCGGGGTAAATGTTTGATACCACCGATATAACTCCAACCCCGCCGAGCGAGAGCGCTGTATATATTAGGGCATCAACTCCCGAATATAACGGCAGCTTGTGCGAAAGCCGCGATAACGCCAAAAATCTTTCCCCATCGCCGTCCGCCTCCTTTATTCCCACAACGCTCTGCAGCTCGCCGAGCCGTTCAAGCGTCTGTATATCAAGGCTTACCCCTGTGCGGGAGGGGACGTTATAAAGAATTATGGGTAAATCCACCGCCTCGCATATTGCATGGAAATGGCGGTAAAGCCCCTCCTTTGTACCCTTGTTATAATACGGTGTCACCACCAACGCCCCGTCCGCGCCAACCTCTCGCGCCAGGCTTGTATATGCGATTGCTCTTTTTGTATCGGGCGACCCGCTTCCGAGTACAAGCGGTATCCTTCCCCTCGTTACCTCTCGCGTGAATTTGTAAAGCTCGTATCTTTCCGCATCGGTAAGCGTTGCCGCCTCTCCCGTTGTGCCTGCCGCAACTATCGCTCCGACCCCCGACGCGATTTGCCTTTCTATAATTTCGCCGAGCGACCTGTAATCTATCTCGTCGTTTTTAAACGGTGTTATTATTGCCGTGCCGACTCCCCTGAATATTTCCTTTTTCATTAAAACCCGTCCTCGCTCTATAAATTTTTGCGCGCCCCTTGATTTTGCGCGTGCGTTATGTTAAAATACCGATGGAAATGTCCGTTAATATTATATGCGGACACACTTTTATCGTTAGGGGAAGAAATGAAAAAGCTAACCGAAAAAATTACAAACGAAAGGGTGGCAACCGACCTTGTTACCCGTGATTTTTATTACGATTTGCCCGAGGAATTGATTGCTCAATTCCCGTCTGCCGAGCGCGACGGCTGTCGCCTTATGGTGCTTGATAAGGCAACAGGCGAAATATCCCACGAAATATTCAGAAATATTATCGACTATCTCGACCCGCGTGATATGCTTGTTGTCAATTCGTCAAAGGTCATACCCGCAAGACTTCTCGGTATAACAGAAAAGACGGGCGCGGCAATGGAGCTTTTGCTGCTGCGTATGCTTGAGTCGGGGGAGTGGGAAACTCTTGTCCGTCCGGGTAAACGCGCAAAAATCGGCGCAAAATTCATTTTCTCCGATATTCTTACCGCAACCGTCACGGGAATTGTTGACGGGGGAAATCGCACCGTGCGCTTTGACTACGATACCGAAAGGTACTCCACGGTTTACGAGGTGCTTGATGCGGTTGGAAATATGCCGCTTCCGCCATACATCACGAAAAAGCTTGAAAATAAAAGCGACTATCAAACCGTTTATGCAAAGGAGGAGGGGTCTGCCGCCGCGCCTACTGCAGGACTTCATTTCACAGCCGAGCTTCTTGAAAAAATAAAGGCAAAGGGGGTCGGCTACGGAGAGGTAACCTTGCACGTCGGTCTTGGCACCTTTCGCCCTGTAAAGGTTGATAAAATTGAGGAGCATCTTATGCACGGGGAGTATTTCCACATCTCCGACGAGGTTGCGGGCGAAATCAACGAAAGGCGAAAGGCGGGCGGAAGAATAATAGCAGTCGGTACAACCTCCGCACGCGTCCTTGAAAGCGTAAGCGATGCCAACGGAATAGTCCACGCCATCGACGGCGAGACCTCGATTTTCATTTACCCGGGCTATAAATTTAAGGCGGTAGATGCTCTTATAACCAATTTTCACCTCCCCGAAAGCACCCTAATTATGCTTGTGAGCGCCCTTGCGGGCAGGGAAAACATAATGAATGCGTACGAGGTTGCGGTGGGGGAGTGTTATCGGTTTTTCTCCTTCGGCGACTGTATGTTCATCCAATAAACCGCCAATTGCTTCGTTGTCGCTCGACTCGCTCAAATCGGCGTAGGTAACTACGACTTCATTTCGCTCGCTCCCTTACGCCTTGCACTTGACGATTTCTTGAATGAACGGCAGCTTTGCCTTGTATTGTGACTGCTATCAATTCATTGAATTTTCGATTTTATATTAAAAATACAACATAAAATGCGCACAAATATATAATATAAGTGAAAAACACGACATATTGTGTTGACAAAATGGGTATAATATGATATACTATTATCGAAAGGAGTTGATGTTATGCCTAAAGTATCTACGAACATCAGTATTGATGCTGAAACCAAAGCCAAAGCGCA
>JAZSHN010000174.1:0-2045 GCA_045533315.1 Eubacteriales bacterium | reverse complement strand
CCGCCGCTGTCGGTGCTTTGCTTTTGGCTTTGCCCTCGGTGCTGCCAAAGAGTGATGACGGCGGGGATATTAACGGGATAGAGGAGCTTTGCTCCGCGACATACGGGGTCGGCGAGTGCCGAGTTTTACTCTCGTATGCGGAGGATGGCGAGCGCGTCGTCGCCGTTGCGGTGGTTTGCGAGGGGGCGGACAGTATAGAGGTAAGGCAAAGGCTTACCGAGCTTTTATCCTCCTTTTACGGCATCGGCTACAACCGAATAAGCATTGAGAGGCTGAAATAGCAGACCTTTGCGAGAAGGGCGGAGCGCTTTGACAAAACGGCAGACCTCCGCGACAAGGGCGGAGCACTTTGACAAAACGGCAGACCGCCGCGACAAGGGCGGAGCTTTTTAAAAAAACGAATGCCGTCTGTCATATTGGGACGGGCAGCGGCATAGCCTTTATTAGAACATTAAAAAAAGGAGAATAAACAAAATGAAGCTTGAAAAAATCAAAAGCTTTTTACAGACACGCGTGGCAAAAAGCCTTGCCGTTTTGCTTGTGGTAGTGCTTATAGGCGGGCTTGTTTACCTGAACTATCGCCTGTTTTATGACCCGACCGATGCAATGGGCTTTGGCAACGGAGGGACACAGTCGGACGGAAGCACCGAAACGGGCGGCACTCCCGTCGGGGAGGAAAACTACTTTACCGCCACCGCCCTCAACAGACAGCAGTCGCGCGACGAGGCGATTGACGTGCTTCGTATTATAAGCGAGGACGAGGAGGCGAGCGCCGAGGCAAGGCGAGAGGCGGCGGAAATGATTTCCAAAATCGCACTCGACATTCAAAACGAGGCAAGCATCGAAACCCTCGTAAAGGCAAAGGGCTTTGCCGATTGCGTTGCGGTGATTTCCGAAAATTCGGTAAGCGTGGTGGTTGCCGCGGAAAGCCTTCTTGCATCGGATGCGGCGCAAATTCTTTCGATTGTTTACGACACAACGGGCATTTCGCCCGATAAGGTCAGCATTATCAACAGATAATCGGAGGGCTTTAAAGCGGGAGGCGTACAGCTTCCCGCTTTTTTTACGGGCGCGGAGCTTTTGCGGCTGCACTTTTGAGCCTCGGTGGCTTTGTTACCGCTTTGGGTGCGGAGCTTTTGCGGCTGCACTTTTGCGTTGTGACGGATAGCCGCCAAATTTGACAGCGGAGGGTGCGCTGGCTTGTTAACGCCCTTGCCAATGCCGTCATATTATACTACGCGGGGGGAAAAGCGGATTTCTTTTTCGTCGGATTTGTTTATTGACTGCCGATGGCTTATGTGGTAAAATAAATGTATCGGAATTTTAATATCCAAGAAAGAAAGGCTATATTATGAAAAAATTGAGGGTTGGAATTATCGGCGCAACCGGCATGGTCGGACAGCGCTTTATTATGCTTCTTAACGAGCATCCGTATTTTGAAATTACCGCGGTTATTGCGGGTCCGCGCTCTGCGGGACAAAAGTACGGAAGGGCGGTGCTTGGAAGATGGAAGATGGCAGATGCCTGTCCCGAGGACGTGCTTAATATGACGGTGCTTTCCTCCGACGACGTTGAGAGGGTGGGCGAGCTTTGCGATTTCGTTTTCTGCGCGGTAAGCCTTTCAAAGGAGGAAACAAAGGCTCTTGAGGAAAGGTATGCGCGTGCCGAAATTCCCGTGGTTTCCAACAACTCCGCACACAGGTGGACACCCGACGTGCCGATGGTAATTCCCGAGATTAACGACTCGCATCTTGAGGTTATAGAGGCGCAGAGAAGGCGCCTCGGTACAAAGCGCGGCTTTATCGCGGTAAAGCCGAATTGCTCCATACAGTCCTACGTAGGTGCGCTTGCGCCGTTGCGTAAGTACGGTATCAAGGAGGTCGTGGTTACTACGTATCAGGCCATCAGCGGTGCCGGTAAGACCTTCAACGAGTGGCCGGAGATGATAGATAATCTTATCCCCTTCATCGGCGGTGAGGAGGAGAAGAGCGAGAAGGAGCCCTTGAGAGTTTTCGGTGAGGTAAAGGACGGCGTTATCGTTCCTG
>JAZSHN010000051.1:0-5945 GCA_045533315.1 Eubacteriales bacterium | reverse complement strand
CGCGGAATAAAGGACCTACATAGCGCGAAGCATCGGACTAAAATAGCAGAAGCATCGGACACATATTGCCGAAATATCATAGATATATGATGCGAAATATTTAACACGGGGTGGCATTTTGGGGCTTTGACGCTTTGCGCCGTGCCCGTAATGCTTCGTTATCCGATAAAGAATACGCGGCGAAGAGATTCGCGAAACGGCTTTACAATCGCGACGATAATAAGCATCAAGCCAAGCAGGAAAAGGGTGGTAGCGGGGTAAATGCTCCAGAAAAATCCCTGCTGCTTGAAGGTTTCAATCGCAAGCCACTCGACCAAAACGCAATGGCACGCGGCAAGCAGCATTGCCCCTCCCCAAATATAAAGCCTGCCGCGGCGAAGGTAATGGGTCAGTATGGCTATGCCCGAAACAATAAGGGCAATTCCGCCGATAAGAGGGAGTGCAAAGCTGAAAAACCAATTTCCGCCCTCGGCAAAATTGACGTAGCCGACAAACAGAGCGATTGCGGCAAAATCACACGGAACAAAAACCGCGGGATGAGGTCGGTTAAACCAACCCGGGAGTATCAAAATTATATAGGCAAGCGCCATTGCGCCGAGTACGTAAAACGACCAGCCAAAGCCGCCGCCGATTGCCTGGTCGGCGATAAGGCAGATAGCGATTGCGATTATACAGGCAAAGGTGATAACGAAATAGACTCCGCGAGTGTTGACCGCCTCGGGCTTATTTTGCTTTGGATACGGTCTTTCGCGGTCGGGATTAAGCTCCGGAAAATATACGGGGGTCGAGCAAAGGGGGCAGCTTCTTTGACTTTCCGCAAGCTCTACGCCGCATTTAACACAATACATATTTTTTCTCCTTTATAGGTGGAGTATGGGGTGGATTTGATTACAATTCTCCCGTTTTTTGCTACACGGGGTGGGGTTTTTAAAAAAATCAATGCTCGTTGCTTTCAAGCTTTACGTGGATGCCCTCGTCGCGAAGGACCTTGTAGAGGGCGGTTTCAAGGCGCGGCTCCTTTATATCCCTTATGATATTTATATGAAGCCTGTCACCGAAGGAAATCACTCCCGCATTATAGGGCGCATCCGACTGTACGGAGAGGACGAAGTCAAAGCGCTCCACGTATTCCGCCATACCGTCGGGAAGCCTTACAACACCGAGATTGGAAATCGAGAGGGTGGATTTACGCTCGCCAAACAGCTTAAACACAAAGCGCATAACAATGTTTTTGAGGAAGAGGGGGGTGAGCTTTAAGAGCATATTTTCCTCGTCCTTTACGTTTGTGTATATTCGCGCGCTCATATTTTTCTTCGTGATATCAAGCTTCATACGGTGAGCCACTATTTCGCAAAGCTCGGAGAAGCTGTATTCACCGAGTCGCGGGTCAACTCCCGGAGTAACGTAAAGCGCAAAGTTTCGCAGGGTTTCGGAGCCGTAAATTCGGCGCAGGTCAACGGGGACAAGCATTTTAACCTTTTTCCGTTTTTTAATGCGCGGCTCGTCAATGTTCTGAAGTCTGATTGCCGCTTTTATAAATGCGGCGGTGATTGCGGCAGTAACGCTGACTCCGTGCTTGTGTGCAAGCGCGAGCATTTCCTCCGAGGAAAGCATAAAGGTGGTTACGTGGCAAAAGCCGTCCTCCTCCCTCGTTCCCATTATGCGGTAGGAGTTGCTCTCCTGTCGCGGCTTTCCGACGAGTGCTTTGTATTTCGGAAATTCGTCTACAAGCTCCTCGTCCCTCGGTGCCTCGAGGCGGTCAAGGACACCGTTACCCGTGGGAAGGGTTATGCCGTGTCTTTGCTCGAGATACTCGGCAACGAGGCTTTTTAAAAAGACAAGCGCACCGCCTCCGTCGGTAAGGGCGTGGAAGTATTCAACCGCAATTCTTCGGTTATAGACAAGCACGCGAAAGGCACAGTGACGGATGTCGTCAAACGGCATTCTTACAAGCGGATAGCTTTTTTCGTCCTGAATTTTCGGGGCGTGGGCAATTTCCTCCAGATAATACCAAAAGACACCGCGATGCAGCCTTACGGCGATGGAGGGAAAGCGTCTTACCGTAACGTCAAGGGCGGATTGCAGGACCTCGCGGTCCACGTCCTCCTTAAGCGTTGCGGAAAGTCGGTAGATGTTATTCCAGCTTGAGGTTGCAGAGGCGGGATAAATCTTTGCAGAGTTATCAAGCTGCATCCAGCGAAGCTTTCTGTCGTTGTTTTTTGGTAAACAATTCTTTACAAAATCATTGATTGTTTGGTAGTCCTTTTTTGCGCTCTTTAGATCGTAAAGCACATAGGCGTGCCACATTTCGTCGCGCACAACGAGGGTTGAGCGCGCACCGACCGCCTGTAATTTTTCGTGCATTGTACGCGCATCCGAGAGAAGCATTTCGTCACCGCCCGCAAAGATAAGCGATGGCGGCATTCCCGTAAGGTCGGCAAAGATGGGAGAAACGAGGGGGTCGCGCTTTTTCGCCTCCGCAGCCGCCTCTATTTTCTTTTTAGATGCTCGGCGCGGCTTTGGATTTTCATCCTCCGTATGAGCGCCGACGTAGCAGTTTGCAAAAAACACAAGTCGCTCGTGCGTAAGGCTTGGGTCCGCCTCTCTGTTATTTGTATACGACTCTCCCGACAGGGTGAGGTCACACCACGGGGATATGGCAAGAAGCCCCGCGGGAAGCTCCGCGCCCTCGCTGCGGAGGCGAAGGCAGAGCGAGTAAAGCAGTCCGCCGCCCGCGCTTTCCCCCGCGAGTATAATTCGCTCTCCCGGGGTGCCGCCCTTTAACAAAGCCATATAGGCATCGTAAACGTCGTCGAGGGCAGCGGGATACGGGTTTTCGGGGGCAAGCCTGTACTCAACGCAAAAGGCCTTCATTCCGCATTCGGCAGCAAGCACGGCGGCGTAGCCGCGGGCATACTTTATCGAGCCTGCGGTAAAGCCTCCGCCGTGGATATACATTATTACACCGCCGCGAAGCTCGTCGCGCGGCACAACGAGAGAGCCACGCACTCCCGCAAAGTAATCGTCATAGACGACAACCTCTTTTCTTCGGGTAAAGTGCATCAGCCGTCCTATTCTATCTTGGAGCGCTCTCGATACCTCAAGGCTCGTGCCATCGGCAATCGGCTTTGTTAATTCAAGCTGTGAGCGAAGAATTTTATCAGCAAGATTCATAATAATCCGTTTCTTTCCTTTGTTTGGTAAAAAGAATTATGCCGTGTGCATAATTTAAATTACACCGCGCCGCTGTGCGCGTTGTTTTATTTTGCGCGCACTACGCACTTTTATAATACAGCAATATGCCCGAATTGTCAAGTTTTTATTGACTTTTGGATAATTTGAATGTATAATTTTCATATCCGTTTTGGTTTTTGGAGCAATTTATGAACTACATAGAAAATGAAAAATTCGAGAGAATACGGGCGGTTTTCAGGCTGAATTTCGCGCTTACACGGCTTTATGCGGACTATTTGAACAACCACCCCGACTGTATCACCCGCGAGCTTGTAGAGCTTATCCGCGAGGGCTCGGATATGAGCCGCGAGGAGGCACTGGTCGGAATACTGACCGAGCTTTTCGGTATAGATTTCGACAGAAGCGTGGAGGACAGGCGGCTTATCCGCGATTACCTTACCCCGTCGGTACGAATGATGGACCCCGAAAGATACACGAAAAACCCGTATTACGTGAATATAAAAATCCCAAACGTCAAGGTTGGAAATTGGGAATTGAAAAACGAAAGCTATAAGCCGTATCGCGCGGTTATCGCGGGAGATATGGAGCTTTATCCCGATTTTCGCGAGGTACCGCCGCTTGGATTTTTTGAGGAGGAGTTTTTCTTTCCCGCGGTGCTTGAGGGGGGTAACGAGTGGATGACGCTTACACCCGTTGACCTCGACACCTGCGAGGAGGCTATTCTGGCGGCAAGGGGAAGGGTTGTAACCTTTGGTCTTGGGCTTGGCTATTACGCATATATGGTATCCGAAAGGTCGGAGGTAGAGTCGATAACCGTGGTAGAAAAGAGCCACGACGTTATCAAGCTCTTTCGCGAGTACATTCTCCCGCAATTCAAGCACGGAGAAAAGGTAAAAATCGTTGAAGCCGACGCGTTTGAATACGCAGAGAGCATTATGCCTGAAGAGGGGTTTGACCTTGCCTTTGTGGACACCTGGCGCGATGCGTCGGACGGTGCGCCGATGTACGAGCGAATGAAGCGGTTAGAGCATTTGTCACCGAATACAAAATTCCTTTACTGGATTGAAAATTTCCTGATTTCGCGGTGTCGCGCGATAAAATACGGCGAAATATGCGACAGCCTTGACGAAAAGGCAGAGGATGCGCCGAAAACCTGTGCCGAGGCGGTAAAAATGCTTCAAAACCCGCTTGGAATGTAAATTTTTGTTTACAATTGACAGGACGGCAAAACAAACAAATTATGCAAATAATTTAACACGGGGTGCTTTATTCCCCGTGTTTTTCGTTTTTGGCGGCGAATTTTACGGCTTGATGCCTTTTCTATAATTTGTGTGGGGCTTACTTTGAATTTTTCAGGGTGGAGTATGTGATATTTTTAACAAGTTAAAAATTTTTGGGCTTTACGGCTCGGTTTTTGTTGAATATGGAGAAAATGCGGCTTTTCGCGATTTTCGGACCTTTTGCGGTTGACTTTACATTGGTAAAATGCTATAATGATAACAAACAGGGGGATTATTCTCCCACAGGCTGTAACTGACGGAAAGTAGGAGTACCTACGGGAAGCAGCCCTGTAATACGCCGACCGTCTGGGCAGCCTTGTAACGTGCTGTCCTTTTTTTGTGCTTTTTCGGCTTTGGTTAGCGCAATTTAACCGCGAGGTACAGGGTGCGGCACTTAAAACGATTACACGAAAGGAAATAAAAAAATGAACGAGAATTTTAACAACGCTTGGCGCGGCTTTGCCGAGGGTGAGTGGTCGGAGAAAATCAACGTCCGTGACTTTATTCAAAAGAATTATACCCCGTACGAGGGTGACGAGGCATTCCTTGCTCCCGCGACGGAGAGAACAAAAAGGCTTATGGGAAAGCTTGAAGAGCTTTTCAAGGTGGAAAGAGAGAGGGGCGGCGTTGTCGGCATAGATACCGAGACGGTTTCCTCGCTTGTAAACTATCCCGCCGCTTATCTTGACAAGGACGACGAGCTTATCGTCGGACTTCAGACGGGCGCACCGCTTGTAAGAGGTATTCACCCCTTTGGCGGTATCAGAATGGCGCGCTCCGCCTGCAAGGCATACGGCTATACCCTTTCGGACACTATCGAGGAGCAGTTCAGATACAGAACGACCCACAACGACGGCGTTTTCCGCGCCTACACCGACACTATGCGACAGATGCGTCACGCGGGCATTCTCACAGGGCTTCCCGATGCGTACGGACGCGGCAGAATTATCGGTGATTACCGCAGAATCGCACTTTACGGCATCGACAGGCTTATAGAGGAGAAAAAGAAGGACAAGGCGGAGCTTGGCAAACGGGCAATGAACGAGGAGTCCATTCGCCTTGCCGAGGAGCTTTACAAGCAGATATCCTTCCTTGGCTTCCTTAAAGAGATGGCGGCGGAGTACGGCTGTGACATTTCGCGCCCCGCGGAAAACGGTCGCGAGGCTGTGCAGTGGACCTACTTTGGCTATCTTGCGGCGAACAAGGAGCAGAACGGTGCGGCAATGTCGCTTGGCAGAGTGGGAACATTTCTCGACATTTACCTCGAAAGAGATATTCGCGAGGGCGCGCTTGACGAGGCGGGGGCGCAGGAGCTTATCGACCAGCTTGTAATAAAGCTTCGTATGATTCGCCACCTTCGTACACCCGAATACAACGAGCTTTTCGGCGGCGACCCGATGTGGATTACCGAGGCTGTCCGCTCTATGGCCCAGGACATAATAACGCTCGTAACCAAAAGCTCGTTCAGAT
>JAZSHN010000041.1:0-2898 GCA_045533315.1 Eubacteriales bacterium | reverse complement strand
CATTGACATAACCGTATCGTAAACGCTCTCGCCAAAGAGCACGTCCTGTCTTTGCTTATAAATAACCTTTCTTTGCTGGTTCATAACGTCATCGTAGTTGAGGACGCTCTTACGCCTGTCAAAGTTTTGTGTCTCAATTCTTTTTTGCGCCGATTCAATAGAGCCGGAAAGGATTTTCGCATCGATAGCCATATCCTCCGTCATTCCAAGACGGGATACAAGCCCCTGTATCCTGTCGGTCGCAGCGAAAAGTCGCATAAGGTCGTCCTCAAGCGAGAGGAAAAATCTCGACTCACCGGGGTCGCCCTGTCTGCCCGCACGTCCGCGAAGCTGGTTGTCTATACGGCGTGACTCGTGCCTCTCCGTACCGAGAATGAAAAGACCGCCCGCCTCCTTTACCTTTTCCGCCTCGGGGGCAAGAGCCTCCTTGTGCTTTTCGTAAAGCCGCTTGAACTCCGCACGCGCGGAGAGTATTTCCTCGTCCTCGGTAACCGCGCTTCCCGTAGCCGAAAGTATAAGCTCCTCGTCATAGCCTGCGCGCCGCATATCCCGCTTTGCAAGAAATTCGGGGTTGCCGCCAAGCATAATATCCGTACCGCGCCCCGCCATATTTGTGGAAATCGTGACCGCGCCGAATGCGCCCGCCTGTGCAACTATCTCCGCCTCGCGCTCGTGATGCTTTGCATTAAGCACGTTGTGGGGAATACCCACCTTTGTGAGAATGCGGTGAAGCTCCTCCGACTTGTTAATATCAACCGTACCGACAAGCACGGGCTGTCCCTTGTCGTGGCAGGCTCTTATCTGATTTATAATAGCGCGGTACTTTCCGTTAAGGGTGGTGTAAACCGCGTCGTTATGGTCCTTCCTTATCATCGGGCGGTTGGTCGGCACTTCAACCACGTCAAGCGCGTAAATCGTCTTGAACTCGTCCTCCTCGGTGAGCGCTGTACCCGTCATACCCGAAAGCTTTGAATAAAGACGGAAATAATTCTGAAAGGTTATCGTCGCAATCGTGCGGCTCTCCTTTTGTACCTCAACGCCCTCCTTTGCCTCTATCGCCTGGTGCAGTCCGTTGTTATAACGACGCCCGGGCATAAGTCGTCCCGTAAAGGTATCGACGATGATAACCTCCCCGTCCTTTACGATATAATCGACGTCGCGCTTCATAACGCCGTGTGCCTTTATCGCGGTGATTACGTGGTGGTGAAGCTCTCTTGCCTCCGCTGTCGAATCGGAAAGGTTCTCAACGCCAAAGAATTTTTCCGCCTTTTCAAGACCGTGGGAGGTAAGCACCGCCGTCTTTGCCTTTTCGTCGACGACGTAATCCTCCTCGTAAAGGTCGAGGTCCTTTTTTGCGTCAATCTCCTTGATTACGTAGGGCTTGAGCGTTCGTGCCAATTGGTCCGCCCTCTCGTAAAGGTCGGTGGATTTTGACGACTGACCCGAAATGATAAGCGGAGTCCTCGCCTCGTCTATAAGAATGGAGTCAACCTCGTCAATAATGGCAAAGGCGTGACCGCGCTGTACGGTTGCCTCCTTGTATACCGCCATATTGTCACGAAGGTAGTCAAAGCCGAATTCGTTATTCGTGCCGTAGGTTATGTCTGCGTTATACGCCTTTTGCTTTTCCTCAAGCGAAAGACCCGGCACGACAAGCCCCGTGGAAAGACCGAGAAAGGAGTAAACCCTTCCCATTTCCTCGCTGTCGCGCTCTGCAAGATAGCTGTTGACCGTGACGATATGCACGCCCTTTCCCGAAAGGGCGTTAAGATACGCGGGAAGCGTTTCGACAAGCGTCTTACCCTCACCCGTTTTCATTTCCGCAATACGCCCTTGGTGAAGAAGGATACCGCCGATAAGCTGTACTCTGTACGGCCGCTTTCCGAGAACGCGCCAGTCCGCCTCTCTCACAAGTGCAAATGCATCGGGAAGAATATCGTCAAGCGTCTCTCCCGCCGCAAGCCTTTCGCGAAGGATTTGCGTTCCGCCGCGAAGCTCCTCGTCGCTCATCGCCGCGTAAGAGTCGGCAAGAGCCTCTATTTTATCAACCGTTGGGGTTATTTCCTTTATTTCCTTTTCGCTGTAGCTCGGAAAAAGCTTTTTCCAAAATCCCATTTTTTCTCCTTCTCGTCGCGTGGACGGGCGCAAAGCCTTACGCAAAATATACTTTAACTATTATAGTATAGCACACGCGAAATAAAAAATAAATAGTCTTTTGTAAATATTTTTATTAAAATTGCGCCGCCCCCGTTGTAATAGAGGTAAAAATCTGCTAAAATAGGGTGTAAAACAAAGAAAGGGCAGGAAAAATGAACCCGCTTAACATAGTCCTCGTAAACCCCGAAATCCCCCAGAACACGGGAAACGTCTCCCGCACCTGTGCCGTTACGGGGGCGGCGCTCCATATTATAAGACCGACGGGCTTTGAAATCTCCGACCGCACGCTAAAGCGGGCGGGGCTTGACTATTGGGACAAGCTCTCCGTCTTTTACTACGATTCCTTTGACGAATTTGTCGAAAAAAATCCCGACGGTGAAAAGTTTTACTTTTCCTCTCACGCAAAACGACTTTATACCGAGGTAAAATACACCGCGCCGACCTATCTGATTTTCGGACGCGAAAGCGTCGGACTTCCGCGGGAATTGGTGGAAAAAGCGGGGAGCAACGCCCTTCGCATCCCGATGCTGCCAACCCTGCGCTGCCTTAACCTCTCGAACTCTGTGGCTGTTGCCGCCTACGAGGTCCTGCGCCAAACCGATTTCCCAAATATGCAGTAATTCGCCTTCTCCCCCGAGAATGGTGCAAGAGTTGCGAGCAGCCTAATTTAGCCTTCTCCTTGGAGAAGGTGTCACCGTAGGTGACGGATGAGGTTCTTTGCCTTCTCCTCGGAGAAGGGGG
>JAZSHN010000187.1:0-3694 GCA_045533315.1 Eubacteriales bacterium | reverse complement strand
CGCTTGGCCTCCGACTTTGCTATTGAGAAGGTAAAGGGAATTATGGCGGAGAAGAATCCAGACCTTGCGAACAGTGAGGAGGTTGCAGAGGCGGTTGGAGTTGGCGCGATAGTTTTCTATTATCTAACTAACAACCGTATCAAGGACATCAACTTCAACCTTGAGGACGCGCTTTCCTTCGACGGAAACACAGGTCCTTACGTGCAGTACACCTACGCTCGTACCTGCTCTGTGCTTGAGCGTGCGGGAGGT
Organism: Eubacteriales bacterium; assembly: GCA_045533315.1. Lineage (GTDB taxonomy): Bacteria > Bacillota > Clostridia > Oscillospirales > CAG-272 > UBA1740. The sequence continues at coordinate 3,442 of JAZSHN010000187.1, read as the reverse complement.
GTGGGCGAAATGACCGACGCCCCCCTCGGAGAGCTTGAATTTGCGCTCGCGAAAACTCTCTCCATCTTCCCCGAAAAGGTGGCACAGGCTATCGACGAATACGAGCCGAGCGTAGTAACGCGCTACATTCTTGACCTTGCGGCGGACTTCAACCGCTTCTATCACGAGTGCAAAATCGTGACCTGCGAAAACGAGGCTCTGAAAAACAGCCGTATCGCCCTCACCGCGGCAACCAACCGCGTGCTTAAAACCGCGCTCCACCTTATCTGCATGCAAAGCCCCGAGAAAATCTAAAAGGGCGCATACACCCGAATTTTAACGAGTTAATAATTTTTTTAGGAGAAATATATGTCAGGACATTCTAAATGGAATAACATTAAGCACAAAAAGGAAAAGGCTGATGCCGCAAAGGCAAAAATCTTTACCAAAATTGGAAAGGAAATGGCTATCGCAATAAAGGCGGGCGGCCCCGACCCGACAAATAACAGCCGCCTTCGCGACCTCATTGCAAAGGCAAAGGCGAATAACGTCCCCAACGATAATATCCAGCGCACCATAAAGAAATTCACCGACTCCAGCGACATTAACTTCGAGGAGATTTCCTACGAGGGCTACGGTCCGTCGGGTGTTGCAATTATCGTTGAAACCTCCACCGACAACCGTAACCGCACCGCGGGCAACGTCCGCGCGTGGTTTAACAAGTACGGCGGCAACCTCGGTCAGAACGGATGCGTGTCCTACCTCTTTGAGGAAAAGGGTGTAATCACCATCGTCGACGAGGACGAGGAAATCGACGAGGATAAGCTTATGGAGGACGCGCTTGAATGCGGTGCGGAGGATATCCGCTGTGACGAGGGCGAGTACACCATCTATACCGCCGTGGAGGACTTCGACGCAGTTCGCGATGCAATCCTTTCCCTCGGCTACAAGCTTGATACCGCCGATATTGCAAAGGTTCCCTCCACCTACGTTGACCTTGAAAACCCCGACGATATCGAGAATATGGAGAAGATGCTCGATAAGTTTAACGAGGATGATGACGTTAACGCCGTCTACCACAACTGGAACGCTTAATAATTTTGGTGCAAATTCCCGTTTTTGACCAAGCTCGCCGTAGACCACCTACGGCATCGGGTCAAATAACGAAAATTTTCCCACAAAATTCTGTCGCGTTCGTGATTTGGTTTGGGGATTGGCTCTGCCAATCATCGAGATGCTTGCATCTCTAACGGCTTCGGCTCAAAGAACGAAAATTTCCCCTCAAAATTCTGTCGCGTTCTGTGATAGGCTTGATTAGAAGCTTTATCTGTTATTCCGCCGTGTTCATCGGCACGAACCTTGAGCCCCGCCACAACGGTGGGGCTTTCTTGCTTTAAAGGCGCATTTGGAGGTTCGCCGCAAATTTTTGTTGACAACACCCACGCGCGTATTGTATAATGATTTTGAAAGAGAGGCGGATTATGGAAAGAGCAAAACGAACGAGAAAAATTTGGCTTTGGGTGGCTATTCTGACTTCGGTCAGCGCGGTGGCGGCAATACCTGCCATCGTCTTTTCTGCACTTGGGGAAAGTTATTTTCTTATGGCTCTCGCCATTGCTCTTGTGGCACACGGCTTCTACGGTGTGACCTTCTATTTTCTCGCCTTTTCAAGGGCGGGAGAGCGACTTCGCTGTGTTCGCGCGGTTACAGAGGAGGGGCTTCGCAGCTATGAGGCAATCGGTAATTACGCTATGATTACCCCTGCCGCCGCCCGTGATTCTCTTGCCGCCTGCCTAAAGCGCGAGTATATCCGCGGCTACTACCTCGGGGACGACCGACTTCTCCCGATAGTAAGCGAGGAGCCGCGCGAGCTTCTGTGCGATTATTGCGGCACTACCGTTGCGGATGGGACAGCCGAGTGCCCCTCCTGCGGTGCAAGAGTAATGAAATAACGAAATTTATAAAAAGGGGGACCTCTATGCAATACTGTATGGCTATGAAGCGGGTGTGGCTTTTGCTCGGGATATTTTCCGCGGTGTCAATCGCGGTCGGCGCACCGCTTATGGCGGTTTGCGCCTTGCGGCTTGAGTACGTGCCGCTTGCCATTCTTACGCTTTTCGTCTGTCACGGAATATGGGGTGCCCCGTTTTATTTCCGCGCTCTTTGGCGGGAGAAAATGACCTTACGGCTTTTGCCTCTCGTTTTGCCGACCGTCCGCCGGGGCGGACAGCTTTCCTATGCCGAAATCGGTGCGGCAGTCGGGCTTACCGCCGACGGTGCGCGCTTTCTCGTTTTGCGTGCCATAAGGCGCGGATATATCCGCATCCTGCGAAAAAATGCCGATGCTTCGGTTAATAAAGTAGAATAATTTATTGTCAAATGACAGAAAGGATTTTATATGGGTCTTATTAAAGCAATTTTCGATGCGGCAAGCGGCTCTCTTGCCGACCAGTGGCTCGAGGTTATCGAGGCTGATGAAATGAGCGATACCACCGTTTTCACAAAGGGTGTAAAGGTGCGTAAAAACGACAAAAGAAACAGCAATAAAAGGGGAACGGAGGACTCCATCTCCAACGGCTCGGTAATTCACGTTTACCCGGGACAGTTTATGATGCTTGTTGACGGCGGAAAAATTATTGACTTCACCGCCGACGAGGGGTATTACAAGGTTGACAACACCGCCGCACCCTCTCTCTTTGCGGGCGAGCTTGGAAAGGCTATCGTCGATTCCTTCAAGCGTGTTGCATACGGCGGCGTGCCCTCGCATTCGCAAAAGGCATACTTTATCAATCTCCAGGAGATAAAGGGTATTCGCTTTGGAACTCGCGCCCCCGTAAATTACTTTGACAACTTCTACAACTCGGAGCTGTTCCTCCGCGCACACGGCAACTATTCTATTAAAATTATAAACCCCGTTAAATTCTATACCGAGGTTATCCCGAAGAATGCCGAAAGAGTGGATATTAACCAGGTAAACGAGCAGTATCTTGCCGAATTTTTGGAGGCTCTTACCGCCGCAATCAACCAAATGAGCGCGGACGGAATACGTATCTCCCACGTGGCGAGCAAGTCGCGCGAGCTTTCGCAGTATATGGCAAACGAGCTTGACGCGTCCTGGCGCGAAAATCGCGGCTTCGAGGTTCTTTCGGTCGGTATCGCGAGCGTGTCCTATGACGACGAGTCAAAGGAGCTTATCAATATGCGTAACAAGGGCGCAATGCTTGGCGACCCCAACGTGCGCGAGGGCTACGTACAGGGCTCTGTCGCAAGAGGTATGGAGGCGGCGGGCTCGTCCGACGGCGGTGCTATGGGCGCATTCGTCGGAATGGGTGTCGGAATGGGCGCGGGCGGAGGCTTCGTCGGTGCGGCATCCGAAACCAACCGCAAAATGATGGAGGCGGAAAGGGAAGAAAAGGCTGCCGCCACCCCCGCGGGCTGGGATTGCTCCTGCGGTAAAAGGGGT
>JAZSHN010000123.1:0-4755 GCA_045533315.1 Eubacteriales bacterium | reverse complement strand
CTCCGATATCAACAAAGCAACCAAAGTCGGTTACGTTACGGACGGTACCCTTGAGCTGCATACCCTCCTTAAGGTCCTCGATTTCAAGGACGTCGGTGGAGAGGACAGGTGCGGGTGCATCGTCGCGGATATCTCTTCCGGGCTTTTCAAGCTCTCCGATAATATCAAGAAGTGTGGGCTCGCCGCAGCCAAGCTCCTTTGCAAGCTTTGCGGTGCCGTACTGCTCTGCCTTGAAGCGAAGGAGAGGAAGGCTTCCCGCCCTTACGTCCTCGAGAGTAAAGCCAAAGCGCTTGAGAAGGTCCTCGGCAACCGCGTAGGATTCGGGGTGAACACCCGTGTTGTCAAGGATTTCCTTTCCGTCGGGAATACGGAGGAAGCCCGCGCACTGTGTAAATGCCTTTTCACCGATTTTCGGCACTTTGAGAATTCCGCGGCGGGTTTTGAATTCGCCGTTTTCCTCTCTGTACTTTACAATATTCTTTGCGGCGGTGGAGTTGATGCCCGAAACGTAGGAGAGAAGCGAGTAGGACGCGGTGTTAAGGTCAACGCCGACCGCGTTAACACAGTCCTCTACAACGCCGCCGAGCGCCTCGTTAAGTCTGTTCTGCTTCATATCGTGCTGATACTGACCGACGCCGATAGCCTTTGGCTCAATTTTAACAAGCTCGGCAAGGGGGTCCTGAAGTCTGCGTGCGATGGAAACGGCACTACGCTGCATTACGTCGAATTCGGGGAATTCCTCTGCCGCAAGCTTTGAAGCGGAGTAAACCGATGCTCCCGCCTCGGAAACGATGGTGTATTTTACGGTGCGGGGGCAGGCGGGGTCGCGAAGCACGCGCTCTGCGATAAATCTTTCGGATTCGCGGGAGGCGGTACCGTTACCGATGGAAACGACGTCGACGTTGTGTCTTACGATAAGGCGGAGCACAACGGTTTTCGCACGGTTAAGGTCGTCCTCGTTATCCTTTCCTTTAGAACGGAAGGGATAAATTACCGCGGTGTCAAGCACCTTTCCCGTTTTATCAACAACCGCAAGCTTACAGCCGTGGCCGTAGCCGGGGTCGTAGCCGAGGACGGTTTTGCCTTTAAGAGGAGAGACAAGAAGAAGATTGCGAAGGTTCTCGGCAAACACCTTGAGCGCACCCTCGCAGGCATCGTCAAAGAGTGCGGTACGGACCTCGCGCTCTATCGCGGGAAAAAGGAGACGGTCGTATGCGTCCTTTATGGTTTCCATAAGGCGCGGGAGTGCGGGCGAATTCTTGTTGGTGATAACGCGGGAAACAATTTGTGCAATTCCATCCTCCTCGGGGAGGGTTACGCTAACCTTAAGGAAGTCCTCCTTCTCGCCGCGGTTGATTGCAAGAACTCTGTGTCCCTTGAGCTTTTTGATAGGCTCGGAGAATTCATAGTAGTTGTCGTAAACCGAGGGCTCGTCGGTGGTACCCTTTGCGGTGAGAGAGCCGTAATTTACGGTAAATTCACGAAGATGCTTACGAAGCTCGGCATCGTTGGAGATATCCTCCGCGATAATATCGGACGCACCCTGAAGCGCGGCAGCGGCATCGGGGACCTCCTTGCCCTCCTCGTCAGAAATGAACTCGTTTGCATAGTCCTCGATTGCGGGGTCGTATGCGTCGCGCTGCTCCATAATGTACTGTGCAAGCGGCTCCAGCCCCTTTGCACGCGCGATGGAAGCGCGAGTGGTTCTCTTTGGCTTATAGGGTCTGTAAATATCCTCAAGCTCTACGAGCGTCTTTGCATTGTTAAGCGCAAAGGTAATTTCGGGGGTAAGCTTTCCCTGCTCCTCGATGATGCCGGAAATCTGCACTCTGCGCTCCTCAAGGTTACGCAGGTAATTGAGCCTGTCGTTCAGGTCGCGGAGCGTCGTATCGTCAAGAGAGCCTGTAACCTCCTTACGGTAACGGGAAATAAAGGGGATTGTATTACCCTCGTCAATGAGGGCGACGGTTTTTTCAACCTGCTCCTCTGTAATGTTAAATTCCTTTGCCAGGGTTTCAAAAATGTTCATCTATGTTCTCCTATAAATAAATTACTACGTTGTTTTGCGGAAATTTGACCGTTAAACGCGGGGGCGTGTCAAATTTCGGCGGTGATTTGCGGTGTTCAATCAACGCATCAACCCGCGGGGGCGTGTTAAATTTCGGCAGGTTTTGCATTGGCTTTTTGCTTTTCACCGTTAACACGGAAAATCCATACTCGCGGTTATTTTGCCTTTTCGCGAAGAAGCGAAATTTCGTCGTCGGTGAGGTACCGCCACTGTCCGCGTTCAAGCTTTGTATCAAGAGGGATACCCGCAAAGGATATACGCTCGAGGTATGTGACACGGTTATCGCAGGCGGCAACCATACGCTTTATCTGGTGATATTTCCCCTCGGTAAGCGTGATTTTCCCTCCGCACCTATCGGGGTCAAGGGCAATAACCGCGCTTTTACACTCGTATCCGTCGGCAAGCGTTACGCCGCCCGAAAAATCACGCTCTACGCCGTCGCGCATAGGCTCGTCCGCCTTAAAATAATATTCCTTTTCCACGTGATGGCGGGGGGATAAAAGCGTGTGTGCAAGCGCTCCGTCATTCGTCAAAATCATAAGACCGACGGTATCCCTGTCAAGCCGTCCGACCGGGAAAAGCTCCCTTTTTTGAAGCTCCTCGGGAAGCAGGTCGGTAACGACGGGAAGTCGGCTGTCCTCCGTTGCGGAAACGTAGCCCGTTGGCTTGTTAAGCATAACGTAGACGAATTTTCCGTAGTTAATTCGCCGTCCCGCATATTCGACAACGTCCCTCTCGGGGTCGATATGCTTCGAGGCATCCTTTACGGCTATTCCGTTTACGAGAATCATTCCGCGCTTTGCCGCGAGGCTTGACTCCTTTCGCGAGGCAATGCCCATCTCGCTTATAAGCTTATCTATACGCATATTGCCTCCTTGCCCGTTTTTTGCCATTATAATTATATCACGAAGTTTTGAATTTGTAAAGAGGTTTTTGCGAGGTTCTCTAAATATTTTATATATAAAGAGCGCGCCTTTTCTGTTATTGGACGGAGGGCGGTCGTTGACAAAAAACGCCCGTTGGGGGTGACGAAGCAGCGGCGGAGAGTAAAGACACAACGGTGGGTAAAAGTGCAGCCGATACACGACGGAGAGGAAAGCGCAACGGCAGCAAAATGCAGACGACAAAAAAGCCCGTGGCGGGTAACGAAGCAGCGGCGGAGAGTAAAGACACAACGGTGGGTAAAAGCGCAGCCGATACACGACGGAGAGGAAAGCGCAACGGCAGCAAAATGCAGACGACAAAAACGCCCGCGGCGGGTGCCGCGGGCAGACAGTACGTTTGTTTTAAATTACGGGCATTTGCGCTGTATCGCTTCTTACCCCTTTTTGGTGAGGCGGTCCTTTTCAAACTGCAGCATATAGAGCGCGTAGTATGCCCCGCGCTTTTCAAGAAGCTCAAAGTGATTGCCCTGCTCCACTATTTCTCCGTGAGAGAGGACAATGATATTATCCGCGTTCTGTATTGTCGAGAGCCTGTGCGCGACGATAAGCATCGTACCGACATTCATCATTTTTTCAAGCGAGTCCTGAATAAGCACCTCGGTTTCGGTGTCGATATTCGCGGTGGCTTCGTCAAGAATCATAACGCTCGGACGGTGGATAATCGTGCGGGCAAAGGAGAGCAGCTGTCTTTGTCCTGCGGAAAAATTGTTGCCGCGCTCCCTTACCTCCTCGTCAAGTCCGTCCTTCTGCTTTGAGATAAAGTGTGTGGCGTTGACGTAGTCGCAGACCTCGCGTATTTCCTCGTCGGTATACGAGTCCTCGCGAAGGACGATATTCGAGCGAATAGTTCCCGAAAAGAGGAACACATCCTGCAGCATTTGACCGAAGTGTCGGCGCAGGGAGGAGATTTTTATCCTCCTTATATCCATACCGTCGATGAGGATTTGACCCCTTTGGATATCGTAATTCCGCACGATAAGCGAGAGAATGGTGGTTTTTCCCGAGCCCGTAGAGCCGACGAAGGCAACCGTTTGATTTGCCTTTACCTTAAAGGAAACGTCGCGAAGCACCCACTCCTCTCCCTCATAGGCAAACCATACGTTTTTGAACTCTATATCCCCCTTTATCTCGGAAAGCTCGATTGCGTCCTCCGAATCAACGACCTGGGGCTTCATATCCATAATGGAAAATATTTTTTCGGCGGAGGCAAACGCTCCCTGCAGCCTGTTAAACTGCTCGGCAAGCGACTGTATCGGGTTGAAGAATTTGTTGATGAACATATAGAAGGAAACTATCGTTTCGCTTCCGATTGTTTGTCCGAGAAAAACGGTGTCGTTTATAACTCCGCTTGCTCCGAAATAGAACAGGCAAAGAATGGAGGTCATATAGAGCGTGTACACCATGGGGCGGAATACGCTGAATACAAGGATTTCCCTGTGTCTTGCCTTGCTGAGTGCCATATTACGTGCCTCGAATTCAGCCGCCTTTCTTTCCTGGCGATTGAAAATCTGCGTAATCTTCATTCCAGAAAGATTTTCGGAAAGGTAGGTGTTAATGTCGGTATTGGCATCCTTTACACGGCGGTATGCTCTTCTTGAGAATTTGCGGAAGATGAGAGTGAATATAACGATAAACGGCGTAAAGCAGAGTATCATTAGGGTCAGCCCGTAGTTAAGCATAAGCATTGCGGCGAGAACTCCGACAATGACAAAGCAGTTTTTCACGAGGTTGACAAGCAGGTGG
>JAZSHN010000163.1:0-3820 GCA_045533315.1 Eubacteriales bacterium | reverse complement strand
GGTGGCGGTGGCAATGGCGGCGATGAAGGCGGCGGAGAGGATTTTGGCTCAAACGTCAGCGGACAGCATGGCGATATTGGAAATACCCCAACGCTTTCGGGTAACGACCCGTATAAGGACGTAAGCCAAAGCGAGTTTTATGCGGATTATACTCCTGCGACGAGCTATGAGGATGCGTATTACAGGACGCAAAACGGACTTTTATCAGGGACAATTTCCTACGCGACGGGCGCACCCACCGTTGCGGAAAACAGACCGACGAAGGACGGGCAGCTTGTAAGAAACACGCGCGAGATATATTCGCTCGGAGGCGAGGCTTACACCGTGGTAGATGCCGACGGAAATGCCGTGATGACGATTTATAGGTGCGGAGCTTACATCGCGCTCGAGGAGGTGGCGGCTTACGTTTATGCGTTTGGCACTTACCCGCCCAATCACTCGCCAAATAAGAAGGAAAAGCCGTCGAATTCAATATTCGGCAAATACCTTCGCGTTAATCATACAAGGTTTTCGGGAAATACCGATAAATATCCCAACGAGCCAAGCCTGCCGAATGCAAACGGTGGCGGAGGCACTCTCCAATATTGGGAAATGGATATTGGCGGCGTGAGCTACAACAACGGCACGAATATATCGCGCGGTGCATATAGAATTGTATATGCGAAGGAGGACATCAACCGCAACGGCATTTACGAATACGGCGAGCTTCACGTATTTTACACCTACAACCACTACGAGGATTTCCAGGAGTATTTGAATTACTTTGGCGGATGGTCGGACAGATTTGGATACGAAACGGGCGGTAGTGTAAGCGGAAAGCCGTCACCCTACGTAGCCGTTTATTGGGGCGATTTGCTCCACAGAGGGACGGTTGCGATAATCCTTGATTTCAAGAGAGAATATATATAAAAAACAACCTTCCGACGGAAGGTTGTTTTTCGTTATGAGTTTAGAGAAAGAAGCTCGTTAAAGAGCGAAAGGTCGGTTTTTTCGGAGGTAAGCGGTGTTACCGAAATGTAGCCCGCAACAAGTGCGACGGTGTCATGGGTAAGGTCGGTGCTATCGGGCTTTGCCATTTCACCCTGCTGCTCGTACATACCGTTTCCGACGTGGACAAATTCGTCGGTAAAGTAAATTCCGCCCTGCCGTGTAATGCGAATACCCCTGTCGTCGCGAGGAATGTTGACGTTATAAAGCCTTCCGCGCTCGAGAAGTCGGTTTGCGATAAAGAAATCGGCTATACGGTCAAGCGCCTTCACAGATGGGTCAAAGGTTTTCGGGTCGGTGGAAAGGGCTACGCCCGTGATGCCGAGGCGCGCTGCCTCGAAAATCGCGCCAATCGTGCCCGAATATACGATATCCTTTCCAAGGTTGAAGCCGCGGTTTATTCCCGAAATAACGAGGTCGGGTACATACTTCATACCGAGGACAGCATAGCGCACACAGTCGGCGGGCGTGCTGTCCATACTGTAGCATTCCGCACCGTCAACGAGGTCAACTCTTTTAATTTCAATAAGGCGGGTGAAATCAATTGCGTGGCTTTTTCCGCTTTGCTCCACCTTTGGAGCGACACATACAACCTCGCCAAAGCTTTTGGCAAATGCTATAAGCTTGGGAAGGACGGGAGAATTAATTCCGTCGTCGTTTGTGATAAGAATTTTCATTTATTTTCCTTTGTTTTTTTAACACGGGGTGGTATTAAAGCCAGCCTGTGTTATTTTCCTTGTATTCTTTAAGGCGAGCGTCACAGTCCGAAATCAGCCTTTTCATTTCCGCCTTTGAATAGACGGTAGCACCCGCGGCACACGCGTGACCGCCGCCGTGATAGTTATTTGCAACCTCGCTTACCGTAACGAAGCGAGAGCGAAGACGGACGCGTATAGATTTGTCGTCGTTGTCGATAAATGCAAGCCAGATAAGGCTTCCCTTTATGGAGTCGAGGTAGGATACAACGGCACTTGCCTCCTCCTGTGTGAGGGAGAATTTCTTTTGCATTTTCTTGTCAACGTAGATATATGCGACACCGTTTTCGGTAATTTTCATATTTTTAAGGACGTAAGCCTCAAATTTAAAGGTATGGTATTCCTTCATATAAAGATTTGCAAAAAGGCTGTCGGTATCAACTCCAACGTCAAGCAATGCGCCCGCGGCGCGCATAGTTTCGCCCGAAACCTCGCGATAGCGGAATCTTCCCGAATCGGTCACCATACCGCAGTAGATATATGTTGCGGCTTCGCTATCGATTTTAAGCTCATCGCGAAAGGCGAGATAAAACGCGGCTATCATTTCGCAGGCACTGGAGCGATGCTCCTCCACCCACTCGTAGCTGCCGTAGGATTCAACCGGTATGTGGTGGTCGATTTTTACGATTTCGCGACAAAGCTTGTACTTTTTATTAGAGATGCGGTCGCTTGTCGCGGTATCGACAATAATACCGAGCGATTTGGCATACACGTCGTCCGAAACGTCGCCGTCCTCCGCCCCAAGGAAGGAAACGTAGTCGGCGTAGTCGGAGTTTATGAGAAGTATTTGCTTTTCGGGATAGGTAAGCTTCAAAATGCGCTGAAGCCCCTTTGTAGAGCCGGTCGCGTCACCGTCGGGGCGTTTGTGCCTGAAGATAATTATACTATCATATTCCTTGATTTTGTCAAGAATTGTTTGCATTTCGGGTTTAATCATAGTTAACGCTCCTCCATAAGTGCATCAAGATCGGCGAGCATTGCCATAGCCTCGTCCCTCGATTTGAGGGTGGCACCGCTTGCCTTTTCGTGGCCTCCGCCACCGTATTTTACGGCAATTTTGTTGATATTATACCTGCTTGAGCGAAGCTCGGCAAGGACCCCGTCATCAGTTTCGGTAAAGTTAACCCAAATGTCCACGCCCTTTATTTCGCCCATAACGTTTACCATACCGCGGGAGATTGTGAAGTTATCGACACCGTAGCTTCTTGCCTCGTCGGCGGTGGTGTAGATGTAGGCAACGTTTTTATCGGTAAACTGTATTTTAAGAACAAACTGTGCGCGCAGGCGGATAAAGGAAAAGTCGTCGGAATAAAGATTGCGGTAGATGTCGCCTGTTGCAAAGCCAACAGAAAGAAGATGTGCGGCAAGGTTGTGGGTTTTCGGGGTTGTGCTGTCATAACGGAAGCGCCCCGAGTCGGTTACCATACCCGTGTAGAGTGCCTTTGCCGCGATAGGTGTAAGTGTAAGTCCCGCCTCCATTGCAAACGCGGTGATAAGTCCGCAGCAGCTTTCAAACGTGGTATCGGTAAGCTCCTCGTCGGCAATTTTTTCAACGAAAATGTGATGGTCCATTCGCGCGGTAGCGGCGGCAGCGATATACCTTTCATCGCTTATAAGCGAGCGCGCCGACGTGTCAAGAATGATTGCGAGAGCGTTGTTATATTCGGAGTCGGGAATTGTATCGGGGGTGGAGTCCTCCACAAAAGCATACCTACCCGCGGGGTCTCCGACCGCATATACGGTTTTTTCGGGGAAATTTGCCTTTATAATATGCTTTAATCCAACCTGGCTTCCTATCGCATCGCCGTCCGGTTTTTTGTGTCTGTGTATAATTATTTTGTCATACGACTTGATTAAATCAAGAATTTTTTCAAACATTTCGTCACCTCGTAAATTCATTCTCTTTATTGTAGCATAAAATTACAAATTCGTCAATTATATTTTGAAAATCTATTGACAAACGTATTTTTTTATTGTATAATATCGTCGTTGTACAGGGGTGTAGCTCAGCTTGTAGAGTACTGGTCTCCAAAATCATGGGTCGTGGGTTCGAGTTATTCCGCCCCTGCCATATGAAG
>JAZSHN010000001.1:0-6883 GCA_045533315.1 Eubacteriales bacterium | reverse complement strand
GCCCAAGGAATATATACACTCTCTATGACGGGCCTTCCGACTTTAACGGCAATGGCTGTTGCGACGGATTTTCACCGCACTTTCCCCGCTTGAGGCTTTCGCCCTTGCATAGAGTAATGTTCAATTTTTCCGCCCGCGGTGGGCGGGCACATTGTCGAACAAGGCGTCATTTCCCGTCCGACGGATTAAATCAAATTAGCAAAAAATCAGAATTTCGGGTCACGAAGCCTTACCTCGTCGATAAGCTGTACACCGAATTTATCCGCATAGCGCATACCCGCAAGCATTTCCCCGCGGTCGGCAACGTGCGCCACCTGATGCGCGTCAAAGCCAAGCACCGCCACAGCGCCAAAGGACCCCGCAACGCGCCAGAAATCGTCACACGGGTAGTACCTTTTGTCGCGAATACCATTGAGATTTATTTCAAGAGGAATGTCAAGCCGCTTTGCCTCTCTGACAAGGCGCGCCGCCTCCTGTCTGTAAAAATCGCGGTCACCGACAAAGTTTATCATATCGGGATGCGCGAGGATTGAAAAACGCCCCGTATTCATCGCGGCAATCGCATTATCGACGTAGGCGCGCATTTTCGCAAGGTCGCTTGTGGGGTCGAACGCGCAAAAGCAATCCTCCGCCCCCTCGTGACCGATGTTGTGCCCCGCCCAGATAAGGTAATCAAGCGGATATTTTCGGTATTCCTCAAGAAGTCTTGGAAAATACCGCGGATAATACTCCGTTTCAAAGCCGATTTTTATATCCACGTAGCCACGGTATTTTTCCCGAAGCCGAACGAGTGTGTCAAAATAACCGCCGATTTCCCGCGGCTCCATACGGCAGTAGGAAACAAAGCCGTTAGGGAAAAAATACGGCGTATGGTCAGAAAAGCCGACGGTAGTAACACCCTCGGCTATCGCTTTTTTAATATAGTCCTCCTCCGTGCCGCTTGCGTGGCCGCATCGGTAGGTGTGGTTATGATAATTGCATCTCATATCGAATATAAAACCTCAAAGAGTTAAGCACCGCGCGGGCGGCTCACCCCCTACAAAACAATCCACAAAACTATAACGGTTATCGCGGCAACCAAAAGCACGGCAAGAGTGATAAACAGCGCTCTCTTGATTTTTCTCGCTCTCGCAAAGCGGCGCGCCTTTCGCAGATATTTGCTGATGGGGTCGCGCTTTTTCTGCATATCGTGGCGGAAGCGGAAGAGCCAATTGACGTCCTCCTTCGTTACCTCCTCGCTCTTGCGGACGGCACCCGGCTCGTGCGCGAAAAGGTTGCGAATGTTTCTGTATTTTACAAGGCGCGGCAAAACAATATCCCTGTCGGGAGCGAAGCGCGCGTTATTAAGCCTGTTGATATATTCGGTTACACCGCCCGTTGCCACGCCAAACTTTTCGCAACAAAGCCTGTCAAGCTCGAGAAAGCTTTTAAGGAATTTTTCGTTAAGTCTTTTGCTCACGTTGAATATCTCTCTGCCTTTCCTTTTTATTTCCTATTTATTTTACACTATAATGAAATCTTTTGCAATACCTATATCAAAAATAAAGTCTAAAATCTGTTATTTTTTCTAAAAAGTGACAACTTTTATTTACAAATTTGCCGTTTTGTATCAAAATGCAATGACTCCGAGATGCTCAAGTAAAATTTTTAAGCCGATAAGCACGAGAACAATACCACCCGCAAGAGTTGCATATTTTTTGTATTTCACGCCAAAGGCATTGCCGATTTTCACGCCGAGAGCCGAGAGAATAAAGGTGATAACACCGATAAGAAGCGCGGCAATAACGATATTTGCATCGGTAAGTGCAAAGGTTACACCTACGGCAAGCGCGTCTATACTCGTCGCGACAGCCATAACCACCATTGCACGCGGGGCAAAGGAGCAGTCGACACACTCGTCCTCCTCGCCCAAAAGCGCCTCGTAAATCATTTTAACACCGAGAAAGGCAAGTACCCCAAAGGCAACCCAGTGGTCGATTTCGGTAATATATTTTTCCATCGCAGGCCCGAGCAGCTTTACGGGTATATATCCGATAACAGGCATCAAAGCCTGAAAGCCACCGAACCAAAGTCCTGTGATAAGCATATGCTTCAGCCTTAATTTCGGGGTGGCAAGCCCCTTGCATATCGCCGCGGCACAGGCATCTCCCGCAAGACCGACAGCCAATAGTATCAATTCGTACAGTTGCATAAATTACCAGCCTTAATTATCCTTGACAAAAGCGGAGCAAAAGCTTCACGCGCACGCATATTTTTTGAAAATTATCGGGGGTCATTATATCATAATACGATGGGAATGTCAAGTATTATTCTCTGCCGCCCGTTTTTATCCCAAGCCGCCGCTTATCACAGCCCCCGCTTTTCGGACTGTTCGCTTTTCGTACTTCCCTCTTTTCGGTCTGCACGTTTGTTATGACCGCCTTTATTCCCTGCCGCCATTCGATTTGACAAATCCGCCGACTTGCAAGCCTTTGTCGCACGAAAATCGGCTATCTTTTATTCGGATTTTTGAAGAATTGATACAAATAGCAGGGTATCATTCCGTTATAAAGCTTTTTTACCTTGTCCGCCCGCCTGCCGTAAAATTTTTCAAACTCGGGGTGACTCGTGATTATATATGCCTGCCACGGCTCAAGCGTTTTAAAGTGCCTTCCAAGCTCGCGGTAAAGCACCTCCACCTCCGCCCTTTCGCCGAGTCTTTCGCCGTAGGGTGGGTTTGTTACAATCGTGCCGCGCCTTCCCTGGGTTGTGATTTTGCGGGCATCCTGCTTAAAAATCTTCATAGAATTTAACACGCCCGCGCGGTAAGCGTTTTCCTTTGTAATGCGAAGGCACTCCTCGTCAAGGTCGGAGGCAAACACCTCGAACTGCGACTGCACAATTCCCTCAAGTGCCTCCTCCTTTGCATTTTTCCACACTCTTTCGGGAATAAAGGGGTATGCCCCGGCGGCAAAATGACGGCGCATACCGGGTGCGATATTTCGCATTCGCATCGCAGCCTCGATTGCGATTGTACCGCTTCCGCACATCGGGTCCCAAAGCAGGACCTCCTCCCTCGGACGGGAGGTTGCGACTATCGCGGCGGCAAGTGTTTCGCGTATCGGTGCGGCATTCGACTCGCGTCGGTAGCCACGCTTGTGAAGCGGCTCGCCCGACGTGTCAATCATCAGGGTTGCCTCGTCGTTGAGGATAAAAAACTCCACGCGGTATTTTATTCCGTCCTCGGGAAAAACCGAAATTCCATACCTTTCGGACATAGAGCGCACAATTGCCTTTTTCACAATAGCCTGGCAATCGGGGATTGAATGAAGCGCAGAGTGAATCGAGTGTCCCGAAACGGGAAACGCATCGTTTCGCCCGATAAAATCCGCCCATTCAAGCGCACGCGTTCCCTCGAAAAGCGCATCGAAGGTGGGCGCCTTGAACGAGCCGACCTTTATATAAATTCTTTCGGCGTACCTCAAAAACACGTTGGAGAGGGCGACCGCCTCCTCGTCACCGAGGAAGGTAACGCGTCCGTTTATTGTGGATATCCTCTCATAGCCGAGGGCATCAATCTCCTCGCCAAGTAAATGCTCCAGCCCAAAAAGGCAGGTGGCAACAAGCTGTAATTTCATAGCTTCTCCCACGGTATGGGTTGTGCGGGGCTGCCAACGCTCAAGAGCGTATCGAAAAAGCGGTTATACGCCTCCCCCGTTATCAAAAGCCGAGCGCACCGTCGGTGCGCCCGTCTGTGTTTTGCAAATAATTGTTTACATTGTTATTCGGGAATATATCCCTCGAAAATAACAGTGTCAAAGCCATCGCCGTATGCCTTTCTCTCCTCCTCGGCACTCTGTACCGTCCAGGCAAAAAGGGGCGTGTTAAATTTCCGACGTATGTAGCGAAGCGTCCTTGTTTCACTTCCCCCTTTTTCATACGCGATAAAGTCGGGGCGCATCAGGAAATTGAGATACAGTCTTTCAAGCAGCCAGTAAAGCGGCTTTCCCTTGAACCCTTTTTCCTTTGAATATTGACAGGAGAGTATCCCGATGAAAATATCGGGGCGCGCCCTTTTTACCTTTTTAAGAACAGCCGGGTTAAAGGACTCCACGATAAAATCACCCTTATAGCCCTCTATCTCCTTCAAAAACGCCTCCGCGACACCGCTTTCGCCCGCCGCCTGCTTTAATTCGATAAGCATCGGGATTGCCCCGTCCACAAGCTCCAAAAGCTGCCCAAAGGTTGGGACTCCGTCGGGTGTGCCGTAAAGCGAGAGGGCAGCAAGCTCCTCTGCCGTTTTGTCGATAACCCTGCCCTCCACTCCACAGGTTCTGTTGAGGGTCGCATCGTGATGCACGACGAGAATACCGTCGCGCGACAGCCGTAAATCAAATTCAATGCCATATCCGCGTGCCTTTGCCGCGGCAAAGGCGGAGAGCGAGTTTTCGGCGCGTCCCCCGTCGTGAAGTCCGCGGTGGGCATAGCGCACGCTTTTATATTTTTCCATTTCGGAACCGCGGCGCCCGGGCATCAGCATATAAAGTCGCAAAAGCCAAAGCAATGCAAAAAGGGCGGTAAGCGAGCCGATAACGATAATTGTAATCAGTATGGCGGGGTGCATAATGCCTCCGTTTTCTTGTGTAGAGGGCATTCCTCCGTCCTTTTAAGACGTAAGGAGAGCCCTCCGACACGGTTTATTTTTAAATTAATCCTCCGCACCCGCAAGTGCCTCGAGCGCATCCTTCTTTTCGGGCTTTGCATCTCCGTGCTTTACGAAGAACATAGTCACAAAGGAAAGCGCAACGAATACGGTGCCGAATACAAAGAACACGTTTCTCATACCGAATGCGGTATAAAGCGCACCCGAGAGAAGCGGGGCAACAATCTGTGCCGCCATAGAAGCGGTGTAGTAGTAGCCCGTGTATTTTCCGATGTCGCCGCCGCGCGCAAGCTCCACCACCATCGGGAAGGAGTTTACGTTAATCGTTGCCCAGCCGATACCCGCAAGCGCGAATACAGGGTACATAATAAGCTCGGGAGTGTTCGGTGTGATAAAATGACCGATAAGGAATGCCGCCGCGAGCATAACTATACCCGAAAGTATAGCCTTTCTTCTTCCGATTTTAGAGGAGATTATACCGACGGGGATATAGGAAATGACCGCCGCCGCCTGTGCCACTATGAGCGTAAAGCTGTAGCTGAAGCCAAGCTCGCGGGTGGCGTAAACCGAGTATTTGGAGGTAATGGAGTTATATCCGATGTACCAAAGAGCCACCGACGCGAGAATAAGGAAAAGAGAAATAAGCTCTCCGCGAGAAAGCTTGCGCTTTTCGCCGACCGTTTCCTCCGTCTCCTCGATGCCGTATTTTTTGGTATCCTCCGCCATTTCGTACGCCCACTTGTTTTCCTTTACGGTAAGGAGGAACACGACAAGCGCGACAACCATAACCGCCGCAACCGCGATAATGTATCCGACGTAGCTCATAAATATTCTGTCGGTTTTGAATATCATACCAAAGACAAGAACGATAATTCCGCCCGCAGTACCCATAAGATTAATAATGGCGTTACCCTTTGAACGAAGCGGCTTTACCGTTACGTCGGGCATAAGCGCAACCGCGGGGGAGCGAAATATTGCCATAGAAACGAGCGTCATAAGAAGAACGCCGATAAAGCCGACAAGAAGTCCTATTCCCTTTTTGGTGATTTCAAAGGTATCCTGTGCGAGTGCCTTAAAGGCTGCGTCAATTGCATCCATATTCGCTCCCGCTGCCGCGATAAGCTCCGCATCGCCCGCCTTTCTCGCCTCTGCCATAAG
The DNA here is from genome assembly GCA_045533315.1 of Eubacteriales bacterium. Lineage (GTDB taxonomy): Bacteria > Bacillota > Clostridia > Oscillospirales > CAG-272 > UBA1740. The sequence goes on along the minus strand of JAZSHN010000001.1, from coordinate 1,083 downwards.
CTCGTATGCCGCCTTTCTCGCAGCTGCGGTTTCGGCATAGCGTGCGGGAATGTCGGTTGCGATAACCGAGCCGAGCTGTGCGCCGTCAACGAATGCGAGGGCAACAAAGCAAATCACCGCAAGAACGGTGCCAACGAATATAAAGGGTGTGCGCTTTCCGTATTTTGATGCAACTCTGTCCGAAAACGCGCCGAAAAGCGGAAGCATAAACACCGCAAGAATATTGTCAAGCGCCATTACCGCACCCGACCAAAAGCTGTTAAGACCGTAGTGGTTTTCAAGCATAAGCGGGATAATGGTGTCGTACGCCTGCCAGAATGCGCTGATTAAAAAGAATGCAAAGCCGACGAGAATCGTTCTCTTATAATTAAGCTTCATAAAATTCTCCGTTTCTTCGCCCTTTTATCGGGCTTTGAATTTGGTTGAATACCAAAGCCTATTTTATCATATTTTTTCACGTTTGTCAAATAATGTATTATTAAGAATTATTAATAGGCTATACAATAATAAACAAAAAAAATCGGTAAAATGCCATATTTTATTAATCTGTGTAGACATCGCGCGGTATCTGTGCTATATTTTACTCGTAAAAAACCTATATTATCGGTAACGAAAGGATAATCATTATGAGTATTTTGGAAAGAAAGCCGACAGCCGTATTAAGAATTAAAGCACCAAAGGCACTTGTGAACGGGGAGCGTGTAACCCTCTCTTTCGCGCCGACGGTTATCGACGGTGTGCTTCATATCCCGACCGATGCCCTCCCCGAGGGGTGGCGGGCGGACGAAAGGCTTATTGACGGCAAAGCCTTTGCCACACGGATAGAGGGTGCATACATAAATTTTGATTCCACGGGGCTTATATTCATCGACTCCGACCCCGAGGTTTTAAGCCTCAATCACAACGAGCATAAGCGGTATATGATGCGGCTTGCCGCAGAGCTGCTTTTCGACGTTGAGCGCATTGCCAACCCGTCCGCGGCATACGCCCCCGCAACCGAGGAGGAAAGGGCAGCCTTTGCAAGCTTGCCGCTGACGAGCGTGATTTCAGCGAGGTTTTTGAGGAAATCAAGCAAAGATATAA
>JAZSHN010000131.1:0-2518 GCA_045533315.1 Eubacteriales bacterium | reverse complement strand
AATGGCTCTACAAAATAACGAAGTAAAAATACCGAAACGAATACTTAATACGCTTTTAACCTCGCTTACCGCGGGCGTTGTGCCGAGAAGCGGCGCACCCTATATCGCAATCGGACGTGCGGAGGAAATAAATTCGCTTCTCGATAATCTTGACGAGGTTGCAGAGGGCGGAGCCGCCTGCCGCTTTCTCATCGGAAGATACGGCAGCGGAAAAAGCTTTCTTATACAGCTTATACGCGACTACGCGCTTGAGCGCGGCTTTGTGTGCGCGGAGGCCGACCTCTCCCCCGAGCGAAGGCTTACGGGCGGAAACGGTGCGGGTCTTGCAACCTATCGCGAGCTTATAATAAACCTCGCGGTAAAGGCTTCGCCCGAGGGCGGCGCGCTCCCGACACTGCTTTCTCGTTACTACACGGGGCTTCGCACCGCGCTTGTTAACGAGGGGCTTGACCCCGACTCGCCCGAATTTACCGCCGAGCTTAAAAAACGCGTATATCTGATGCTTGCGGAGCTTGAGGGTGACGTTGGCGGCTTTGATTTCGCTCGCGTCCTCGGAGAATACTATACCGCCGTCGGAGAGGGAAATAACGATAAGAAAACCGCCTGCCTTCGTTGGCTTCGCGGCGAGTTTTCCACCAAAACCGAGGCAAAGACCGCCCTCGGCTTTCCCGTAAGCACGGTTATCGACGACGATAATTGGTATAATTATATCAAGCTTATCTCCGCGCTTTCTGTGCGCCTTGGCTACAAGGGGCTTGTCGTGTTTATCGATGAGTGCGTAAACCTTTACAAAATCCCCAACCGCATCTCGCGAGAGGCGAATTACGAGAAAATTCTCGCAATCTTTAACGATACGTTGCAGGGAAAGGCGAATAACCTCGCCGTAATCTTCGGCGGCACACCGCAATTTTTAGAGGATACGCGCCGCGGACTTTTCAGCTACGATGCGCTTCGCTCCCGTCTTGCCGATTCGCGCTATACAGAGCTTGGCTACCGCAATTTGTCAAGCCCCGTGATACGCCTTCGCCGACTCTCGGATAACGAGCTTCTTGCGCTTGTAAAACGCCTTACCCGCCTCTATATGGAAAGGGAGGGGCTGACCGAACCGCCGCTTACCGACGCTGAAATCGAGATGTTTATGACTCACGCCCTCGGCCGCGCGGGAGCAGAGGAGCTTATCACTCCCCGAGAAATTATCCGCGACTATCTGACCCTCTTAAACGTGCTTCGCGACAACCCGGGCGCAACGCTCGAGTCGCTCCTTTCGGGGTTAAGCTTCCGCCCAAGCGGTGATACCGACGACTCGGACGGAGCTAATTCGGGGGACTCTCAACCCGCCGCACCTGCAAACCCCGCGGAGGGTATGATACTCCCGAAAAAGATAGGTTTATTTGATATTGATATTTAATTTGAGGCAGAATATGAACGAAGCTGAAAGAGTTTTCTCGCGATTTCCCGATTTCATAAAAGAATATATCTATAACCACGGGTGGAGCGAGCTTCGCGATATACAGCTTGATGCCGCGCGGGTTATCTTTGAAACCGATGCTAATCTTTTGCTGTCCTCCTCCACCGCATCGGGAAAAACGGAGGCGGCATTCTTTCCGATTTTGTCGGATATTCTCGACTCTCCCGACTATCACTCGTCAATCTCGGTGCTTTATATCGCACCGCTGAAATCTCTCATAAACGACCAGTTTTACCGCCTTGACGAGCTTCTTGATATGACGGGTATAAGGGTCACGCATTGGCACGGCGACGTCGGCGTATCCCATAAGTCAAAGCTTTTGAAGCAACCCGAGGGCATACTCCAGATAACCCCCGAATCGCTTGAATCAATGGTTATTAACCGCGCAAACGATATACCCCGCCTTTTCGGAGGACTTAAATACGTCGTAATCGACGAAATACACGCCCTGATTGGACAGGACAGGGGTAATCAGGTTATCTGCCTTTTATCCCGTATTGCCCGTCTTATCGGTCACTCTCCGCGCCGTGTCGGGCTTTCGGCAACCTGCGGAGATTTAAAGCTCGCCTCCGATTGGCTCGGGGCGGGAAGCGGCAGGGAAACAATCGCCCCCCTGCCTCCGCGCACACCGCTTAAATGGCGGCTCGGGCTTGAGCATTTTTATATACAAAACCCGAACGAAATTCAGACCTCGGACGCGCGGCTTTCAACTGCCGACGGCTCGCAAAAGGGCGGTTATGCAAAGCTTGACCCTGGATTTGAATTTCTCTACGACACGCTCTACGGCAAAAAGGCACTCGTCTTTTCAAATTCAAGGGAGGAAACCGAATACGTAACCGCCACCCTGCGCCAGATTTCACGGGCAAGAGGGGACGAGGATGTGTTTTATATCCACCACGGCAATCTTTCCGCCTCGCTTCGCGAGGATGCCGAGCGCACGATGAAGGACGAGGCTGTTACACGCGCCGTAACCTGTGCCACGGTAACGCTGGAGCTTGGTATAGATATCGGAAGGCTTGACCGTGTCGCGCAAATCGGCTCTCCCACCAC
>JAZSHN010000015.1:0-9713 GCA_045533315.1 Eubacteriales bacterium | reverse complement strand
AGCAGGGCGGCGAAAAGAAGAACAATAATAACAACAATAATAAGCAGAAGGCAAAGCACGAAAAGCAGGCCGAGCCCAAGGCAAAGGCTGAAAAGGAAAAGAGCGTTGCTATTCCCGAAGCTGAGCTTAAGCTCGAAAAACGCGAGGTCAAGGACGGCGAGGATATGTCCTACGAGTTCGTAAAGACTCTTATCTCCGATATCGGACTTGCCGCAGAGGCTGAGCTTTACTCCTGCGAGGACGGCACAAGAAGAATTAACATCATCGGCGCTGATGCATCCACCCTTATCGGTCATCACGGCGATACTCTCGACGCACTCCAGTACCTTGCAAACCTCGCATCCGCGAGAAAGAACTCCAAGGGCGAGCGCGACAAGAGCCGCGTTACCATCGACATCGAGGGCTATCGCGCAAAGAGAGAGGCTACGCTCCGCGCTCTTGCAAGAAGAATGGCACAGAAGGCACTTCGCAACAAGCGCAGCGTTATGCTTGAGCCGATGAGCGCATACGAGAGAAGAATCATTCACTCGGAAATCCAGAATATAGAGGGTGTTTCCACCAATTCCATCGGCTCGGAGAACAACCGTAAAATCGTAATCTTCCTTACCGACAAGAAGCCCGAGGGAATCTTTGACGAGGAGTCAAAGGTTGAAGCCACCACCTCGCTACGCGAAGAATTCGCACCCGATGCGGACGAGGTAAGCGTTGGCGCGGTTGACGTAAGCGTCTCGGTTGACGAGGCAGAGGACGAGACCGTTACCGTCGAGACCACAGTTCCCGATGAATCCGAGGAGCTTGTCATTGACGAGGACGACGACGGAATCAAGTAATCCGCACCGAAAAATGTACAAAACAATAGCAGCAATATCCACCCCACCCGGTAAGGGTGGGGTTGCGATTATCCGTATCAGCGGAAAAGACACGCGCGAGGTAATAAGCAAGGTTTTCACACCCGCATCGGGAAGGGCTCTTACCGACTATCCCGCGCGCACGCAGGTATACGGATACGTTATATATAATAATGAGAGAATAGACGACGGACTCGTCACCCTTTTCCCCGCGCCGCATTCCTACACGGGAGAGGACGTTGCGGAAATCTCCTGTCACGGAGGAACGCTTGTAACAGCGACGGTGCTTGAAGCCGTTTTTGCAGCAGGTGCAGCGCCCGCGGAAAGCGGAGAATTTACGCGCAGGGCGTTCATAAACGGAAGGCTTTCGCTTACGGAGGCGGAGGCTGTCGGCAATCTTATAGACGCAAAGTCACGCGAGGAAATGCGCCTCGGTGCAGAGCCTGCACGCACGCGCCTGCGAATTAAAATTGAAGAAATCCGCACCGCAATCACCACGCTTCTCGGCTCGGTTTACGCGAGAATAGATTATCCCGAGGAGGACCTCGGCGATTTTACCGAGGAGGAAACGCTTGCGGAGCTTGTGAAAATACGTAGCGAGCTTAACCGCCTTATCGACACATACAGGACGGGGCGTGCGATTACGGAGGGAATTTCCGCGGTAATCTGCGGAAAGCCAAACGTTGGAAAATCAACGCTCTACAACCTCATTCTCGACGAGGAGGCGGCAATAGTCACAAGCATTCCGGGTACAACGCGCGACCTGCTTGAAAGGACCGTACCGCTTGGGAGAGTTTTGCTCCGCCTTACCGACACAGCGGGAATAAGAAGCGAGGGCGCGGACACGGTTGAAAAAATCGGCATAGAGCGCTCAAGGGACAGAATAAGCACCGCGGAGCTTGTTATCGCGGTATTCGACCTTTCGCGCGAAATGGACGCGGAGGACGAGGAGCTTGTTTCGGCAATCAACGCGGCACGCGGCGCAAAAATCTGCATTCTTAACAAGGCGGATGAGGAGGAAAAGCTTGACACGGGTTGCCTCCCCGACCGATTTGACGCGATAATTAAAATATCCGCAAGAGATAATGCGGAGGAGTCGCTTTCAGCCTTACGCGAGGCTGTCAACCGCCTTTTCACGGACGAGAAGATATCTACCTCCACCGACGCTGTCGTAGCCTCGGCGCGCCAGCATTCCTCTTTGGTCAGGGCGCGCGAGTTTATAGACGCTGCCATTACGGCATACTCTATTGGTATGCCCGCCGATGCTGCATCCTCCGAGATAGAGCTTGCCCTTGGGGCAATCGGAGAGCTTGACGGCAGGAGCGTTTCCGAAAGCGTTGTCGGAGACATTTTCTCCCGCTTTTGCGTTGGAAAGTAAGCTATCCCGCATAATCCACCCCGCCTTGGACCATCGAAACACCCGCCTCGCGAAAGCCGTTGGCGACAGCTCCGAGCGCTATCGCAAGGAGCAAGCACAGTAAAATACCGATAATTCTTTTCATAAATCCCCCAAAAAGGGCAAAGGCTTGGTTTCGGACGCTTGCCGCAAAAATTTGGCAGGTCCGCCTTTTACCTCCTTATTTTTAACACGGGTGGGGGTATACATACGGAGAAAAAGTGGAAAACAAAAGATTTTCAAAAAACGATTCGGGCTTTATATGCAAAAATTGCGGAAGAGAGGTTTTACCCCTCGGCTATACCTCCCGCAATCACTGTCCGTTTTGCCTTTGCTCGCTTCACGTGGATATAAATCCCGGTGACAGGGCAAACGATTGCGGCGGGATACTCCGCCCGATAAAGGCGGAGCCCGACCCCAAAAAGGGCTACGTAATCATACACCGCTGCGACCGTTGCGGCGCAACCGTCCGCAACAAATCCGCCCACGAGGCAAAAATCCAGCCCGACGACACCGACCTGCTCATCAAGCTCACAGCTGGGGTATGAACAAACCCGCCTATGCAAAACATAGGCGGGTTTGTTATTTATTTTCTTTTTTCGTAAGCTCATATTCTACGCTTCTTATCAAAATCCCCGCTTTTGTCAATACGACCTCTACCTCTTTTCCAAGCTTCAGTCTATCTCTGAAATCCTTTGGTATTACAATTCTGCCAAGCTTGTCTATTTCCTTCACAATTCCAACGCATTTTTCCACGGATATTACCTCACAAAAACATAATGTTTCATTATTTGACATTCACTGCGTGTCATTATGCCAATTGTAACACAATATAATATATTTGTCAATCACTGAATGTCAAAAGAGGTAAGCTATGTTTAAAAACAAAAATGCGGGGCGAAACAATCTTTGCGGCGAGCGCGTACGCGAGCTTCGCTTATCCTATCCCACCAAAATGTCGCAAAGAGCACTTGCCGACAAGCTTCAGCTCTTGGGAATAGACGTGGACAAAAACGCCATTCAAAGAATTGAGAGTGGAAAACGCTTTGTTACGGATATTGAGCTAAAGGCACTCGCAACCGTTTTTGCCGTTTCGCTTGACGAGCTTATTTAAAAAAAGCACCTATGGGTGCTTTTTCTCTTTACTTTTCTAATTGTTTACTATATAATAAAGGAAAGAACAACTTTTTTGGAGGACATATGAAAAGAGTCCATCTTGATTTTCACACAAGTCCCGACATAGAGGGCATCGGCGAGAGCTTTAACAGGGAGGAATTTACGGCTACGATAAAGGCGGCGAGGGTCGACCTTATGACCGTGTTTGCAAAGTGCCATCACGGCTACTGCTACTACCCGACGCGGGTGGGAAAAATGCACCCGCATTTAAGCTTTAACCTTCTTCGCGAGCAGATAGATGCCATTCACGACGCGGGGGCAAAGGCACCGATTTACATCCCCATCGGCTGGTCAAAGCTGGATGCCGACGCGCACCCCGAATGGCTGATGCGGAATATAAAAACGGGCGAGCCAATCTACTTTGGCTCCGCACCGACGGGCGACCCCGAGGCACACATTGAGGATTGCTCTTGGGCGGCGCTTTGCCCCGTGGGCGGCTACCTTGACGAGGTGGAGCGTGTCACGCGCGACGTTTGCGAGCAATTCGACGTATCCGACGGTATCTTTTACGACATTTGCTTTGTAAAGGAGTCCTGCGGCTGTCCCGACTGTATACGCGGTATGAAGGCTCTCGGGCTTAATACCGAAAGCGAGGACGACGCCAAGAAATATTACAAGCAAAAGCACATTGAAATGATGCGCCGTCTTACCGCAGTGGTACACGAATATTCGCCGAATGCCACCGTATTTTACAATGGCGGCGCGGATATGAACCGCACCGAGTATCACCCATATCAGACGCACTACGAGCTTGAGGACCTGCCCACAGCGTGGGGAGGCTACGACCTTATGCCCATTCGTGCAAAGTTCTTCGAGCGATACGGAAAGCCGTATCTCGGTATGACGGGAAAGTTCCACCACGCCTGGGGCGAGTTTGGCGGCTTTAAGCATCCCGAGGCGCTTCGTTATGAATGTGCGGATATGCTCAGCGTAGGCGCGGAAATTTCGGTGGGCGACCACCTGCACCCGTCGGGAAGGCTTGACGAGGCTACCTACCGCCTTATCGGTCACGCATTCGACTACGCGGCAAGGCTGGAGCCGTATTCCTATGGCACGAGGGCATACACCGACGTCGCCCTTTTTATGAGCCACAACAGCGATTCCGACGTCGGAGCATCAAAGCTTTTACAGCTTATGCAGCTTGATTTTGACGTTATAGAGAGTGCCGAGGAAATCGCGGGACATCGCCTTGTAATTCTTCCCGATGGGGTAAGGCTTTCCGACGGGGACAGGGCAATTCTTTCGGATTTTGTGACACGGGGTGGCAGCATTGTGGCATCATACGACAGCGGCTTTGAGGAAATCGGCGTGCGAAAGCTTTCGCCCTCACCGTTCGACCTTGACTATATAGAGTGCGAGCTTGACGGCTTTACCACTCCGTTTTTGTCCTACTCCTCCGCTTATATAACCGAGTGCGAGGGCGAAACTCTTGCAAGGGTTTACGAGCCGTATTTCAACCGCCGCGAGGGTCATTTCTGCGGTCACAAGAACACACCGTACAGGCTTGATGCCGCGGAATATCCCGCACTTGTGAAAAACGGAGGCGTCGCATATTTCGCGCATCCCGTCTTTTCGGCGTACAACAAATCGGGCAGCTACGTTCTGGAGGAATATATAAAAAAGGGTATTCTTTCGGTTTACGAGCCGTATGCGGCGGTTAAAAATTTCCCCTCCGCGGCAAGGCTTCGCTCACGCGCGGGCGACGGCTTTATCGCGGTGCATCTGCTCTACGCTCCGCCCATCAATCGCGGCAACGTCTGCCTTTTGCCCGATTTTCCAACGCTTCATAACGTGGAGCTAACGCTTCGCACCGACCGAAAGGTCAAGAGCGTAACCCTCCCCGTGACGGGCGAAAAGGTGCCGTTTAGTCAGTCGGGCGATATGCTTTATATCGAGCTTCCGCCGTTTTCGCTTCACACGCTTTTGATATTAAAATAATACTCTAACGGGACATTCGTTTTATGGCGAATGTCCCACATTTTGTACCGCTTTTATTCATTTTAAAAAAGGCTTTTTTATTTTTCATTTTTCTATTGACATGGCGGGATAACTGTGCTACACTTGCCTTGCCGCAAAGGAATTTGCGAACATTTTTTCAATTGGTGAGCAGGTTATGAACAGCACTTTAAACGAAAAAAAGGATATATATAAAACGAGCCGCGGAATGCATATTGCATACGCAGCCTTTGAATATTTTGTATCTATTCTCGTCGGAACAACCTACCTTGCAAAGCTGGGTACGGCGGTCGGTCTTGACGACGGAACAATCGGTCTTGTCACCTCGTTTCTCGCACTCGGCTGTGCCTTTCAGATGGTATCAATATTCCTCGGTGACAGAATTGCAAAAAAGGGCAGCATTATACTAGTTACCTTTTTCGATATGCTTTCCTTTACGCTTTTGTACGTTGTCCCGTTTGTAAGGCTGCCGAGCAATTTACGCCCGTGGATTTTTATTGCGCTTCTGCTTTTGGGTAATATCCTTCGCAACGTTGCCACCCCTCAAAAAACCGCGTGGTCGCGCGGGCTTGTAAAGGCGGGGCATCTTGGCAGATACTCGGCACTTAACGAGATAATTTCGCTCGTTTCGGGAATGCTTTTTTCCTTTGCGATGGGAGCTATTATAGATTATCTTGAGGCAAAAAATCAGCTTATGCTTGCCTTTGGAATTATCGCCGCCGTCCTCTTTATTCTTACCGAATGCTCTGTAATAGTCCTTCTTTTGGCAAGGAAAAAGCCAATACCGAAGCACACGGAGGAAAGGCCGCTTTTGCGTTTCAAGGGGGCATTCTCCGACAAGGCAACGCTTACGCTTATCCCGCTTTACGTTCTTTGGAACGTTGCGCTTTACACCACCACTCCGTTTTTCGGCACGTACGCCATAAAGGAGCTTGGCTTTACGATGACGGCAATATCGGTTATTACCGCCGTCTATTCAATTTTCCGCGCTGTTGTTTCGCGCCCCCTCGGCGCACTCGGTGACAGGCGGGGATTTGTCGGCAATATAACCATCGGTATCTCGGCTTTTGTACTATCTCTTGCTTTTATAATGCTCGGCGGAAAGGTGTCTTACGTAATCTATCAGCTGCTTTACGCGATTGTTATGGCATCTACGAACTCCGCACTTGTTGTGCTTATTTTCGAGCATATTGCCGCCGAAAAGCGTTCAAACGCCATTGCAATTCTTTATTCAATCGGAGGTCTTTCCGGCTTTCTTTCTACGCTTGCGGTGCGCCCGCTTGTCAATTATATTCAGGCACAGGGCAACAAGTTTTTATTCCTCGAAAACGTATACGCACAGCAGGTTGTTTGCGTAATAGGCATCCTGTTCTCCGTCCTTGCAATTCTCTATGCAAATCTTTGCGTCCGCCGCCTTCCAAAGGCAAGCGCGAACCTCATATAACCGATGCGTGCTTGAGGCAAATACACTTAAAACAAAATAGGCTTTTACGGCTATATACAAAAAACGACCGCAGCGGCGGTCGTTTTCCTTTTTGCTTGTAATAAAATCCGTTCGGAGTGAAAGCTCCCTGTCCCTTTTTATGCCCAAGGTGCGTAGCATTCGGCGATGGTGCATCTGCTTCTGTCAACTCTTGCACCGTATTCGCTTACGGCATCTTTCACGTACTTATAAAAGTCGTCAACCGCCTCCTGCTGTGTTCTGTATAATGTAGCCTCGTCAACGTTGCTGACGAGATACCAATCCCATGTGCCGTCGCCGTAAAATTTTACGTAGCCGCGATTGCCGTTTGTCATAACGACGTCAATTGCATAAACCGTTGCTGCCATAATGTTTCTCCTTTAAAAGCTTTGATGAATTAATTGTAGCACAGTCGCTTAAAAAAGTCAATGTTTGCGGCGTAAAACCGCGCCCCATTTATTCCAAAATTCCTCTTTCGGCAATAAAGCCGTCAATACACCCGTCAAAGCCGCCGTCAAGCAGCAGGCGGTAGAGCGTATACGGAAGATGGCAATCATAGTGCGCCCATTGCTCGAAAACAAAGGTCCACATCAAAAGGGCAACGGGGTCAGCCTCGGCAGAATGGCGGGCGTGAAGGCGGCGCACCTCCGCAGACGCATCGGTAGACTCGAAAAGAATGTAGTTATTCCAAACGTAGGAGCAAGCCGAAAGGATTTCGTCGGTTGAAAGCTCCGTCCCCGTTTTGCCCGCGACACCGAGCGCTTTTTCAATGTAGTCCGACTCTGCCCCGCGAAGCTCCTCCTCGGTGCAGCCGTTTGCAAAAGCTATCGCATGGGCGACAAGGTCGCGGTTTTTATCGTTAAGCACGGAAAGAAGCGCGCTTGGCTTTGTATCGAATTCGTAGATTGTGACACCGCTTTTCCCACTCTCCCGAAGCTCGAAAAGGTCGTATTCGTATACGTAAAACGGGGCAAGCCCTTCCCCGCACCGAAGAAGCGCGGTAACGAGCGCATCCGAAAAATCGAACGCGGTGACAAAGACGCTTGAAAAATCCGAAAAGCAAACCTCGTAAAGCCAATATACGTCGTTCGCGTCGGCATTAAGCGTGATTGAAGAAGCAATCTCGGCGGTAAAAACTCGACACGGGTCGGCGGTATCGGGGATTTTCGGGTTATCGGAGGCGGGTGCAAAGCCAACAAGCTCGCCCTCCGAATTTTTACAAATCAAGTATTCCATATCCTGTATTTACCGTTCAGATAAGATATGCGGGGCAAAGCGCGGCAAGCTCCTCCACCTTAAAATGATAGTCGGTGAGCGTGTTAATAAGGATAAGGACGGTAAGCGCAACCGCAATAGCAAAAAGACCGACAACGATAGCCATAACCGTTGGGCGGCGGCTGCCCGTTTTTGGGGCATCGCTTTTCGCCCTTGATGGGGGTGCGAGCCTTGCGGCGCGCATCGCGCGGACAAGCGGCTTATAAATCATAAGCGAAACCGCACCGTTAAAAAGAGTTTTCGCAAAGTTAAAGGGCAGAAGCAAAACGGGTATAAGAGAAATAACGTAGCCCGTTGATGCGCCCGTATAAATGGGGGTAATAAGTATGTTAAGCGGCATCATAATTGCGGTAGTGCATACAACCGAAACTCCGATACCGATTATAGCCGATTTAAAATCCCTTTTACGGGAGTAGATAAATGAAGCCACAAATACAAAGGCGGCAGAAGATGCAAAGTCCATCAAAAAGCCCCAAAAGCCCGTACCCGAATAAAGAAAGCTTGCCAAAGCGGAAATGAGCGAAACGACAACTCCGCTTACAGGACCGTAAATGAAGGATGCGATTACGATTACAATATCGCCCGAATCGAGAGAGAGAAAGCCAACCTTTAAAAATGATGTAAGAAAGCTTACCACCGCGGCAAGCGCGGAAAATATACCGACACCCGCAAGCATACGGGTATAATTTTTCGTTTGTTTAGACATAACTCTTTTCCTTTCACAAAAAAACAAAAAACTCATAGCGCGCACAGCATCTATGAGGAAAAGAGAAAATATTGTAAATAGTTATTTACGCCACACCCGTGGCGAGCTACTATCTTCGACTCTCTTTTTTCATCCGGACTGAAGTGCTTTTGCCGTGAAATTTAACACGGGTAATCACTAACACCGTCGGTCGAGGATTTTCACCCCGTCGGGAGCATACGCTCTTCGCAGACTTTGTAAGTTAATTCTCACATTCACTGCCGATATGGATTTACACCATTCCCCAAAGAAATCGTGATATTCGATTTGTATTTCGGTTTTGTCGTTATGGCATTTGGCGAAGCCCCGTCACTGTTAATCACAAGCAAAACAGCCGTAAGTAGGTCAGCCGCAAGCGGGACAGCCGCAAGTAGGTGAGCCGCAAGTGGGACAGCCGCAAGTGTGATAGCCGCAAGCAGGTGAGCCACAAGCAGGTGAGCTGCAAGTGGGATAGCCGCAAGTGGGATAACCGCCCGAACACCGCACGACACTTTATTATTTTATACCCCGACACCCGAATGGGTGTCGGGGTATGTTTATTTAAGCTAATAACTTAACCTAAATTGGAATTACTCCATAATCTCTGCTACGACGCCCGAGCCAACGGTACGGCCACCCTCACGGATAGCGAAACGAAGACCCTTCTCGCAAGCGATAGGAGTGATAAGCTCAACGTTCATGTTAACGTTATCGCCGGGACGGCACATCTCAACGTCAGCGGGAAGGTTGATGATACCGGTAACGTCGGTGGTTCTGAAGTAGAACTGAGGTCTGTAACCGGTGAAGAAGGGCTTTGAACGGCCGCCTTCCTTCTCGGTAAGAACGTAAACCTGACCAATGAACTTGGTGTGGGGG
>JAZSHN010000142.1:0-8650 GCA_045533315.1 Eubacteriales bacterium | reverse complement strand
CGTCCTCGGCGGTATGGGTAATATCACCGGCTCGATAATCTCCGCAACACTTATCACCATTCTTAATACAGAGCTGCAAACCGTGCTTTCGGGCGACCTTGCCGTGTTAAAGGATATTATCTATTCGCTGATTCTTATCCTTATCGTTATCTATAACAATACCCCGAGGCTGAAGGCATTCAGAGATAAATTCAATGCAAGAGCCATTGTACACCGCCTTATGCGCCGTAAAAAGAAGGCGGGAGACGTTGCCGACGATACAGCACGATGGGACGTTGTGCCTACCAAAATCGATATGGACGAGGTGCTTTCAACCGACATCGTCGTTGCCGAAAGCGTTATGAAGCCCGACAAGGAGGAAAAGCCGTAATGTGTGAATACGTACTTGAAACAGAAAATCTCGGCATCTCCTTCGGAGGGTTAAAGGCGGCGCAAAACGTCAATCTTAAAATTAAAAAGAACGAAATCTACGGACTTATCGGACCTAACGGCGCGGGTAAAACCACCGTCTTTAATATGCTGACGGGGGTTTATCTCCCCACCACGGGAACCTTCCTCCTTATGGGAGAGGAGCTTAAGGGAAAAAGCCAGGAGCAAATCAATCGAAAGGGAATTGCCCGCACCTTCCAAAATATCCGCCTTTTCAACAATATGACGGTTGTCCGTAACGTAATGGTCGGACTGCACAATCTTCCCGAATATAAATGCTCGCTTTTTGAGAGCATTCTCCGCCTTCCAAAGCATTTCAGGGTTGAAAGGGAAATGAGAGCAAGGGCAAAGGAGCTGCTTGAAATCTTCGGACTTCTCGAGGAAAGAAATCAGCTCGCCTACAATCTCCCCTACGGAAAGCAGCGCAGGCTTGAAATTGCGCGCGCCCTTGCCACCTCGCCAAAGCTTTTGCTGCTTGACGAGCCCGCCGCGGGTATGAATCCGCAGGAAACGGCGGAGCTTATGGAAACCATACGCTTTGTGCGCGACAAATTTGATATGACAATCCTGCTTATCGAGCATGATATGTCGCTCGTTTCGGGCATCTGCGACCGACTTACCGTCCTTAACTTCGGCGTAACGCTTGCGGAGGGTGACGTAAACACCGTCCTCAACGACCCCGCCGTTGTAAAGGCATATCTCGGCGAGTAAAGGAGCATAATATGTCATTACTTGAAGTTAATAATCTTGAGGTCGCCTACGGCCTTATCAAGGCGGTAAAGGGCGTATCCTTTCACGTCGAGGAGGGCGAAATCGTATCTCTTATCGGCGCAAACGGCGCGGGAAAGACCACGATAATGCACGCGCTCGGCGGACTTATCCCCAAATGCGGCGGAAGCATTGTCTTTGACGGCAACGACATCACCGTAACCCCCGCGCATAAGCTTGTTTCTATGGGAATGGCACAGGTGCCGGAGGGACGCCGAATATTCCAGGAGCTTACCGTCCTTGAAAACCTGCAAATGGGCTATTATATCAAAAAGGATAAAGCCGAGTACCAAAAAAAGCTTGAGGAAATGTATTCCTATTTCCCAATCCTCTCGGAGCGTAAAAATCAGATAGCAGGTACCCTCTCGGGAGGAGAGCAGCAAATGCTCGCAATGTCCCGCGCGCTTATGTCCTCGCCGCGTCTGCTCCTTCTCGACGAGCCGAGTATGGGACTTTCCCCCCTCTACGTTAACACCATCTTCGATATGATTAAACGGGTTAACGAAATGGGTACAACCGTCCTTCTCGTGGAGCAAAACGCGAAAAAGGCACTCTCCATCTCCAATCGCGCCTACGTCCTTGAAATCGGAAATATGACAAAGACGGGAACGGGAGAGGAGCTGCTCGGCGACGAGGCAATCAAAAAAGCCTACCTCGGCGGATAAATTGCTTTGAAATTTTGGTATAAATCCCCTTCGCTCCCACGCGACGTAGCTTTAATTGCTTTGAAATTTTGGTATAAATCCCCCTTCGCTCCCACTCGACGTAGATTTCTACGCCTTCGGGTCGTGAAGAAAGATTTCTCCTCAAAATTTCTTCGCAATTGAAATTTGGTATAAACTTCTCCTCAAAATTTCTTTGAAATGAACACTTTTATAAAAACCACAGGACGTAAAAATCCTGTGGTTTTCCCGTTTTATCTCTTTTTTAAATATTTTCGCATATCGACCGCACAAGCGAGCAAAATAATCAATCCTTTGATTATATAAAGCATATTTTGGTCAACCGAAAGGAAGTTAAGACCGACGAATATTATCTGCAAAAGAAGCACGCCGATAACCACGCCACCGACCTTTCCTGTACCGCCGACAAAGGATACGCCGCCTATAACACACGCCGCAATCGCATCGCTCTCGTAATTCTGTCCCGTATAGCTCGCGCTTGATGCAATTCTCGCCCCCTCGATAAAGCCTGTGATGCCGTACATAATTCCCGCAAGCACGAAAACCCCGATAATCGTAAGGAAAACGTTTACACCCGAAACGTTGGCGGCAGCCTCGTTTGACCCCACCGCAAACATATTCTTACCGAAAACCGTCTTGTTCCAAATAACCCAAATTATCGCGGTTATTATAACCGAAAATAACACGTATCTCGGTACGGCAATCCCCGAAACCCTGAAAAGCGGCGCGGTTACAAAGTCTATATATTTTGCATCAAGACCCGAAAGCGTCTGACCGCCGTTGTTTCCAATCTGTAAATACAGAAGCACCGCACCGAAAAGTATAAGCTGGGTGGAAAGGGTAACGATAAACGGGTGAAGCTTGAATTTCGCCACGAAAAACCCGTTAACAAGACCGATTAACGCACCCACCGCCATAACTATCAGAAGAGCAACAAAAGGGGGCAGGGGGGAAAGACCGGGAAACATCTTTCCCATATAGCTTGACGATTGTAAAAGCGAAGCCGCAATACAAGCGGTAAGACCTACCGCCCTTCCCGCCGAAATATCCGTACCCGTAAGCACGATAGCACCGCCGATGCCGAGAGCTATCGGCAGTCTCGCCGCCGTCAGCGAAATTATATTAATAACAGATGCCGCCGAAATAAACCTCGGCCGCAGTATTGCTATCACAACTATCGCGAGAAAAATTATAATAATCATCGCGTTGTCGAGCAAAAGATTTTTGGCAAAGCCCAACCTCTCTTTTCCCGACATTCCCTTGAAATTCTCGACACGTCCCCGCCATTTATCTATAATTTTGGTGAAAAAGCCGTCGTTTTTCGTTACACCGTCACCCACAATTCTCTCCCATCCGCCTTTTAAAAAGCAATTAATATGTTATGGGCGCAAACCGTACGCCCGCATTTTATAAATACCTCGCCGCAAGCTCCATTATCCCCTCCTGCGTTGCCTCGCTTGATTTTACAACGCCCGCAACTCTGCCGTCCGACATAACCGCAATCCTGTGCGAAGCACCGATAAGCTCGGACATCTCCGAGGAAATCATAAGAATGGCGCACCCCGATGCCGCAAGCTCCTTCATAAGAAGATAAATGTCATACTTTGCACCGACGTCTATGCCTCTTGTCGGCTCGTCAAGCAAAAGCACGCGCGGCATTGTCAAAAGCCACCGCGAAAGAATTACCTTTTGCTGATTTCCGCCCGAAAGCGAGCGTATCCTTGTATTCTCCGACGGAGCTTTAATTTTAAGCGCCCCGATATAATCCCGCGTTGCCCTTCTCATTTTTTGGGAGGAAAGCAGAGGACCGCGCAAATAATCGCGAAGGCTTGACACCGTGGTGTTGTCGGTCAAATCCAAAATGCCGAATATTCCGTCCCGCCTTCTTTCCTCTGTCAAAAGGGCAAAGCCGTTTTTTATCGCCTCTCTCGGATTTCGGTTTTTAATCTCCTGCCCGTCAAGCACAATTTTCCCCGACCCCTTTTTCAAAAGCCCGAAAATACACTCGAAAAGCTCGGTCCGACCCGACCCGTCAAGTCCCCCGACCGCGAGAATTTCACCCGCCCTGACCGAAAGCGTCGCACCCTTCAGCCTTGTGCCCTCCGCACTCAAATTTTCAACCGAAAGCAAGACCTCGCCCGTCGGCTCGTCAAGCCGCGGATACCTCTCGGTAAGCTCTCTTCCAACCATAAGACGGATTATCCTCTCGGTTGTAAGCCCCTCCTTCTTTTCGGTTGCAATATGCCGACCGTCGCGCATAACCGTAACCCTGTCCGAAATTCTCAAAATCTCGGACATCTTGTGCGAAATATATACAATACCGCACCCATCACGCTTCAGCCTCTCAATTATACCGAAAAGAAGCGAAGCCTCCCTTTCTGTAAGCGAGGAGGTCGGCTCGTCAAACACTATTACCCTCGCACCGTAGGATACCGCCTTTGCAATTTCAAGGAGCTGACGCTCCCCGACACCGAGGGCTTCAACCCTTGCCGTGGGGGAAATATTTATCCCGAGCGTGTCGAAAAGCTCTCGCGTGCGCCGCCGCGCCTCACCGTCCGAAACTATCGGCAAAAGCCGCCCGAGCTTGGGAAATCTGCCGAGCCAGATGTTGTCCGAAACGGTCATTTTTTCCGCCTGCTCAAGCTCAAGATGCACCATTGCCACCCCGCCGAGCAGGGCGTCCTTCGGAGAGCGAAAGCTGACCTCCCGCCCATCGAGAAAAATCCTTCCGCCGTCGGGCTTGTATACACCGAAAAGGCATTTCATAAGCGTGGATTTTCCCGCCCCGTTTTCTCCCATCAGGGCATGCACCTCACCCGCCCGAATTTCAAGCGAAACGTCATCAAGCGCCCGCACCCCTGGAAAGCTTTTTGTCATTCCCTCCATTTTCAAAAGCGGCACAGAGCCTTTGGCGTGGGATTTGTCCTGTAACTCCTCGCCCACTATTTTTCCTCCCCAACGTATACCGAGTAGGGAATGTTAACCCGTCTTTCGCCCGCAATCATTTCCTCGTCAATTCCGTCGAGCATCGCACGACCCGAAAGCATATTTTCCGCGATTTTCGCAATGGTTATTGCCATAAGCTCGCCGTCCTGCTTTACCGTTCCGGTCATCGCGCCCTCGCGGATTTTCGCGCGGGCAGCCTCTGTCGCATCAACACCGAAAACGGGAATATATCTTTTTCCCGATTTGTTGTACCCCGCCTCCTCAAGTGCCGCAAGCGCACCGAGAGCCATCTCGTCGTTATTCGCGATTACAAGCTCCACCATATTTCCGCCCGCCTCCGAATATCCGGAGAGTATCGTTTTCATATAATCGTTTGCCGCTGCATTCGACCACGTGCCGTTTTGGTCGACAAGATAGCCGTCCTTGTTCGCCCTGTCGTAAAAGCTTAAAGGGGAAAGTCCCGCCTCCGCAAGTATTTTGTTACAGTCCTCTACCGCATATCTCGTCCTTGCCTCTGCCTCCATATTGCCCTGCTGACCCTTGAAAAGCACGTAGCTTATCTTCCCGTCGCCGTTAATATCCAGCCTTTCGAAATTATCTCTAACGTACTCACCGATAAGCCTGCCTTGAATATGCCCCGCCTCCTCGTAGTCTGTGCCGACGAAAATACACCTCTCGTATTCCTTAATTATATTATCCGCCACCGAGCGATTGAAAAAGAGCAGGGGAATGCCCGCCGCCTTTGCCTTGTTTATAATCGCTCTTGCCGCATCCTCCGAGCCGGTGTCTACAACGTTTACGAGCAGTATGCCCGTCCCCTTTGCAATCGCGGTGTCCACCTGCTCGGTCTGCGTGGTTTGATTTCCACCCGCATCATAGCTGTGAAATTCGATTTTCGCATCAGAAAGCGCCCTGTCCATCGCGCCCCTTACGCTTGAAATGTACGTATCGCTGTACGTGTAATAAAGGACCGAGCATTCCTCTCCCCCTCGTCTGCAGGCGGAAAAAGAAAAAACAATCAGCGTGACAAGTAAAATAACCGCAACAATTTTGAAAATAAAGCCTCTCATAATCCCTCCTGTCGCAAGCGGCGACCGCATAAATTTATAATGCTATTTTGACCTATCCAAACTTTTCTATTCACGTGAGTGCCATGGCACTTGAAAAACTTTAAATTTTGTGCTAAAATATAAAAAAACGGGAGGAATGGAGAAATGATTAAAACCGATATAATTCTACCTATAAAATATAACGGCTCCATTCTTTTGGAAACGGTAAAAAACGTCCTTCCTCTTGAAAGCGTGGAGGCATCGGCTATTCGCCTTCTTCGTCGCACACTCGTGTCAAGCGGTGACGGAAAGCCGTATTACAAGGCTACCGTCGCTATCTCCTTGTCGCCCGAAAGAGAGCGCGCGCTTCTTAATATAAAAAAGCGCTTTACAGAGTGTCCCGAATATTCCTTTCTGCCACCGCGCTTTACCTCGGATTTTCGCCCCGTGGTTGTCGGTTTTGGACCGTGCGGTATGCTTGCCGCCCTCACACTTGCAGAGGCGGGCGCACGCCCCATCGTCCTTGAAAGAGGGCTTTCGGTTGACGAAAGAGTAAAAAAGGTGGAGCTGTTTAACCGTCTTGGTGTCCTTGACCCCGAATGTAACATACAGTTTGGAGAGGGAGGGGCAGGCACGTTTTCCGACGGAAAGCTCAAAAGCGGCTCTATGGATAAATATAAAATGAAGGTTCTTTCCACCTTCGTCGATGCTGGCGCAAGGGAGGACGTGATGTATTCCGCAGCCGCCCACCTCGGCACGGATATCCTTGGGGATATCGTACGGAAAATCCGCGAAAAAATTATCTCCCTCGGCGGTGAGGTCTGCTTCGGCGCGCGTGTCACGGGCGTCGGCATCTCGGATTTAAAAATTACCTCCGTAACCTATGAAAAGGACGGAAATACCCTAAAACTCCCCACCCGTGCTGCGATTTTCGCCACGGGACACAGCGCGCTTGATACCGTTAAAATGCTAAAGGAGCTTGGTATTCCTATGGAGGCGCGCGGCTTTGGCATCGGACTTCGTATAGAGCATCCGCGCGAATATATAAACGAAATCGTATACAAAAACGACAGGGAATATATAGAGGAAACCGCATCCTATCACCTTGTAACCCACCTTGAAAACGGACGAAGCGTGTACAGCTTTTGTATGTGTCCCGGTGGCACCGTTGTCGCCGCCGCAAGCGAGGAGGGCGGAATTGTCACAAACGGAATGAGCGAAAACGCGCGAATGGCAAACAACTCAAACGCCGCCCTGCTTGTTTCGGTGACACCAAACGATTTTAAATCCTCCGACCCTCTTGCGGGATTTGTATTGCAACGGCAAATCGAGGCACGCGCCTTTTCGCTTTCGGGCGATTACCGCGCTCCTTCCTTCCGACTTTCCGATTTTCTTGAAAATAGACCGAATACCGCCTTTGGCTCTGTTTTGCCAAGCTATCCCTGCGGCACAATCCCAAAATCCCCCAACGAATACCTACCCGAATATATAACCTCCTCGCTGACTGCGGCAATGCCGCGCTTTGACGAGTGGCTTGCGGGATACGGCTACCCTGATGCCGTGTTGACGGGTCCCGAAACTCGCACGACCTCGCCCGTCCGTATTCTTCGCGGGGATAGCGGAGAGGCAAGCGGCTTCTTCGGCATCTATCCAGCGGGCGAGGGCGCGGGATACGCGGGCGGCATCGTATCAAGTGCCGTCGACGGAATTCGCACCGCCGAAAAGCTTATACTTTCGTTTAGCAAATAATTAACAAAAAGCAAAGGTAAAATGGCATTACCCCAAACCCGTGTTAAATATAATGAAAATGGCAGACCGCTTGGTCTGCCATTTTTGTAAACAATTATTTACTTAAATCAAAACGCCCACTCGCCGTTTTCAAAAATCGGCACTTCCTTGCCGTCCTTTGTTAGCGCGACAATCGACATATCCGCCGTTCCAATCATAAAATCCTCGTGAACGATGGAATCGTTGATGCCTGCCGCGTGCGCCTCGTCCTCCGTCATATTCTCATAATCGCGAAGGAGGTTGGTAAATCCGCGACCAAGTGCAAGGTGGCACGCCGCATTCTCGTCAAAGAGAGTGTTGTAGAAAAGAAGACCCGACTCTCTTATGGGAGAGGAGTAGGGTACAAGCGCACATTCGCCGAGATACCCTGCATTTTCGTCCATTGCAATAAGCTCGCGAAGCACGTTTTCGTTCTTCTCCGCGCCGACATCAACAGCCTTTCCGCCCTCGAATTTAATCCAGAAATTTTCGATAAGCGCACCGTTACAGCAAAGAGGACGTGAGGAGTAAACTATACCCTCCGCCTTGCCCTTCATCGGGGAGGTGAATACCTCCTCGGACGGAATGTTGGGGTTAAAGTAAATGCCCGAGCCGTGCGCGTTTTCACCGCCGCCCATAAATATACCGTCGGGAATAAGCCCGACTGAAAGGTCGGTGCCGTTGCTCGCCTTGTACTTAAGCTCTGTAATTCCAAGAGCATTGAGATACTCGCATCTTTTTGCAAGGTCCTTGTTGTGTCTGTCCCACGCGGCAATCGGGTCGTCGTCAACGCGAGAGGTGGAAAGTATAGCCTCCCAAAGCTTTTCAATAGCAACGCTTGCACGCTCATTTGGGAAAATCTTTTTTGCCCACGCTTTTCCGGGAACTGCGGCAATGCACCACTGATACTTGTTTTCCATTCTTTTTCTTATCGGTTTGATAAGCTTGCTCTTTGCCGCCATTGCCTTTGCGTATTTTGCTTGGTTAATCCCCTCAAGCGCATCGGGG
>JAZSHN010000168.1:0-2755 GCA_045533315.1 Eubacteriales bacterium | reverse complement strand
GACCGATTTACTACGGCACTTTATCGGGGTTTTTGTTTGAATGGAGGCCTTTTATGAAATTTAAGGCAATTTGTGAAAACCACTTATATTCAAAAGCGTATTCTAAAGGGAAAAGAGCAGTGACATCGGCTCTTGCGGTATACGTGCTTCCCGACTACGCGGCGAAGCGACTTGCAAGGTCGCATCCCGAAAAAAAGGTTGTTAACCGCATCGGTTTTACAACCTCAAAGGCGCTTGGCAAAGCGGTAGTGAGAAGCCGCTGTCGCCGTATTATGCGCGAGGCACTTCGCCAAATTGAAAAGGAACGACCAATGAAGGTCGGATTTCTCATCGTCATTGCCGCACGGCGCGCCGCCGTGGATATGAAAAGCACCGAGATAAGGGTGCAGCTTGATTCGGCATTGACAAGACTCGGAATGTATCAGGACAAATGAAGCACCTGATGATATGGCTTATACGCCTTTACCAGAAATTTATATCCCCCCTAAAACCGCCCTGCTGCAGATTTACGCCTACCTGCTCAACCTATGCGATTGAGGCTTTTATGAAACGAGGCTTTTTCGTTGGGCTTATTCTCACCGTATGGCGAATTCTCCGATGCAATCCCTTTTGCAAAGGCGGATATGACCCCGTACCCGAAAGAGGCTTTAGAAACCCACGACCGGCAGACCCCGCGGAGGATATAACCGAGAACAAAAATAAGGATTAAGGAATTAAAAAATGTTAGATTGGATTTACACCGCGCTCGGTGCGATGATGCGATTTTTCAATACTATTTCCGGCTCTTACGCACTCGCACTTCTCTTTTACGCGCTGGTATTCAAAATCGTCTTTTTGCCCTTTACCATTAAGCAGCAGAAGAACCAGATAAAAATGGCAAAGCTGACCCCCAAAATCGAGCTTATCAAGGCAAAGTACAAGGGCAGAACAGACCAACCCACAATGCAAAAACAGCAGCAGGAGATTATGGAGCTTCAGCAAAAGGAGGGGTATAACCCGATGTCGGGCTGCCTTCCCCTGCTTATCCAGATGCCCATTATTATTCTGCTTTACACAGTAATTCAGGGTCCTCTTTCCTACATTGCAAAGCCTCTTGACAGCTATGACGCAAGCATTCTTGCCGTCGACGGCATCACCGAGGCAACAGACGAAATGACAAGGACCGATATCTCGCTCCGCCTTTATCTCGACTACTCCTCCGACAGTGCGGAGACAAAGGAGACGATTCTTTCCGACTTTGCAACCACGAAGGAGAAAAAGGGAGAGGACAAGGCATACAAGAACCTTAAGAAAACTCTTAAAACAAAGGAAATCGCCCTTGTCGGCGATATTCGCGATTTCGTTGAGAACGGATATACCGTTCCCGCTGACGTTCAGGCATTGCTTGACAAAAAGGAGGGCGACGAGTCGCTCAACGCACATCAGGAAGCTATCGTCAAAAACGTTGGTATGATTGACGCTACCGCCGAAGGCGAAAGAATCGCGCTCGTTGAAAAATACGGCATCGACTACGAGAGCATACCGAACTTTATGCTTTGGGGCGTAAACCTCGCCCATACGCCGAGCCTTAAAAACTTCTCTATCCTTTGCATCATTCCCGTGCTTGCTGCTCTTGCACAGTGGTTTACGATGTGGATAATGAGAAAGATTAACCCCAACCCCGCGGCAGCAGGTCAGGATGCACAGACCGCAGCATCTATGAAGATTATGGACCTCGTGATGCCTGCTATGACGCTCTTTATCGCGTTCAGCTTCTCGGGAATGCTCGGACTTTACTGGATTTACCAGTCGATTCTCGGACTTATCAACTCTCTTATTCTTGCAAAGGCAATGCCCATTCCGAAGTTCTCCGAGGAGGAGATAAAGGAGCTTCGCCGTCAGGAGAAGGAGATTGAAAAGGCAGCGCGCGCAGCCGCAAAGCAGGGACCGAAGTATCGCTCGCTCCACTACATCGACGACGATGATTACGAGGAGCTTCCCCCTCTCCCGAAGGATAAGAAGAACGACGAGTCGGGCAAAAAGCTCGGCGGAGATATTCCCGAAATAAAGGACTGACAGGCTTTGTAAAGCTTTAACAGGTCGCAAAAACAGTTAAATCAGAAAGGTTATAATATGATTAAGGAAGTACTTGCAACAGGTAAGGACGTTGCAGAAGCAAAGGAAAATGCCCGTGCAGCGCTCGGTGTTTCCGCGCTTGACGAGGTAGATATAAAATTTGAAATCGTGCATATGGGCTCAAGGGGTATCTTTGGCATTATAGGTGTAAAGCCCGCACAGGTAAAAGCATCCATTGAAATTCCCGAGCGTGAGGAAAGACGCAGAAGCGACAGGAAAAAGGGTCCGAAGCCCGAAAGAAAGACCGAAGCAAGGCCCGAGGCAAGAAAGCCCGAGGCAAGCAGCGAGGTAAAGGAGAGCGACGAGTCCTCCGCACCCGCCCAGAATAACGGCGGCAAGAAGAAAAAGAAGCATAAGAAAAAGACGGGCGGCGAAGGTGCAGCAAGCAAGCCGCAGTCTCCCGTAATTCCCGAAAACGAGCTTAAGATGGAGCGCCGCGAGGTAGAGGCGGGCGAGGATATGTCCTTTGACTTTATCAACACGCTTCTTTTCGACATCGGTCTTGAGGCTACCGCAGAGCTTTACTCCTGCGAGGACGGTACGAGAAGAATTACCATCGTTGGCGAGGACGCGTCGGTGCTTATCGGTCACCACGGCGACACCCTTGACGCGCTTCAGTATCTTGCAAACCTTGCATCTG
>JAZSHN010000008.1:0-20574 GCA_045533315.1 Eubacteriales bacterium | reverse complement strand
CCTTTTTAGTGGTAACCTCTGCCCTGCACTTCTCGCAGACCTTGCCCTTGAAGCGCACTCTCTAGCATATACCGCCATGTCACTCCGGATCCTTTGTCGGGCCAAAAATCTTTTCGCAGAAAAGACCGTCCGCCTCGGCTTTAAGAGTACGGTAGTTTATAGTCTCAGCCTTTGTAACCTCGCCGTGCGACCAGGAACGGATCATTTCGGGAGAGGCAAGACCGATTTTAATAGATTCAAAACTATTTCTTTCCATTTACTTATGAGACTCCGTGGGGGAGTCATCCTTCCCTTCTTTCAAATTAGTCCTCGTCGATGGAATCGTCAACTTCTCCCTCGAAGGCGTAATCCTCGTCCTCGTAGTAGTCGTCAAAATCCTCTTCCATCTCGTCGTCGGTGTAATCCTCGTCGGAGTAGTCCTCGTCAGCCTCCTCGTTAGAGTCGGTATCACCTGACTTGTCAGCCGCTCTCTCTACCTCCTCAATGCTTGCGAAGCGGGGAGCATCATCCTCGTAAAGACCGGAGATGTCAATATCCTCGCCATTTGCATCGAGAACGCGAACGTCAAGACAAAGAGCCTGAAGCTCCTTAACCATAACCTTGAAGGATTCGGGAACACCGGGAGTGGGAATATTCTGACCCTTGACGATAGCCTCGTAGGTCTTTGTACGTCCTACGATATCGTCCGACTTAACGGTAAGGATTTCCTGAAGAGTATATGCCGCACCGTAAGCCTCGAGCGCCCAAACCTCCATCTCACCGAATCTCTGACCGCCGAACTGCGCCTTACCGCCGAGGGGCTGCTGAGTTACGAGAGAGTAGGAACCGATGGAACGCGCGTGGATCTTATCATCTACGAGGTGGTGAAGCTTGAGGTAGTACATGATACCAACGGTTACGGGGTTGTCGAAGGGATCGCCCGTACGTCTGTCGTAAAGTGTATCCTTATCGTCAATAACCTTGAGGCTCTCGGTCTTCATAAGGTTGCGAAGCTTCTCATCGTCGTCAACGATGGACTGGTCAACTCTCTGAAGATCGGGCTTGCCGTCCTCGCGAACGACTTCCATAAATACCGCCTTACCGCGCACGCTCTCGTCGGGGCGAATGTCGCGGGTGTAGTTCGCTTCGCGAAGAAGCTCGAGAATGTCGGTCTCCTTTGCTCCGTCGAATACGGGCGTCATAATCTTGATACCGAGTCTGCGGCAGGCGATACCGAGGTGAACCTCAAGCACCTGACCGATGTTCATACGCGAGGGAACGCCCAGCGGGTTAAGAACGATATCAAGGGGGGTACCGTCAGCAAGGAAGGGCATATCCTCCGGAGGAAGAATTCTGGAAACGACACCCTTGTTACCGTGGCGGCCCGCCATCTTATCTCCGACAGAGATCTTTCTCTTCTGTGCAACGTAAACGTGAACAACCTTGTTTACACCGGGAGCAAGCTCGTCAGAATTGGAACGGTCGTAAATTTTAACGTCAACAACCACGCCGTATTCGCCGTGGCGCATCTTGAGAGAGGAGTCCTTTACCTCTCTTGCCTTCTCACCGAAGATTGCGCGAAGGAGGCGCTCCTCGGGAGTGAGCTCGGTTTCGCCCTTTGGCGTAACCATACCAACGAGAATATCGCCGGGGCGAACCTCTGTACCGATGCGGATGATACCGTCGGCGTCAAGATTCTTGAGCGCATCCTCGGAAACGTTGGGAACCTCGCGGGTGATTTCCTGTGCACCGAGCTTGGTGTCGCGAGCTTCCTTTGTGAACTTTTCAATGTGAATGGAGGTGTACATTTCCTCGCGAACGAGTTTTTCATTAAGAAGAACTGCGTCCTCGTAGTTATAACCCTCCCAGGTCATAAAGCCGATAAGAGCATTCTTACCAAGCGAGATTTCGCCGTTGGAGGTCGCGGGACCGTCTGCGATAACCTGACCCTTTTCAACGCGCTGATTTTCCTTAACAACGGGGCGCTGGTTTACACAGGTGCCCTGGTTGGATCTCTTGAACTTGATAAGGTGATATACGTCTTTTCTGCCGTCGTCGGTGCGGACAACGATCTCCGCGCCTGCGGCACGCTCTACAATACCTGCCTCTCTTGCAACGACAACAGCGCCGGAGTCAACCGCCGCCTTGTACTCCATACCGGTAGCAACGATGGGCGAGTCGGTAACCATAAGCGGAACAGCCTGCTTCTGCATGTTCGAGCCCATGAGCGCACGGGTGTTGTCGTCGTTCTCAAGGAACGGGATACAGCCAGCTGCAACCGATACAGCCATCTGGGGGCATGCGTCCATGAGGTCAACCTCGTTGGGAGAAACCTCGATGAACTCGGTCTTGTATCTTGCGATAACCTTTTTGTTTACGAAGTAACCGTTCTCGTCAAGCATTTCGTTAGCCTGTGCAACGATGTTGTTATCCTCCTCGTCCGCGGTGAGGTAGAGAACCTCGTCGGTAACACGGCCGGTAGCCTTGTCAACAACTCTGTACGGAGCCTTAAGGAAGCCGTAATCGCTTATCTTTGCATAAGATGCAAGGTAGGAGATAAGACCGATGTTCGGACCTTCGGGAGTTTCAACGGGACAGATTCTTCCGTAGTGGGTATAGTGAACGTCTCGAACCTCGAACGATGCTCTATCACGCGAAAGACCGCCGGGGCCGAGCGCGGAAAGACGACGCTTGTGAGTAAGCTCTGCAAGCGGGTTGTTCTGGTCCATAAACTGTGAAAGGGGAGAGGAGCCGAAGAACTCTCTGATAGCCGTAGCAACCGGACGGGTATTAATAAGAGCCTCGGGACGGAGGTCGTCGCTGTCGTGAACCGACATTCTCTCCTTGATGTTCTTGTCCATTCTCGACATACCGATACGGAGCTGGTTCTGGAGAAGCTCACCTACGCAACGGAGACGTCTGTTTCCGAGGTGGTCGATATCGTCGGTGGTGCCAACGCCGTGAGCGAGAGCAACCATGTAGTTGATGGAGGCAAGAATATCCTCTTTGGTAATATGCTTGGGAGAGAGCTCTGCCGCTCTTTCCTTTGCCTGCTTTTTAATGTAGTTGACCTTATCGTCGCCGACAAGTCCTTCGCTATCCGCTGCCTCAACGATTTCCTTGAGCACAGAGAAGCGAACCTTCTCTCCAACCTTAACGCCACAGTCGGAAAGATCAAAGCCCTCGCCAAGATAGAGGTCGGGGCGTACGGTATCGTTGCCGAATACCTTGACGTGTCTGCCCGTTTCGATAGCAACGGTTACGTCATTAACAAGGCTGTTCTCGATTGCCTCTGCAAGCTCGCGGGTGATTACTTCACCTTCGTCAGCAACAATCTCACCCGTCATGGGGTTGATTACGGGAGCTGCAAGGGTAAAGCCCTGGATTCTTGCGGCAAGGGCAACCTTTCTGTTGTACTTGTATCTACCAACCGCGCCGAGGTCATATCTCTTGGGGTCGAAGAAAAGATTGTTGACGAGGATTTCCGCGGACTCAACGAGAGGCGGCTCTCCGGGTCTTATCTTCTTGTAGATTTCCTTAAGCGCTTCGTCGCGGAGAGAGGTACCGTTCTCCTCTGCAAACTTTCTGCACTCATCCTTCGCCATGGTGATGCGCAGAAGCTCCTCCTCGCCGAACATTGCGGTGATGTGGTCGTCTGTATCCTCGCCCGCATTGCAAAGAGCGCGGATAAGAACGGTTACGGGAAGCTTGCGGTTTTTATCTATTTTCACGTAGAAAACGCCGGCGGCATCGGTTTCATACTCGAGCCATGCGCCTCTGTACGGGATAACAGTCGCAGAATAATTGTGCTTACCTGCCTTGTCGACGGTGTCGGTATAGTACATACCGGGAGAGCGGACGAGCTGCGAAACGATAACTCTTTCCGCGCCGTTGATAACGAAGGTGCCGTTATCGGTCATAAGGGGGAAGTCGCCAAGGAAGATCTGGGCAGTTTTGATCTCTTCGGTCTGCTTATTGTAAAGGCGGACACCAACCTTCATATGTGCGTCGTAGGTAACCGACCTATCCTTACACTCCTCTACCGAGTATCTCGGATTGGGGTCGAGGGTGTAATCGGTAAATTCGATAGAAAGATTTCCGGTGAAATCAACTATCGGCGAGACGTCGCGGAGAACCTCGTCAAGTCCTTCGCGGAGAAACCATTCGTAAGAGTCTCTCTGCACCTCGATAAGATTGGGCATTTCGGTTGCCGCCTCAATCTTCGAGAAGCTCATTCTCACGTTGCTGCCAAGCGTCTGGGGTTTTAACTTCATAAATAGAAACACTCCATTCCTGAATTTTTACGGGTCGGATTTCCCTCCGCCCGTTTTTCCGTCGCAAAATTCGCCATTATTACGCTCGCGTGAGAGTGTTGGCGAAATTTCACAAATTTTTGTATGTAGGTCTTGTACAAATTCACGGTGGCGTCCGTAAAAAAGCGCAGAAAACCCCCATATAAATGCGATTATATTGCATTATATTATTTTAGCAGAAAAAAATCAAATGTCAATACCTTTTTGAAAAATATTCCAAAAAATTTTCTACAAATTTTCTTGTGACGGTTTTACATAAAAACGCGTTCTGCCCGAAATTATTTGCTCTCAAAAATTGGCAATTTTCTCCCGCCGCTTTGCAAAAGACGATGAAAAAAATTTTTTTCTGTGAAAAACAGCATAACAAAAGCTGCTTTGAAAAAGCCCTCGCAAAAGCGCAAAGGAGGCTCTCCGAAATTAAAAAACAACTCTCCGAAATCGAAAAAGAGCGCAAGGGGAGGAAAAATCGGCAAAAGAAAAAGCGCCCGTTTTCGGACGCTTTTTAAAAATGTTCATAAAAAATTTACAAATTGCCGTTATTTTACCGACACAGCATCAAGCATTTCGGCTTTGCTTTTGCGAAAACATTCGGCTTCATTTAATAATTACGCACATCTCACAAGCAGCAAACCCGCACGGATAACAGGCACGCGCAAGCAGCCGACGCGCTCGGAAAACAGGCACGCGCAAGCAGCCGACACGCTCGGAGAACAACCCTGCACAAATAACAATTTCGCGCGGACAGCAGGCGCACACAAATAACAAGCCGGCGCGAACGGTTTTTCGCCTTAAATCCCCTCGGCGAGGATTGCCTCCACACCTCGACGAAGTCTGTCAAGACCGTCGAGAAGCCTCTCTCTTTGCGTGGCAAGGTTCATTCTGACAAACGTCCTTCCGCATTCGCCGTATTCCCTGCCCTCCGAAAGATAAAGCCCCGTAAGCTCGCGAAGCCGTTCGGTGAATTTAACCGAGTCGTCGCACACTCCCGATATATCAATCCAGAGAAGGTAGGTTGCCTCCGCACACACGGGACGAAGGCGCGATATATTATTCGTAATGTATTCCTGCGCGAGTGCGCGATTTTCAAATAGGTAGTCAACGAGCGAATCTACCCACTCGTCCGACTCGTTAAACGCGGCTATTCCCGCAACCATCGAAAAGGCATTCGGCTCGCCAAGCTCCTCCGTATTTATGCCGCGCCAGATGCGGTGACGGAGATGAGCGTCGGGGATAACGACCAACGCAGATTGCAGACCCGCAAGGTTAAAGGTTTTTGAGGGAGATATACAGCTTACCGAAATGTCGCGGTATTCGGGAAGCGAGCAAAACGGAATGTATTCCCCGCCCCTTTTAACTATGTCGCAATGGATTTCATCGGAAAGCACGGTTACCCCGTGTTTTTTACAAAGCTCGCCGATTTTCATAAGCTCCTCGCGCGACCAAAGCCTTCCGACGGGGTTGTGCGGATTACAGAGTATCATAAGCGAGGTTTGCGGCAGCGCAAGCTTTGCCTCCAGGTCGGCAAAATCAACCGAATAGCCGTTGCCGTCGTAAACGAGGTCGGAGGAAAGCACCCTGCGCCCGTTATTTATTATTGAATTGTAGAAAATGTTATACACGGGTGCTTGTATAAGCACGTTTTCGTCGGGGTGGGTAAGCCGTCTTACAACAGAGCCGATGGCGGCAACTATGCCGTTTGAATAGACCATCCATTCGGTCGGGATTTCAAAGCCGTGACGGCGTCCGAAATATCCCGAGGCGGCCTCAAAATATTCACACGGGGTAGAGCTATATCCGAAAATGCCGTGGCGCGCGCGGTTAACGATTGCCGCCTTTACGGCGGGTGCTGTTTCAAAATCCATATCCGCAACCCACATCGGAAGCTCGCCGTCCTTTACGTCCCATTTGTAGGAAAACGTACCGCTTCTGTCGGTTATATTATCAAAAATATTCATTTTCCGAGCCTCACGAAGATTTTTGTCTTTTTCTTATTCACGTATTCCTCCTCGTGGATAACCTCACCAAAGGATTTTGCGACGATTTCTCCCGATTTCGGATTTTTAACGCTGTCAACGTGCGAGTCTATTTCGGCACGCACCCTCGAATATTCAAAGGCGAGGTCGGTGTTCTTAAGACGGCAATTTTCAAGCACGACACCGTCCATATAGCAAAGCCCCTGGTTGGACTCTATATCGCAGTTAACGAATTTCACGTTTTTGGAATTCCAGCCGAGGTATTCTCCGACAATAACGCTGTCGATAACGGTAACGTTTTTGCAATTCCAAAAGGCATCCTTTGAATAAAGGACCGAAT
Source organism: Eubacteriales bacterium (assembly GCA_045533315.1). Classification (GTDB taxonomy): domain Bacteria; phylum Bacillota; class Clostridia; order Oscillospirales; family CAG-272; genus UBA1740. Next base: position 13,969 of record JAZSHN010000008.1, on the reverse strand, counting down.
TTTTAATCACAATGTCGCGCCCGCCGTCAAAGGCATAGTTTCCCGAAATGCGAAGATTTGATGCACTTACCCCCTCGCAGCCCATTGCAAAGTAATCGCCGCGCACGCTCACACCGTCAAGGCTCACGTCCTCGCAATTCCAGAGCGTTTCCTGTGCGTTGAGAATTTCAACCTCCTCAAGGCTTACGCCCCTGCATCTTCTAAAGGTCTTTGGCGCGTCGATTTTGCAGTCGGAAAGGGAAATATTCTCGGTGTACCAAATGCCCGAGCGTGCGCTCGGAGCAAAATAGGTATCGCACACGTTAACGGTTTTGCAATACCAAAGCGGATATTTCCATTCAAAGGAGCATTTCGCGACGCTTAAATTTCGCCCCTCCTTAAGCGGGGACTCTCCGTCAAAAAAGCGTGCTTCGCTGATTTGAAGATTTTCATAGGCAAACAGCGCGCGCTCGCCGTAGAACTCGCCGCCAACAATTTTATCCATTTTTTCACCTCGCGTATGTAAACTTTTATTTGCAATCCCGAAAGCCTTGTCATAGAAAAAGTAACGCAAAATTTGACACGGGATGCGGGTTAGCCGACAATCGGCTTTAAAAGCGCCTGCCTTTCTCTTAAATCAAGTGCGATGAGGGTTAGCAGAAAATCAGCTTCAAAAGCGCCTCAAAGGCAATTGGCAAAAAGAGCGCGGGAATCATATTTGCGGTTTTGACCCTTGTTATACCGATAACGTTCGTGCCGAGAAGCAGAATGACGAGCGAGCCCGTCACAGACATATAGGTAAGCGTCGACGCCGAAAGCACCCCCACAAGCAGAAACGCCATAAGCGTAATCGTACCCTGATAAGCAAGGACAAAGAACGCCGAAAAGGCACAGCCTATCCCCATCGTGCCCGACATTATCAAGACGGATATACCGTCGATTACCGACTTTGCCAAAAGGAGAGAGGGGTCGCCCTGTGCGTCGGCTATTGCACCGTTTATCGTCATCGCACCCACGCAAAACAAGAGAGAGCAGGACACAAAGCCCTTTGAAAAATTCTCGCTTCCCTCGGAGAATTTTACGTGCGCGGAGAGAAAATCGCAGAGCCGCTTTATCCATTTATCAATATCGATAAGCTCGCCGATAAGCGTACCGACCGACATTGAAAGTATCATTATGAGTGCCTTAAAAAGGCCCGCCGAAAGCACGCATTCCTCGCTTACCGCGGGTGCTGCCTCCAATATTCCGTCGATGCCGATATAAACGACGCAGGCACCGACAGCAACCATAACAGCATCGGTTATTCGCCGCGGCAAGCCCTTTTTAATAAACGAGCCGAGTATGCCGAGCAAAAGCACCGTGGCAAAATTCACCATAGTGCCGAGAAAGTGGTCGGTCAAAAAGGTCATTTTTTTCTCCTTTTCGGGTTATTGCCGCACCCGTGTTAATTTTTTGCGGGTGCAAAGCTGCATTTTGACAATTCGCAATTTATGTTTTCGTTAAAATCAGATGGCGTTCTCTCCCAATTCAACCTTGCTTACCTCGCGCTCGGATACGACATAATGAGCCAGAAGCTCTATACCCGCGTTTCCGAAAAGGCGCATAAGTCGCTCGGTCGTGTATTTATCGTCATCCGACGGGATACCTCTCCCGCGGGGATGGTTGTGAGCAATTATAACCGCGGCGGCACGATTTCTTACCGCCGTTTCAAGAAGCTTTCGCGGGTAGACGTCGGAGGCACCGACCGTGCCCTCTCCCATATATTCGAGCGACATCACCCTGCCCCTTTTATCAAGGATAAGCATATAGACGGTTTCAACCGCAGCTCCGTAATACAGTCCGATAAAATAATCGGCAATTTCGCCATCCGTATGCTTTATGCCGAATTCAAAGCCGTCGGTTATACGGCGGGAGGTCAGGGCGACGTTCACCGTCAAAAGATTTACGGCGCTTTCGGTCATACCCTCAATCTCGATGAGGTCCTCCCTTCTCGCAGATGCCAAAAGGTCGAGCCTGCCGTATTTTTCAACAAGGCGTGCTGCGGTCTGCTCCGCCCCGTCGTGCAGAACAAAGGACAGGAGCCGTGTCAAATATTCAACCGTAAGATCTGTACCAAAATCGTTATACATTCCGCGCCTCCCTCTTTGAAAGGATAAATCGGGAAAGAGCCTCCGAATCGTTCGTAAACCTTGTAAATCCGCTGTCGCTCGCACCGATATAGGAGGTATCCGAAACCACGTAATGCTCCACCACCCGCACTCCGACAGCACCGAGGTCGGCGGCAAGCATTTTTGAGGTTTCATAATCACACGGCAAAACGCAAAGCGCGGAGTGCGGTCTTTTATGAGCAAATATAACGAGCGTCGCGCCCGCAAGCATGGCTCGGTCGATAAATATCCTTGAGCGCACAGCGGCAGAGCCAAAATCAACCTTGTAAAGCTCTATAACGTCGAGAAGATTCATTCCCCCGTCAAGCAAAAAGCAGGCAACGGAAAGCCCCTTTCGCTCATTCATATAATTAACCGCAAATTTACCTGCCGCCTTGAAGTCGTCAAATTCCGAGGCTCTGCCGTTATATTGCGACAGCTCCCCCTCCGCAAGCATTTCGCCCGCGGTAATAATAAGCGAGGCGGTGCGCTCACCGACTCCGTTAATAGCCATAAGCTCCTCACGCTTTGCCGAAAGCACACCGTCAAGCGAGCCAAACTCCGATAGAAGTCTTTTCGCAAGGGGGTTGGTATCTCCCCGCGGTACAGCGTGGTATAAAAGCATTTCAAGAAGCTCGTAGGTGTCAAAAATCCTTTGTCCGTGGGTGACAAGCTTATCCCTCATACGGGCGCGATGCCCATCGTGGATACCCTTTTCATCCGTAAAGTTCATACTGTAATGCCTTTCGTTGCGTTTTGGGTGCAAGCTGCCACCCGTGTAAAGAAATTTAAAGCCTTGCCCACAAATGCGGGCATTGAAATTTAAAGTCTTGCCCACAAATGCGGGCGTTAAAATTTAAAGCCTTGCCCACAAAATGCGGGCTGAAAAGCCAATCAGCTCCGCGGATAAATCCGCCTTCCCTCGCGAAGCTCCTCGGAGATTTCAAGCTTAAAGCCATCGGGCTTTACAACCTCAAGCATATTGATGCTGACCCCCTGCGAGGAGAAATTCGCCTCGTATTCGGTGACGACGTTACCCTCCGCAAACGGGGAGCTGTGCAGGTCGCGCGTAACGATACGCGGGGTAAGCCCCACCGCCTCCAATTCCTCAAGCGTAAAGTCGAAAAGTCCGACGTTATCCGTTTTAAAGCGAAGCACCCCTCCGTCCTTCAAAAGCGTAAAGTAGACGGCAAGATAACGGCGGTGAGTAAGCCTGCGCTTTGCGTATCCCTTTTTCGACCAGGGGTCGGAAAAATTAAGAAAAACGCGGTCAAGCGTTTCGGGCGCGAAAATTTTCATAAGATTGTCCGCAGTATCGACGATAAAGCGCAGCTTTCCGCCCTTTACCTCCTCCCTTGCCCTCTCCGCGGCAAGGACCACGCAATCGCTTACCCTTTCCATCGCAAAATAGCACGCGTCTGGGTAAAGGCCGCACATTCCCACAGCAAAGCCTCCCTTTCCCGCGCCTATCTCAAGAAAAACGGGAGCCTCGGGCATTCCGAATACAGAGGCGGTGGGAGATGTCATCGGCTCTCCCTCGTGGGTGTAGATATATTCACGGCAGGCATCAAGACGCTCCCCGCCGTGTTTTTTCTTTCTCATTCTCATAAAGAAACCTCAATGTAAAGTTTAGTTGTCGTTTTCGCCATGCTCAACCCGATTTGCGTCAAGATAGGCTATACGCACTTTTAAAAATCAGTCGTCGTTGCGGCTGAATTCGGCAAGTCGGAGTTCGGGGTTATCCTCCATAACCCAGCGGATTGCCCACTCGGAGGTGAAGATAAGCAGGTCCTTTCCCCTGAAGTCCTGTACCCACTTCGTATCGTGCGAGAGCTTCAGCGTTTTGGGGTCAAGGTCCTCGTTTTCAATCCAACGAATTTGCTGATAATTAAGGTTTGTGCGACGAAGGTCGCAGCCGTACTCGCTCTTAAGCCTATGCTCAAGGACCTCGAACTGAAGCACGCCGACAACGCCGACAATAACCCTTTCAAGACCCGAATTCGGCTCGAAGAATATCTGTATTGCTCCCTCTTGGGCGATTTGGTTCATTCCCTTTTCAAACTGCTTTCTCTTCATAGAGTCAACCTGCTCTACCATTGCAAAATGCTCGGGAGCGAAGGTGGGAATGCCCTTGAATTTTATTTTCATACCCTTTTCGCAAATAGTATCACCTATTGAGAAAATGCCGGGGTCAAATACTCCGATAATATCGCCCGCATACGCCTCGTCGATGACCTCTCTTTCCGATGCCATCATTTGCTGCGGTTGGGAAAGACGAAACGACTTGTTCCCCTGTACGTGGTAGTAATCCTTTGTGCGCTCAAATTTACCCGAGCAAATTCGCATAAACGCTATACGGTCGCGGTGCGCCTTGTTCATATTTGCCTGAATTTTAAAGACGAATGCGGTAAAGCCCTCGTCAAACGGATTTATCTGTACACCGTCTGCAACACGCGGCAGCGGAGAGGTAGTCATTTTAAGGAAATGCTCAAGAAACGGCTCAATACCGAAGTTATTAAGCGCAGAGCCGAAGAAAACGGGCGAGAGCTTTCCTGCTCTTACCGCGTCGAGGTCAAATTCAAAGGAGGCAACGTCGAGAAGCTCCACCTGCTCCACAAGCTCTGTGCGAAGGCTTTCGCCGATAAGCTCGTCAAGCTTTTCGGTATCGGTGATGTCGCACTTTATTCCGTGAATAAGCTCCCTGCCCCTATGTGCATCGTCAAAGGACAAAATCTGTCTTTTATCTCTGTCAAAAACGCCCTTAAACCTCTGACCGCAGCCGATGGGCCAGTTCATCGGATAGGTGCCGATGCCGAACTCGTTTTCAAGCTCGCCGAGAAGCTCAAACGGGTCCTTTGCCTCTCTGTCCATCTTGTTGATAAAGGTAAAAATCGGTATATTTCGCATAGCACAGACCTTGAAAAGCTTTCTCGTCTGCGGCTCTATACCCTTTGCTGCGTCGATGACCATTACCGCGCTGTCCGCCGCCATAAGCGTGCGGTAGGTATCCTCCGAGAAATCCTGGTGTCCCGGGGTATCAAGCAGGTTGATGCAATACCCGTCGTATTCAAACTGTAAAACCGAGGAGGTGATAGAGATACCCCTCTGCTTTTCTATATCCATCCAGTCGGAGACCGCGTGCTTGTCCGACTGCTTTCCCTTAACGCTTCCCGCCGACTGAATTGCGCCGCCGTAAAGCAAAAACTTTTCGGTAAGGGTGGTTTTACCCGCGTCGGGGTGAGATATTATGGCAAACGTGCGCCTTCTTTCGATTTCATTTTGATAGCGTGACATATTTTCTCCGTTTCGTTTGCGGTCGGTTTTCGCCGCATTTTGTATTGTAGCCTGCCGCCCGTTTGCGGCGTCTTCGGCTCTCGCGCGTATTATGCGCATATTTTTACAATTTTATATTATAATACCAAAGTGCGCCTTTGTCAAGTATGCTCCGTTTTTTGACAGAAAAACAGCCGCCGCGCCGCACCAAAAAGCACCCGCTACGGGCAAATTCAATCAAAATCCAAAAAGAAAAACGCCCCAAAGGGGCGAATTTCAAAATTCATTAGCCTCATCGCAATAAGCATAATGCTTTCGTAGAAATCGGCATAGAGCGTTTGCCGCAATTGTCGCAGAGTGTTTTTTCGGCCGCCTTGCAAAAATCAATAAAACGCATCGACAAGGACGGGGAAATATTCAACGTCGCTGGCACACGCGCCCGCAGGAATCTGCGTTTGCCAAACGCAATCCCACTCGCAAAGCCTATCCCACTCCTCGCACGAAGGAGCAAAGAGGTACATTCTTCTCCACCTGCCGAGCGAGTCCCATTTTTCACGAAGCTCCTCAAGGCTTTTCGGCATATTTTCGGGATAAGCGGGACAGTCCGCACGCTTGCCGAGAGCAAGCGGAGAGGCATCGGTGACAAGAACAATAATCCTGCGGCGAAGGTCGTATTCATTATCCCACTCCGAGTCCATCGCAATAGAAAGTGCCTCAAGCGAATTTTCGGGCAAATCTCCGCCGCCGCCCTTTCCAACCGTCGCGGCAAAGGCGAAAGCCTCCTCCATATCCTCGGGCAGAGTGAAAAATTGCGACTCTACCATCGGCTCGGGGTCGACGGCATAATCCTTAAACAGCACAAAGCGTATGCGGAATTTCTTTATCTCCCTTCCGCAAGCCTCAAAGCTTTCGTTGTAATTGACGTAAAAATCCTTGAATTCATATATGAAGTCTTCCAGTGCCACCATTCCGCCCGTCATATCAAAGCAGAAAACCATATCTATTCCGTACGGCAAATTTTCAAAGGGCTTGTCCATAACATTCTCCTACTCAATACTTAAATAACCGAAAAGCAACGCGAAAAATCAATCAACGCTTTCATAATATCAACGTCGTAAAGATTATCCTTGACGACGGTGTGAAAGGTGTTGGTCCAATCAACAAGATTACACCACGGCTCCGCTTCGGGAGCAAAGACGAAGAGCCGCTTTGCTTTTCGCTTCATTTCGTTTTCCCATATTTTATGAAGCTCGTCAAAGCTTTTCGGCATATTTTCGGGATAGCCCGTACAGTCCGTCGGCTCGCCAAGCGGCTTTGCGGGAGCATCGGTTGCGAGGATGATAATATGGCGTGAAAGCTCCTTCTCAACCCAATCGGATTTCATCGCAAGAGCAAGCGCCTCAAGCGCATTTTCGTGTAAATCGCCGCCGCCCGACGGATACCTTCCGTCCAAAAACGCGAGTGCCTCATCAAGCTCGTCATCAAGCGTGAAAAAGCGCGACTCCAGCATCGGCTCTTTATCAAACGAGTAGTCCTTAAAAAGAATAAAGCGGACGCGTAGCGCGGCAACCTCGTGGAAATTATGTAAAAGCGTCGGGTCGCAAAGGCTTTGCTTAAAGCCGCGAAGTCCGCTTCTGACATCCTCTATGGCAGATACGTTGCCCGTCATATCGATACAAAAAACGATATCAACGTGATACTTGCTTGAAATATCGTCCATACTATCCTCCCAAAAAACACTTTTGTGCTTTAATTGTACCAAAAACAATTATTTTTGTCAATAACGCGGATTGCTTTTCGGCGGCAAGTGTGCTATAATGGTGGCATCTATTTTTTCGGGCATACCGCCCGCGCGGAGTAATTTATGGCTACACTCAAAAATTTCGGCTTCAAAAGAGGAAGCGGTATCCTCCTTTCGGTAAGCTCGCTACCCTCGAAATACGGTATCGGCGGCTTTGGCAAGGAGGCATATAAATTCGTTGATTTTCTTCACGAATGCGGTATAAAATGCTGGCAGGTTTTGCCGCTTAATCCCACCTCCTACGGCGACAGTCCGTATCAATCCCCCGCCTCCTACGCGGGAAATCCGTATTTCATCGACCCCGAAATTCTTTATAAGAAGGGACTGCTTACCCGCGCGGAGCTAAAGGGCGCAGAGCATAACACGGCGCGCGTCGACTACGGCTTTCTTTTTAACGAAAGGTACCCGCTTTTGCGGTGTGCATACGCCCGCTTCCAAGGAAACGGCGGCGAGGGGAGCAAGGAATTTCGCGCCTTTGTAAAAAAGGGTGGCGAGAGGCTTTTTGACTATTCTCTGTTTATGGCGCTCAAGGTGCATTACGGATTTCGTCCGTGGACAGAATGGGACAACGAGCATAAAACGGTTGAAAACGCAAGAAAATGCAAAGCTTTATTTGCAAAAGAGTGCGGTTTTTGGCTTTGGCTTCAATACGAATTCAACATAGAGTGGCGAGAGCTTTCAGACTATGCACACGAAAGGGGCATTGTGATTATCGGAGATATGCCGATTTACGTCGCCCACGACAGCGTTGACGTTTGGCGCGCTCCCGAGGAGTTTTTGCTTGACGAAAACTACAACCCGACGGTGGTTGCGGGCTGTCCTCCCGACGGCTTTTCCCCCGACGGTCAGCTTTGGGGTAATCCGATTTACAACTGGGAAAAAATGGAGCGCGACGGCTTTGGCTGGTGGTGCGAGAGGGTAAAGGCAAGCTTTGAGCTTTACGATATTCTTCGTATCGACCATTTCAGGGGCTTTGCGGGATATTATACAATCCCCTACGGTGACGAAACGGCAAGAAACGGTTGGTGGAACAGCGCCCCCGGAATATCTCTGTTCGGCAAAATCAAAGCAAAATTTCCAAAAGCAAAAATTATTGCGGAGGACCTCGGCTTTATAACAGACGATGTGCGCGAGCTTCTTTCCTTTACGGGATTTCCCGGAATGAAAATGCTGCAATTCGGATTTTTCAACGAGGACAACGAGTACCTGCCGCGTATGTATACCACCGACAATTGCGTTGCCTATCCCGGCTCGCACGATGCCGATTGCGTAAGAAGCTGGTGCGCCTCTCTCACGGGCGAGGCAAAAAAACGCTTTAACCGCGAATGCCCGCACAGAAAGGGGCAAAGCCGCACCTACGACCTTATCGAGCTTTCGCTCTCCTCAAGGGCAGTCCTTGCCGTTGTGCCAATGCAGGACTACCTTGAATTAAAAAACAGCGAGGGCAGAATGAACACCCCGTCGGTGTCGGAGGGCAACTGGACCTATCGGCTTTGCCCAAGGTATAACACGGAGCGTCTTAAGACGAAAATTCGCGAGCTTAACGAAAGGACGAAAAGAGCCGCGAAAAGGCGGTAATGTAAGCTTCGGTTTACATTCGTTTTGCTTCCGTTTTTCCTACGGTATTACAAAAACGGAGCTTTTTTCACTAAAATTTAACACGCCCCACCCGTTCTTGCGGTGGAGCGTGTTTTTTAATCGGTTATTTATTTTGCGATAGGATGCGAGGACCTTATGCAAGGTCGGTGTCCTACCGTCTTGTAAAGCCGTCAATCATTTCCGCGACAAGCGCAATTTGAGCCGATGCGGTTATTTTGGCTTCGCCGTCACCCTTTTGCGGTCCGTACATTCCAAAGCCCGCGTGGTTTCCTCCCTGAATGACGAGCGAGCCGGTATTTTCGGGAAGCTTTGAGAGATTTTTCTCGTACTTTTTCATATTAAGCACTCCGTCCTCCGAGCCGTATGCGACAAATGCCGAAAGGTCGGTGTCCGAAAGATTTGCAGTGGAGTAGGCTCCGAGAAGCACCACGCCCGCGACCTTGCGGTCGTGGCTTTTGGCATAGCTTGCCGCCATGCTTCCGCCGAGCGAGTGACCGCCGACAAACCATTTTTCAACAGAGGAATATTTTCTTATTACCCTGCTTGCGCGGTTTATACCGAAAACCGCAAGATTAAACGGCATTTTTACTATCACGGTGAATATTCCGCGCTCCGCAAGAGCCGCCGCAAGCGGCAGGTAAGCCTCCGCCGCAACCTTTCCTCCGCCGTAAAATACGAGTCCTCGCTTTGCCTCCTTATCACCTACGGCAATAAACGCGGAGGTTTCCTCCACCTCTACATCGCAATTCGAGAGATATGCCTCTATCGCTTCCCCGTCGGCGCGGTAGTATATGCCGACGTATACGGCAAAGGCCGAAACGAAGAGCGCGACAAGAAGCGCAATGCATATAAGCTTTTTTCTGTGTTTAATTAAAAAACCAATCATTTTATACCTTTCAGTCGGGGTGCTTTCGGCAGGTCGGACAATGCGAAAGCCGTCACCCAATATCAGAAGTTTGCGGGGTCGATGCCGCAACGCAAGTATTTTGCCTTGTTAAAGAATATATCCTCTTTTGCGATTCTTGTGATATTAGTTTCGGAATTGCAAACCACGCCGTTACGCCGTGTCCAAATTCGGGTGGGGCGCATAAACGCGTCGCTTTTGCAAAAATACTGCTGCGAGGAAAGTCCCCCGCCGCGAGAGTCCCAGGTTACGTCAACGTGGTAAAAATCGCGCCCGTCAAAGCTTATCGCATTCCATGCGTGGTGAACGGTAGATTCCTTTACCTTTCCGCAAAGGACGTAATTCGCAATACCCTGTGTATCGAGAAGCCGCTTGTATGCCTCGGCATAGCCCTGGCACACGCATTTTTTGTTAATAAGCGCGCCGTAAGCACTCTGGCGGTAGGACATTTCAAGCGGATTTGCGTCCTCCTTTAACCAATATTCAACGGTGCGCGCAAGATAGTTGTGGGCAATGTACGCCCTTGTTTCGGGGCGCATATCGGGGTGAAAAAGTATTTTTTCGAGGCGGGCAACCTCCTTGTCAACATCTCGCTCCATCATCGTAAGCTTCAGCCGTCCGATGCGATAGTTGAAATCAAATCGGTGAAAGGAGTATCCGCCGCGCCCCATGCTCCAGCCGCGCTTTTCGGTGCCCGTGTGATTGGAATAAAAGCCACCGTACGCGACGTTGAAGTCCGAATAAGAGCGCCACACGTCGATAGCGGAGGGGGTAACAATAATTATCGCGGGAAGAAATCGGGAAATTGCCGAGTGATAAATATCCTCAAGCTTATCAGCAGACGAAACGTAGTAAATGTTTTTCAGCGGTACGTCGGTATTATCGTAGGATATCTTGAAAACAAGACCGCGCTCCATAAGCGAGGGGGCGGCGGAATAGCCCGAAATATATGCAAAGATTTCGGGGTTTTCGTTAAGCACCTCAAAAAGCAGGCGCTCCGCCGCGGGGCTTCGTATCACTGTCTTTTCATTGAAGGCGAGAATATCCGCCTTTATTTTTTCCTTTACCTCGGTTGACATATTCTCTCCTTTAACGAAAGCCGCCGACAGTGCCGACGGTTATATGTAAATAACAGTTGTCATTTTCTTTTTTAAAATCGGTACATCCCCCGCCCGATAATTTGACACGGGTCGGGGGATGGGGTTATAAATTCCGCTTCGCGCGGACCAACCATCGGGATTAACCGAGCAGTTGCTTTTCGGTCTGTTCGTTGTAGATTATCAAGCTCGCTTTTCGGATAGCCCTTTATGCGTAAACAATATGCGTCAGGACGAAAAGCGCGGCTTGAAGCACGCCGAAGATTATACAGCTGACGCCGCTTCCCGTTTCGTAGTCGTCAAAGGATTTTACAGCACCGACAACGTCAAAAAGGATAAGACCGAGCGAAAGCACGCTGACAAGGTGGGTTGCGTGTGCGCCGAAAATCCAAAGCACCAGACCAACCGCGAAAAAGCCAAATACCGAAATTCCGATAACGAACGAATAATCGTTCATATCAATTGCTTCGTGAATAACGGTAGCTGCGGCAATTATTATCATTTCCGCAATCATCACCTGCCAAAGCGCGGGTGTTACGAAATAATTAAAGCGTATCAGTACAAATATGAGATTTACGAGATTGCCAATGCCGAGAAGTGCCATCCACCAGCCGCACCCCGATTTCACGTTGTCGAATGCGAGGTAGGAGAATATGGCACACAGCATACCCACGCCGAGGGTCAAAATTGCGGCAATTGTCGTGTCGATGCCGCCAAAGAGCCAAACGAGCAGAGAAAAGCCCGTGGCAACCGAAAGCGTGCCCGCTATTGCCGTGTATTTTTCCTCCGAATAGAGGTGGTGAGTAAGCATACCGACAAAGAAAATCGCGGCAAGTCCGCCCGCCGTCTGCCACGCCTCTCTCGTTGCGAGAAGTCCCCAATCGGTAAAGAGGAACAGCCCGACAAATGCGGCAAGCGCAATCAAAAGACAAAGCGGAAGCTTTATAAAGGTTTCGGTAAAGCCGTCCGCAGGCCTTTTACGCGGAGGGGGAGCAGGTGCTTTTCTCGGAGGCGGCGGAGGCGTATAGCCCGGACGGGGGGGCGGAGGCGGCGTCGGACGGGGCGCGGTAGAGGGTCTTGGCGTTGCGGTCGTCCCCGTTGCCGTGGACGTACCCGTTTTCGTAGCCGTAGAGGTGGTCGAGGTCCTTGCCCCTGTTTTTGAGAATTCGGTTGTAAACGGAGAGCTGCCCGACGTCGTCGTTGTACCGGTCTTTGTTCCCGACGCGCCTGCCGAACGGCCGTAGCCCGCAGCGGTGCTTCCCGTCTTTTTTGCGGCGGGTCGCGCACCTACGGTGCGGGAGGGCATACCGATGGGCGTGGGACTGCACCCGACGAAGGCATCCTTTGCCACCGTATCGGCGGTGGGACGCTTTTCGGGAGAGAGATATTTACAGTTCGCAAACGCACGCGCGCCGATGCTTGACAGACGACCGTCAACGTAAACGCTGTATAAATTCGTACAGCCGTCAAACGCACCGCGCATAATTTTCGTTACGCCCGAATGAATACGTATGGTATAAAGGTCGGTACGCCCCTTGAAGGCGTCCTCTCCGATTACGTTATATTCCTCCGGAACTGTGACGTCGGCATAATTGCACTTCTCCCTCGCCCTCGTTTGAGTGAGGGTGCATACGGAGGTGCTTTTTGGTGCTACCGCCGCCGCGGGTCTTGGCTCGCCGCAGATTTCACAGACTGCGTTTGTATCGAGGTTGTTGCTGCTGCAAACGCTACATACCCAAGCCATAAGTAATTTTCCTTTCTTGATTAATAAAGTGGCACGCCGTGTAATTTCTCACGGCGCACCGTCGATTATCGGCCCCGCGCCTTTTTACGCCTTTACAACGTAGCCGAGGAGCTTCATATTGCTGAAGCTTACAACCCTCTGCTCGCCCGACGCCTTAATAAGAGCATACATTTGTTTTCCGTTTTTGACACACTTTGCAACCTTTGCATAGCCCGCCTTCTTGACAACGTCAAGGTTAAAGGCATAGCCCGCATCCTCCGGCCAAAGCGTTCCGTCGTCCTCAATCTCGGCTGTCGGGGCGGGTGCGGGGGCGGGTGCTGCCGTCGCGGTAGCAAAGCCCGTAAGCTTCATAACGGCAGGAAGCATAACCTTTGAAGAGCCGTCCGCCTTATAGAGCTTATAGCCCTTGTTCGTGCCCTGTACAACCTGCTCTGCGGCTACGTAGCCAACCGAGCGAAGCTTGTCAACGTTGAGTGCAATTCCATGCTCGGGCCAAGCCTCGCAAAATCCCTCGGGAACAGAAACCGTTTTTGGCTCGGTCTTTGCGGGAGTTACTGTCGGCTTTGCCGCCGTCTTGACAGCCGTCGATGCCTTTGCGGAAGCGGTGCCGTCCGCCTGAATAATTCGCGAGCCCTCCTTGAGAGGAATGATGCTCTTGTCGCGAAGCGCGGCAACAACCTCAAGTGCGGTGGGTCTGTCCTCCGCCTCGGGCTGGAGCATTGCACAAAGAAGATTTACAAGGTAAGGCTCCTTTATCTTTTTGGAGATAACGAGCTTTCCGTTTTCGGTAAGAAGCGCCTCGAAGCAATAGACCGCCTTCCCCTCCGCAAGCCTTGCCGCAAGGTGGTCGGGAAGGTCGCGGTATTCGGGCATATCACCGCCCGCGAGATAGTTGTGGAATATAAGTCCGAGCGAGAAAATATCAGACTTTGTGGAAAGAAGGGCAATTCCCTCCTCCGAGAGGTCGGTCATAATGGTATAGCCAAGCTCGGGGGAAAGGTAGGACTGGTCGCCGCCAAGCTCATCCTCTCGCACGTTGTTTACGAAATAGCTCTTGTCAAAGTCGATAAGCTTTCCGACAGCGCGACCCGCGGAATTGCGGGCGGCAAGAAGGTTGGTGCGCTTCAGGTCGCTGTGCACGATGTTCTTTCTGTGTACGCTGTTAAGCGCGCCCGCCGCGGTAAGCATAACGAATTTGATTTCCTCCATCGAAAGCTTTAAAATCGCATCATCGCTGATAAGATTTTCAACCCATTCGGTTGCCTCCACGTAGCAAATATCGTCGACAAACCATTCAAGCGGAAGAATGATGTTTCCGCCGGGTCCCGCAAGCTCCTTCAGCGCCATATTGATGGCAATGCGATTGTTCATAAAATCGTTGAAGTCGGAGGCCAAGCGGTCTTAGGAAGACAAGCAAGTTGTTCA
>JAZSHN010000091.1:0-8255 GCA_045533315.1 Eubacteriales bacterium | reverse complement strand
GCACGACAGGGCTCCGATCCGACTTACAGGGCCCTCTGGGGGGTGGGGCGGGGGGCTACTCATCCACCGCAAGCGGTCCCCCTTCTCTCGCAAGAGAAGGCTGAACACTACAAGGCTCTCTGCGGGTCTTTCGGCATCGCCGATATTTGGATACAATGAAAGGCTCTCGCGCTCTCCTTCGCTCGCCTTTGGCGCCAGCTTCCTCCCAAAGGGAGCCTTTGGTACAAGCATTGTGCTGCTTGGCGGTGCGAGGCTTTAACGGCTAATATGCGACACCTCGCCGATTCTCTTTATTGCATCGGAGTGCGTTTTTTGTACTGCTTTGCGGTTGAAAAATGGTAAGGTTTACTTACTTGGAGAAATGCAGCAGACTGCCTTTTGTGAAAAAGCAACATAACGGGTGGCGGGCTGTTGTGTATCTTGCCCTCACTATTTAATTTATTTTATTTTGCCGTATTGACTTTCAAAAAATCGCGTGCTATGCTAAAATCAGTAAAATACGCAAGGAGGATATTTTTAATGAAAAGCAAGCTTTTGAGACTTGTCGCCACAATTCTCATAATTGCTTCCCTCGTTTCCATGCTCGCAATTTTTGCGTCCGCCGAAACTTCCGGCGAGGGAACAGAGGAAGAACCCGAAATCCCCGAACTTGAGGTTTTGTACAACAGAACCTATGACGAGGGATGGGATCTTTGGAACGGTGCTTCAAAGGGTAATATACCCACCGGCTCCGAGCCCATAACCTTTGAATACGAGACCAACGAGGATTATTCCTACAACTATTTTTGGAGATTCACGGTTGACTCCGGCAACAACGTTTTGGCACAGTTCTCGCTTGATACCAACGAAAGGGTTGGTACGGTTTTCGAGTTTGATATCAAGACCGACGACTGGACCAATATTTCACAACTCATTCACTTCGGTACTGCGGGCGCAGACTCGAAGAGCAGAAATAACTACCAGCTTGTTTCCATAAAGGATAACCAGCTTTATTTCCACGAGAACACCAACGTGGAGGAAGCAAACAGCCCGATGGCAAGCACGCCCGCCTTTGAGCTTACCAACGAGTGGATGCACATCGCGTTTGTTTTCAACTTTGATTACGACCACGACGGCAATGCCGAAACAGAGGAGAAAACCTACTTCCAATACAGCATCTACTACGGCAATACCGAGGAATACCGCAAGACGGGAGAGCTTACCCACTACAACACCTTCACCGGACGAAGCAAGGGTGCCACAGGACGCGGAGTACAGCTTATTCGTATTCAGCACACGCAGCAGCAGGTAAACACCGACCGCGGCACCTCCGTCTGCTTTGACAATATCCAGATTTACAAGTACTCTAACGAGTACGGTCAGGTTTCGATCGACGATACCAACAAGGGATCGAAGGTTAATACCGATTACTCCAAGACCATTGAGATTCTCAGCAACTCCGCGGGCGCGGAGAATAAAACCAAAAACGACTATATCAACGAGTGCTATGCTCTTAAGCTTAACGTTGACTACGCGTATAACGGAAAGGGATTCTGGAGCCTTGCCGACAAGAACGTAAGAGACGAGCTTCGCGTTCCCGTTCTTGAAAACGACGCGGGCGAGGTTTGGGGCGCACCGTTTATGGACGAAAACGGAGTTATTTGGGTGGCTCTCGAGCCGATACTCGAATACTGCGGCTATCCGCTTTATAAGCATGAGGACGGAATATTCATCGATATTTCCACGGGTACTTCCTCCTCGTTCATATCTACACAGTCGAACACCGCAACCGTAGGTGGAGAGCGTGTTCAGCTTATGAACGCTCCGAGATATTATTATCCCGATGGCGACGAGGATAAAAAATATCTTGCGATTAACCTTTACGACATTGCTACTATCCTCCCCGATTATTACGTCGATTACGACGATATGGGACTTATCGTTGTTTCCCAGTCGTCAGACCCGACGCTTATAGACAGAAATATAGACCTTAACGTAATGATGGACCTTATGAAGTGGTTTGTGTTCGACTATGCCTCCGCAGAGGAGATTTACGAGGACGTGCGCGAGAACACCAACAACTTCACACACCCCTATCTTCATACCACACAGGACAGGTTTGACGAGCTTCGTGCCATCTTCTATGCAGAGGAGGGTGACGAAAACTACGACCCGACCATGCAGAATTACATTCTCAAGCATCTTTGGAACGGATACGAGGCACTTCTCCTCTACGGAAAGCTTGACGAGGAGGGCAACTACCTCGGTCTTATGTCCATGGAGGAGCAAATTGAATGGCTTCAGATTTCGGGCAACCAGACGGTTGGAATCTTTGAGTTTGAAAACGGCTTGAGGCTTTCCTTCTCGGGCAAGGGAAGAAGCCAATCCTCCGCAGAGAGCGTGTATATCTCCAACTACGGTCTTATTCAGCCCTACTACAACCTTACGGGTCTTTCGGCTGACGGCGACGGAAAGGGATACGACCTTGCGGGCGGACGCTCCGCGGTAGACCAAAGAACCGTCCGTCTTGAATATCTTGCATTCGCATACCAGATTACGCGCGACTCCCGACTTCTTGAGGTTGCGTACGATATTGCAATCGAGCTTGGTAAGTGGAAGCATTGGGGCCCCGGACACTTCCTTAACTGTGCCGACGGCTCGCAGCCCTTCTCGCTTTATCTCGACTGGATGTATAATTTCTACGTGGAGCTTTACGAGGCAGGTAATACAAAGTATGACGTAAGAAAGCTTGAGGAAATCCTTTACGTAAAGGGTGTTCTTGAGGGCATTCTCTCCACAAAGGGTATTTTTACCGAGTATCAGAGCCCGCCCGTCGGCACGGGTGGAAGCCTTTACCCCGACAGAGATAACAACTGGAACGCGGTATGTACCGCGGGTATGGCATCTTCGGCTCTTGCCCTTCTCGGAAGCGATATCACCTACGATTACACGATTACATTCAACAGCAAGGAGTACGAAATCGACGGCTCTGCTTCGGAGTGGTCAGCTTGGCTTATCTCCAGCAATATCAGAACGCTTATGTACAACGGTATGGCACAGTATGCACCCGAGGGCGCGTATATCGAGTCGCCCGGCTACTGGAGCTACGGTACCAACAACTTCTTCGAGCTTTGCTCGGCTATCAAGACCGCGGCGGGCACCGATTACGGTATGATGGACTGCTGGGGTATTGAGCAGACCTGCTACTTTGCAGTACATACAGAGTCCTCCGACTTCAAAACCTTTAACTATCACGACGGCTCTATGGGTCAGCAGGACGGCGGCTACTTCTTCTTTGTTGCCGACCACTTTGGCGATACAACCCTCGCAAACGTAAGATTGGCTCACCTCAACAACGGAAAGAGCCCGACACTTATCGACATCTTCTACTATCCCACGGGAGAAAGCAATTCCTCGGTTATGGAGTACGACTACTTCTGTAAGCAGCTCGACCTCTACTGCGCGCGCTCCTCTTGGGACAAGGGCGCACTCTACGTCGGTATGATGGGCGGTATTAACAAGCTCGGTCACGGACAGATTGACGCAGGCTCCTTCGTTTACCACAACGCGGGAACGGTTTGGATTGTTGACCTCGGTACAGAGAACTACAACTCCGCAGGCTTCTGGGGAGAAGCAACCAGATACAGATACTACGTAATGAAGCCCGAGGGTAATAACACCATCGCTCTCGTTTCCGACCCGCTTAACCTCCCGTACGGTCAGGACCTTTATTCCACCGCACCGATGGTTGACTACGGCGCTAACGAGCATGGCTCGTATGCTATTCTTGATATGACGGCAACGCTAAAGGGTAATGCAACCACCTGGACGCGCGGTATGATGGTTACAAACGACCGAAAGACCACGGTTATCCAGGATGAGCTGTTCTTCGAGGGTGTAAAGGAGGCGTATTGGTTCGCTCACGTAAGATACGGAAGCGGCTATCTCCTTGACGCAAGCAGAGGCGGCATAAGACTCTCCGCTAACAAGAGAACAGCATATCTCTACGACACAAACGGAAACGTTCTCCGTATGAGAATAGAGTCCTCGCGTCCCGACCTTAAGTTCGAGATTATGGACACCTATACCTTTGTTCATACCGCAGAAAGGGGCTTTACGGATTCCTATACCTTTGGTCCCGACTATTCGGCTAACACCCCGAACAGCGGAGGTCAGAGAGTTCCCGAAAACAACAGAAGCTCGTACGGAAAGCTTGCTATCCATATCCCCACGACTCCCTCTATCTCCTTTGCGGTTGTTATCGAGCTTATCGACAAGAACACCGTGGGAGTTTATGAAAACGAGATTGATCAGGGATATACCTATACCGCAATGCATCAGTGGGTGCCCTATGCCGACACCAGAGAGGATAAGAAGGACGAGGCAAAGGTTGATACCGTCCGTAAAAATCCCGACATTACCCAAATTCGCGGATTTGTAAACAAGATGGCTCAGCTTTACGAGTCGGAAAGAGCCTTTACCTATATGATAGAGGACTTCTACTCCTATCTTACCGACACCTACTACATCAAGATTAACTTCTACGCCGATGAGCTTGCCTCCTATAAAAAGCAGCTTGAGGAGTACGAGGTTTACAAGGCCGAATACGACAAGTTTATCAACACCCATAATTCAAGGGTTGCGAGCGTAAAGCAGCTTGTTTCAAGGCTTTCGAGCATTTAAAGCAAAACGAAATGGCAGAGCCGATGCGGCTCTGCCATTTTTATGTAACGTGTGCTTTTTGAATATATTTTATTCGTCGCGCTTTCGTATCGCGCTTTGCCCTGCGAGTGCTTTCGGCTTGTGTTTTTTACAAGCGGTGCTTTGGGGCATTTATCCTAAACGCTTTTGAATTATTTATGTCCGCTTTTCCTGCCGATATAGTCGTTGTCGATTGCGCTCAAAAATCCTTCGGGAGAGAAAAACCTTACCTCCCCGATAAAATCGCCCGTTTCAAACGGCTTTATAATACCTCGGTCGATGTCGGAGATATATCCCGGTCCGTGAATGCTTCGGTCGGTGGCTCTGCCGCCACGTGTGCCGAGGCTCTTTGCCGCGGCAACCGCCGAAACGTAGGATGGGGTAATGCCGCCGTCGCCGTCGTCGGGCGCGGTATCGGTGCGACCGTAGTTGACGAAAACCCTCCTCGGCATCGGGCAAATAACGACCACGCGATTTTCGCCCAAAAGCTCGTAGCGAGTGTCGTGCATTATGTGAAACAGCGTGATTTTAAGAAAGGATACCGTGTGCTTTTCGGTGATGACTCCGTCGGGGCTTATGTACATAGGGCGGGAGCGTCTTGCCGAGCCGACAAGCTTTACCGCGTAGGATTTGCCGTCGCGGGAGATTGTAAAGTCCTCGTCCCTGTCGGGGAAAAACACAGACATAATCGGACGCTCTATTTTTGAAATTTCATAGCCGTTTTCGCGTATATGCCTTTTCAATTTTTTAAGGAAGCGCACCCTTTTCGATACGGCAAGCGTCGCGCGTATGACAAACGCGAGAAAAATCGCGGAGAAAATAGCCACCCAAATCCAGAGCGTGAACTGACCGAAGGTTAAAACCATAGAGAGGATAAGCATAAACACCGTCGGCAAAATCGGAAAGGTAACGCCGTAAACCAGCGCGATTTTACCTATCTCCAAAAGCAGGCGGGTGTTGTGCGATTTTGCACCGAGGATTTTATCCCTTTCGCCCGTGGGTGCGATAACCCACCACTTGTGCGCGGAGGTCTTTGCAAGGATAAGGAGCGTTGAAAGAACGGGACAGGCAATCGCCATAACGGTAAGCTTTGCCTCCGCGGGCGACATATCGAATGCGGGGTAAACCGAGCCGACAAGAAACCTGAAGCCGAGGCGGTAGGGCAAAAGAATTACAGCACCGTTAAGCACCGCAAGGCTTACAAGCAGCTTTCGCCGAAGCACCTTTGTCTTAAAAAGAACAGCCATTCCGCCAAAAAAGCGGTAGCGGTCGATTTTCTCAAAGGGGAATGACGCCTGCGCCTCGCCGTCGTGAAGCTCAAAGGCGCGGAATATGGAATAAAAGGACAGCGGAAGCAAAATTGCCGACGCAATATAAAACGGGTGCATATCTATACGAAGCTCGTTTGCAAGCTGTATGCCTCCCGTCATAAAAAGAAGCGAAAGCACACCCGATACAACCAAAAACGCGATATATGCCAAAAGCGCACGCGCCGTGTCCTTTAAATAAATTTTAAAAATCGATTTTGTCCTGTCGGTCATATTTCCGCCCCCTTTCTCTATATATTAAACTCCCGCGAGTGCGAAATTTCGCATAAGTAAAGCGCACCCGACTATGCTTTATTATATCACCTATTCTTTTTGTTGTCAATCTTGTTAAAAACTTGACAATTAGCGCGATATAATATATAATGTTGGGTGTAAAACAAATAATGGAGGTATTTATGAACTCTAAATACGAGTCACTCTTCTCCCCGTGGAAAATCGGTAACGTGGAGATTAAAAACCGTATCGTAATGTGTCCTATGGGCGGAACCTCGCTTTTCGGCTGGTTTGAGCTTACGGGCTGCGGCTTTGACAAGGAGGCGGCAAAGCTCTTCCTTGAGCGCGCAAAAAACAACGTCGGTCTTATTATCCCCGGTATCGCGCCTCTTCGCGATACGTTTTGGGGCAAATGGCTTTGGCAAAACCCGAAAATGTTTGACGAGCTTCGCGAATTTATGGACGAAATACACAAGACGGGGGCAAAGCTCTTTATTCAGCTTACCGCAGGAATGGGTCGCTCTTGGGCTATTACCGAGCTTATCGGTCCGCTTCATAAAAACAAATTCACCCGCGCACTTATAAAGCCGATTATCGACACGAGCCACGAGCTTGCATCTCCCTCGGCACAGCCTGCGCGCTGGGCTCCCGACATTATCTGCCCCGAAATGACGGTGGAGCAGATTCACGAGATTATAGAGGCGTTTGCAAAAACCGCAAAGCTCTGTCGCGATGCGGGCGTTGACGGTGTAGAGGTGCACGCGGTGCACGAGGGCTATCTTCTTGACCAGTTTGCAATCGAATTCTTTAACAAGCGAACCGACGAATACGGCGGAAGCTTTGAAAACCGTTACCGCTTTGCCGCCGAGGTCGTAAAGGCAATAAAGGCGGAGTGCGGAGAGGATTTCCCCGTATCGCTGCGTTATTCGGTAGAGACCAAAATGAAGGGCTTCCGAGAGGGAGCAGTCCCCGGCGAGGAATACGTAGAGGTTGGAAGAAATATGGAGGAGTCCGAAAGGGCGGCAAAATATCTCGAGGACGCGGGCTATGATATGCTTAACGCGGACAACGGCACCTACGACTCCTGGTATTGGGCGCATCCGCCGATGTATATGCCCGAAAACTGCAACCTTGACGACGTTGCACATATCAGAAAATTCCACAACATTCACGTCGTTTGCGCGGGAAGAATGGACCCCGAAACGGGCGCAAGGGCTGTTGCAGAGGGCAAAATCGACGGTGTGGGTGTAGCAAGACAGTTCCTTGCCGACGGTGAATGGATTACAAAGCTTATCGAGGACAGACTTGAGGACATTCGCCCCTGTATCTGCTGTCACGCGGGCTGCTTTAACTTCTCCTCGTCAAAGGGTCACTATAATACACAGGACCTTACCGATACTATGGGGCTTGCGCGCTGTGCGCTTAATCCCGAAACTATGCAGTCCAAAAAGTATAATATAAAGCCTGCTAAAAAGGCAAAGAAAATCGCGGTTATCGGCGGCGGTATCGGCGGTATGGAGGCGGCAATCCTCCTTACAAAGCGCGGTCACTCGGTAACTCTTTATGAAAAGAGCAACAGGCTTGGCGGTGTGTTTGTAGCCGCGGCTGCCCCCTCCTTTAAGGAAAAGGACAGAGAGCTTATTGCGTGGTATATCCGCGAGGTTGGAAAGCTCCCGATTGAGGTTAAGCTTAACACCGAAATCACCGATATAAAGGCACTTGACGCGGACGAAGTTATTATTGCGACGGGTGCAACCCCCAACGTTATCCCCGTAAAGGGCGTTAGGGAATACGGTATAGAGGCAATTGATTTCCTTCTTGGCAACAAGACGGTTGGCGAAAGCGTTGTTGTCGTCGGCGGCGGTCTTACAGGCTGTGAAATCGCATACGAGCTTTATCTCCGGGGCAAAAAGCCCACTGTTGTGGAGATGCAGGACGACCTCATCACGGGCAAGGGAATCTGCGAGGCAAACACCTCCTTCCTCCGCGATTTCTTTAACGCAAACAAGGTGCCCGTTCATCTTGAAACCGCCC